>JBGPRA010000093.1:0-8651 GCA_041489375.1 Bathyarchaeia archaeon | reverse complement strand
GTTAGATTGCGAACCTCCTCTTCATCACGGATAGTATTGCAGACCAAGAGGAGTTCCTCGGGGGCGCCCTTCACGTAGGATCGGAGACTACAGTCGGCGAGCCTGTAGACCACGCTCATCCGCTTCCTAGTTGAGTCAAAAGAATACTCCGACACTAGTTTGTGGTCTTCTCCATTCAAGCGTTTGAGACCGACTTTTGCGCCTGCTACAGTCAAGGCTCCCTCGGTAGGATCTCCGAGGATCACCCACTTGTCATTCTCTTTGTGAAGGTTAGAGCTGTTGCATTGAACACCAATCCGCAGGGCTAACTCCAGTAAAGGATCGTCGGTGACCTGGAGCCTCCGATTTTCCTGTAGAAAATCTCCCGTTGGCTCATAGCCGGAGCCCGTTACATCGATATGCCTATAGAGTAGGTTAAGACGACGGAGGGTCATCTCGTTCTTGGTTATGGTGCCCGTCTTATCGCTGCAGATCACCGTGGTACTGCCAAGGGTTTCTACACTTGCGAGTTTTTTCACGATCGCCTTCTGCCGCGCCATCGCTGCAACGCCCAGCGCCATAGTTATGGTTAGGACCGCGGGAAGTCCCTCAGGAATAGCTGAGACGGCGAGGCTGATGGCGGTGAGGAGAGTCTGCTCAAGTGGTAGGCGATAGATCCCGAACCCCATCACGAAAACCAGGAGACAGAGGGCGACGCTGATTGCCCCTAGCTGCCTGCCAAGCACCTCAACCTTCCTGTTTATTGGAGGCTCCTCGTCAGGAGCTGACTGAACCATGCCCGCTATGCTCCCGAATACTGTCTTCATCCCCGTCTGGGTGACCACAGCGATAGCCCGACCTGAAGTCACAACTGTGCCCATGAAGAGCAGACATGTCTTCTCCTCCCGGTCTTCAGGGACTGCTTCTGAGGACTTTGCTACGGGTAGGCTTTCACCCGTTAAAATGGACTCATCTGACTCAAGATTGTAGGACTCGATTACCCTGAGGTCGGCGGAAACCCGATCCCCAGCCTCTAGCTTCACCACGTCACCGGGTACCAGCAGGGAAGAGTCAATGCTCCGCTCCTCCCCGCCTCGCACGACGACGCTTCGAGGATTGATCAGCTTCTTGAGGGCTTCCACCGCCTTCTCTGCCCGATACTCCTGTACGAAGCCTAACACCGCGTTGAGTATGAGAATAGCGAGGATCACGTACGTATCCGTGAGGGGCTCACCCTCAGCGACCGCGAGATACGCGGATACGCCTGCTGCGACGAGAAGTATCACGACGAGGATGCTCTTGAATTGCTCAAGGAACAGGGCTAGAGGGGACTTGGGGGGCTTCTCCTGTAGTTTATTCGGTCCATGTTCTTGAAAGCGGCGCTGCGCTTCCTCCTCGCTTAGACCATCGATGTTTGTATCTAGAAGGCGGAGAGCCTCCGCGGGTGGAACAGACGTCCACTCGTTTTGGGGGGTTGACGCCAAACTTTGCATTCCTCAAAAGGTTACGCGTATGATGGCGGAACTGGGATTAAGGGTTTTCCATTATAGATTCTATAGATGCTTACGCGTGCTGGCCCGTTTCGCGTGCGTAAAGGCTGCTATGACTATACTCGGCTAAGGTGGAAAACCACCAAGGCAACCGCGTAGAGTATTCCTGAGAAGATGAAGAGCGCCTCGAACCCGAAGATCGTAGGGATCAACCCACCAGTGTAGTTACCTATCGCCCCACCCAGGTTAGCGAAAGCATCATAGAGCCCAAGGCTACCCGGCTGAGCGTAGAGTATCGTAACTAACCCATACCCCACATAGTATATTGACCAAGAAACCGCGACCAGTGACAAGATAACAGCGGCGAACATGGCTGAAGCCGGCATCGGCAGGATCAAGGTAACTGGCAGGAGAAGAATGAGAACGATCCTCATCAAGGCTCCGAGCTTCACAGACACGCCCCCTTTCCCGCCGAAGACCTTGTCCACGAAGAGGTAGCTCAAAGCTCCGAAGACGTTCCTCACCAAGAACACCAGGAAGATCAGCGAGCTAGGATAGTTAGCCCTATTCAGGAGAAAAATCGAGAGCGTCGTCATCGCGTTGGAAGTCGCGAAGGCGAAGATTGCCCTCCCGATCCCGAAAAGCCTCATGTTAGCAACCCTCGTGAACCTCCACTCGCCGTCCATGTTGGGGATAATGGAGCCGTCGCCGGATAGGTGATAGGAAAAGTCAACGATGTCACCCACAACCCTGTCGAACCTGTCAAGGCTACGCTCGATGTATAGAGGGGAGTCCCTGATAGTGAATAGGCTCAGTATGAAGGAGGACAGCACCAGCGGAGCTGTAATAGATAAAAGAAACTGGTGCCCAGTCACTCCAATCAACACCGAACACAGCCCAAGCCCGATCACCCCACCCAGGCTCTCGACGAAGCCCTGGTTGGCGATCACCGAGCCCCTCACGCTCCTCTCAAAGGACTCAGCTATCAGGATGCTCGTGGATGGACCCTTAAGGTAGAGGGCGAGCGCGAGAACTACGTATAAAACTTGGAAGAGGAAAACACTTGAGGTGATCGACATGATGAACAGGATAATCGATGAGGTGAGGAACGAGAGTAGCACAAACGGCTTGGAAGCTCTCGTCCGGTCGGGCAGAGATCCAAGGAGAATCGAGGAGGGGATGAGCAGCGCCGAGGCCGCGAAGGTCATCACGCCTATGTCGATGAGGGTCGCCCCTAAGACCTGGACCATGTAGATCGGAATCAGCGTGCCGATGATCCCTTGAGCCACGCCGTTGGGCAGGAAGGATAGATAGAAGGGAAGTGTACTTCTCTGTTCCACGGTCTCGACCTCCCCACCTCACACCCATTTTACACGATTTACCCTAGTGAGCATGATGCCTGCTATAAAGCTGAGTCTACTTATCGCTCAATACCCCGTTATGTTTATTATAGATTCCGGGGTACACGCCTGTGTGCGGCGCGTGCGCGTTGATTTCGCGATACATTATGTGTACTCTAAGACTCCAATGCATCGAGAACAGCAGGGAGATTAAATTGATGCCTGATTTTCTCTTGGTGGTAAGTTATTTTTCGTGATTAAATCATATGCGTGTAGATGTTTCCCTACTCTTATGGCATAAACAATAGCAGTGATTAAAGCGTGACCCATAACAATATAGAGCCCTACTAAGGGTACATTGAAGATTATACTGACGAGTATTGTGATATTATATAAATTACGTCTGCCCGCAAACCTACGGAAACTCTTCTCAAAGGGAGTATATGTATCGAAGCTTTTATCAAATACCCTAGTAAACGTGTCGTAGCAATATCTATAGAAGGATATTAGGAGAATTGACATAGTACCAAGAATCAATGAAGCGGGATCGCCTGTTAAAATAAACACGCTGTACGATAAGGCAGCGATCCAAGAAAACTCGTAGAGAAGATCGAAGGCGTGCTCAAGCTTGCCTAGATTCGACGTCATTTTCTTAGCCCTCGCTAGCTTACCATCAATTCCATCCGCGACACCAACCACGAAGCTCAGTATGGATCCGGAGAGAAGGTTCCCACTAAGATAGAGCATCGTCACTATGTACGCTAGGATGTTCGTGGCAACTGTAACCTGGTTGGGAGTCACCCACGTGTATCTCAACTTCCTAACTATCCAGTTCTCAATCGGCTGGTGAACATAGTATGCTAAAAAGTCTGACGCACCCTTCTCCTTCACAAAGTCCTCGGTCAACGCCAGACCCCAAGCGAGTTCCTAGCAGCTTGTAGATCCTCCATTGTATCAATCTCCATCCATGGTAGACCCGTTATATCACAGGACTTAAGGAGAGAATCCTTCACCAAATCACGCATCTTGTCCACAACCTGTTTATGTGGCCAGTGGCGAGTGAATAGATCTTTTCGAAGCAAGAATACTCCGGCGTCGATGGCATCCCATGTCCTCAAGCTTTTACCAATTTCCGTCACAAAATTGTCTTTGAGTTTAACCTTTGTTGACTCCGTCACATCGTTAAGGTACATCGGGGCCCTATCAGTACACAGAGTGTTGCTCCCGTCAAAGCTGTCAACGAGCCTCCTAATGACCTCGGGGGAGTAGATGTGATCAGACATTGATAATATGAAAAAGTCATCGTTGGATAGCGCCTTCTGGGCTGCATGTAGGGAGGTGCCATTTCCGTCTTGCCAGTCGTAGTTCTCAGCGTAGTCGACAACTACATCAAGCTTCTCACCGTTAGATAACCAACTTTTAATCGCGTTACCCAAGTACCCAGTGACAACAACAAATTCATGGATGCCCGCTTCCTTGCATGCGAGTATGACATGTTCGAGTAGCGGTTTACCCAGTAGCTTGATCATGGGCTTTGGTAAGTAATTTGTATACGTTGAGAGCCTTTCTCCCCGCCCAGCCGCTAAAATTACAGCTTTCAACTTATCTCCCCCTAAGTCTCATATTTACCCAAGGTGTACTCCTCAACATGTTGCCACGCAACATCGCGCGTATGTGTCCGCGCGCGGAAGCTACAGGGGTATTGATGTAGTCCTCAAAAAATGGCTCAGCTATATCTGTATAAAACAAATATCAGTTTATAATATTAATAATCCGCATGCGCATGTTCTTATGTTATAAAAGTAGTAATCTTCCATAGCCTTATCCCCCAAACCCAAACCAACAAACAAACACACACTCCAAGAGTACAGAATCTCAAATGCCTAAATACAAAAAACTAGCCTAGCCACCAAAACACCTTACTCAATTATAGATTTACGCGCTCACAAACAGGCAAACTAATCTTTTTCACCTACACGCACTTACTATACAGTGACGCATGAAAACCAACGAACATGAGAAATCATCAATACATCTTTTAGTACTAGATCCTAGTCATTTCCACGCAGCGCTAGTACAGAAACACATGTATCCAGAAATCACCTCCACAGTAAACGTCTATGCACCAAAGGGCCCAGATCTTGAGGCTCACCTCAACCTAATTAAGAGCTTTAACAAACGTTCAAAGAACCCGACGAATTGGGATGAACGAGTCTACAGAGGCTCCGACTACTTACAAAAAATGTTACATGACAAAGCAGGCAACGTCGTCATAATATCGGGCAACAACAATCAAAAGATGAACTACATCCTAAGCTCCGTAGAAGCCGGATTCAACGTGTTCGCTGATAAGCCGATGGCAATCACACGTAATGACTTTAAGCTCCTCCACCGAGCCTTCGAACTCGCACAAGAAAAAAAAGTCCTGCTCTATGACATAATGACTGAGCGCTACTCAATAACCAATATAGTTCAAAGAGAACTAGCCCGAAACCTCGAGGTCTTCGGCACCCTTGAGAAGGGCTCACCTGAAAAACCCGCAGTAGTCATGGAGAGCATTCACCAATTCCATAAAACAGTCGACGGTAAACCCCTAAAACGTCCAGAGTGGTTCTTCGACACACGCCATCAAGGTGGAGCAATAGCCGATGTAGGGACACACCTCGTAGACCTAGTTCAATGGATGTGTTTCCCCGACAAAATCATAGACTGGCGAAATGACATCAAGATAATCTCCAGTAAGTGCTGGCCTACCAAACTGTCTCTCGATCAATTCACCGCTATAACGGGCCTCAACGAGTATCCGGGTCTACTCAAGGAATACATCACCTCAGATAATTATTTAGAGGCAAATAAAAACGGTGAAGTCATCTACACACTCCGGGGAGTTCACATAAGGGTAAGGACGCTCTGGAACTTCGAAGCCGAACCGGGTGCTAGCGACACTCACCTGTCAATGCTGAGAGGAAGCAACGCCAACCTCACAATAATGCAGGGCATCGAGCAAAAATGGAAGCCAGTACTCTACGTTGAGAAAAAAAACCCTATACCCAACAATGAATTTGAGAAAAAGCTACGTGTCTCGATCTCTTCGCTTTGTGAACTATGGCCAGGTCTAGATGTAAAGCCTACGGGCACTACTTGGGAAATTTTCATACCTGAGGAAGATGAGACAAACCACGAGGATAACTTCGCGCAAGTGACTGAAAGATACCTACGTTACCTTGTTGAGGGCAGGCTACCAGAGTGGGAGGTTCCTAACATGATCGCAAAATACTACACGACCACGGAGGCGAACGATGCTGCGCAACTTCAGACCTAGAAACAGCGCGCACGGTTTGGGGCCATAGCCTTATCCTGAGTTCCACTCGATACTCAACCGTGAAAGTGAATGCTTTACTTTTCCTCCACGAAGCTACTTCGTATAACCCAACTACCCAAAGACCTGACATACTCCAACCCTAAAACCCCACCATAGCTTGGGCTCGCAAGCGTACTCCAGCTGGGCATTATAGGAAAATTATCAATTTCTAGCATAACATGGTCATCAACAACATCGAGTTTATCGAAACATAAGAAGAAGAAGCCCCCCTCGGAGTCGGCCTTCGCCTGAATCTCCACAGGCGTCATCAGGACAACCGTGTATCCTCCGACGTTCAGTGGGACCCAGCTCTCATTCAGGTTACGATTGGAAAGGACGACGTAATCTCTGTTACGTGTTAGTTCGATGTAATCCGGCATAGTTGGGCTGATGGCGATGAGTAGAGCGTCGTTGACGATGTATGCCATGTCAGAGTCGGTGACGGGCTGATGGTGCGTATGTGCGGGATCAAGTGTTCCTATAAGGATTGGGGTGGTCGTGTTTGAGGTAGTCCCAGTGTAGCTCCAGATCTCATATTGGGGAGGAATCCTGTCCCGATTCAAATTAAGGCCGCACCAGCCAGTCACCCCAAAGGTCGAGTTACAGACGTCCTGGAAGACTGCCACAACCTTCAAGCCATCAGCACTCTGCGCCTCGATGACTGACCTAGCTAGCAGAAAAGCGGAGTCATAGAGATAGGCGGAGTAGATGCCCATCACCTCCCCTATTAGAGCCTTGTATCTTGTGGAGAGGCTACGATAGGATTCTGATATCGGGACCTCCGGTTTCAGGCTTATCCACTTAACTCGGGCAACCTGTGGGCCAGCCAGATCCGCCAACTGAGTACTGTTCGCCGTGAAATCGGCCCCATACCACGTAATCTTGAACAGGTTGGAGTAGCTCTCCGCCTGCATAACGACGAGCGGTGCCTCTCCGCCACATAAAGCAAGCAGCCCTACGCTATCATTCAACTCACCATTTTGCTGTAGAGCTAGAGCGACTTCATCGTCGAGCTGTTGCAAATAGGCTGAGAAATCGGTTGTAGCTACGTCGTATCTCACCTTCTCGCTTACACTGGCCCCACCGAGTGACTCCCATTCAGCTAGGAAGTCGAGGATGATCCCGTCCCCCCACGAATCACCTGACTGAAGGATGAAGACTGTGCGGACACCATCCGCCCATATCAGGTCTGCGAGGGAAGACCCTTTGTAACTCCGTACGGGGCAGAGCCGAAATAGGGGTAGCGTGGGACGCATTGGCTGAGCAAGATCTGTCTGATTAGAAGTCGCGCTTACCAACACCATGCCGTTGTTGATAGAATAGGAGAGGGTAACGTCTACCCCCATATTGCCGTTGCCGGGTATTACTAGGTCGATGCCTTCGGACTTGAACTCTACGAACTTTCGATTGAAGGCCATACTGTCGGTAACGGTTTCTACGACGAACTCGAAGTGCAGATCGTATCCTAGTTTCGATGCATACTCGTTTAGGTCGGGCTCGATTATCTCCTTTATGAATCGTTCCTCTGATGGGGTATCGTAGCTTAAGGTTTTGGTATTCCAGTGTTTTACGGCCAAATAGCCTATTTTCACCGTTTTATTTGCTAGACTTAGGTCGCTGAGCGATCGTAGGCTCTCCTGAAGCACAGTGTTCTGTGACTTTAGTAGATCAAGCGACGCTGTCAGGTTCGCTACGTCGGCTGAGAGATTATCTACGGTTATTTGAAGTGCGGTTATTTTGGACTCGTTTAACATGTTGTTTGCTAAGTAGCCCGCGCTGCTTCCGACGAGGAGTACAACGATGATATAGGCGAGGATCTTGGGATCCATTCTGCCTCCCTGTTTATCGTTTATAGTCACCATGTTTAACACTTCTTGAAAAGGAAATTTTACAACGCGTGTGCGAATGACAGGCATGGCTGAGTGTAGGTGAGGCGGTGAATCCACGCAAGTGTACTCCATAGTCTTATCCTGAGATCCGCTCGATACACAACCGTGAATCGTGATTGGTTGATGAGTCAAATGTAAAAGAGATTCTCCAGCGATGGCTTGAAGCTATCAACAACCAGGACGTTGACTCGCTGGGAGAACTTCTAACCGAGGACTACGTCTGGCATCGACTAGGAGGAAACGTAATCGGCATCGAGGCAACGAAGAAGGTAATAAAGAACTGGTTTGAGACTAGCATACCTACTATGACGGTGGAGGATTCATTCGCCTCAGGGGATAAGACTGCTACGAGGTGGACTATCAGAGTAAAGTCCAGGGCCAGTGGCGTGGAGACGATTATAGCGGGAACATCGATTGATCGAGTCAGGGATGGTAAGTTCGCTGAGACTTGGGACGTCGGCTCTGATAAGCCCTGGGTGTGACTAAGATAGCCTTATCCTGAGTTCCACTCGATACTCAGTCATGAACATGATTGGTTGACCTAGCTGAGATCCAGACCATCTACGTACCCGAACGCATTAAACGTTGGGCG
>JBGPRA010000092.1:0-8749 GCA_041489375.1 Bathyarchaeia archaeon | reverse complement strand
ATCGGAGCCGCATTATATTCATTAACAGCATTCACCATCACATCGGCTGCTTTCAGAGTCTTCAGGGCTAGAAACTGGAGAGCAACTGTGATGCTGGTCACCGGTTTCATCGTGCTGATGATGCTGCTCCCAGTAGGCGGAGCAATATTCCCACCGATAGTGCCGATAGGTGAGTGGATCAGATCCTTCCCCAGCTCAGCAGGCTTCAGGGGGATGATCATAGGCATTTCTCTTGGTACAATTGGTCTGGGTGTAAGGATTTTCCTCGGTAGGCAGAAGGAGCACCTAGGCATCAGAGAGGAGAGAAAGGAGGCCTCAAAATGAGCGTAATAAAGAAAATACTCAACATGGACCAGAGGATCATCTATCTCGGACTGTTCATTGCACTGGCCTTCCCAATCCTGAGCCCAGTAATTGTGCCCGTGGTAATTCAGGACTACTCAACACAGGCATTTAACTTCGCGAAATCTATACCAGATGGCTCCTATGTTCTCATCGAAGGAGGTAACGCGGCGGCAACTCATCCACAGTGTGGGCCAGGGTTAACTGCTAATATCTATCACCTGTTAACGAAGAATTGTAAGCTCGTGTTTTTTAGCATAACAGCTGAACCAGCCTATTGGACACAGGTTGAGATCGATGACGCGGTAGCAAAATTGCCAGCGTCAGTAGCCAAAGAAAAAGGTGTTAACTGGGTGAACCTTGGGTACCTATCTGGAGGGGAATCGGGTGTAGCCGCTTTAGCAGCTGACATCCGTAGCGTCGTATCCAAAGATCATTTTGGCACACCGATAGCCGATTTACCAATGATGAAGGACATCAATAGTGCGAAGGACTTCGCAGCCGTGTTCTGGTGGGGGGGATCCGAGGGAAGCATCCCGTACGGTATTCGACAGCTTGTGGGGCCTTATAACCTTCCAATGTCCGGCTCCTGTACCACAAACGAGGTACCCAACTATAGTCCATACGTAAGCTCCGGACAGTTGAAGGGCCTCTTTGGCGGCATCCGAGGATCAGCTGAGTATGAGCTTCTTCTCGGGGTACCTGGACCCGCTCTTGCCCAAGCTATGGCGACGAACATCGGTGGACTATACTTCTTGGGACTGGTAATCTTAGGTAACATTCTGTACTTAGTACAGAGAATGCGAGGTGAAAAATGATGGACATGGTATGGTTAGGATTGGTCGTAGGTTCGTTCGTCTCCATCGGGGCCTATACGGTTCTTATTGGGGATAACCCTGTCTCTAAAGTAACTGAGCACCTTTACACTGGGATCCTTGCAGGCTACACCTTGGCGATAAACTGGGACTATATAATGAAGAACGCCATCGGGAAAGTTGGGGGCGGACAGTTCGATGTGATCTTACCGATCGTCCTGTCTCTGATGCTGTTCGCTCGCTTGAAACCGGAGTGGATTTGGATATCTAGATACCCCGTTGCACTGACGGTTGGAGTTGGCATGGGCTTGGCTATGAGGGCATCCGTGCTGTCAGACTTCGTTGGGCAGATCCAAGGTACGTTGCTTCCGATAAACAGCATCAACAACATCGTGATGATCGTCGGAACGATAACCGCGACCGCCTACTTCCTCTTCACCAGGGAAAACAAAGGACCATACAAATACGTCAACCAGACCGGCTTGTTATTCCTACTAGTGGCCTTCGGTGTCACATACGGTTCGACAGCCTCCTTCAGGTTCGAACTTGTGATTGGACGCCTCGTCGACATGCTAAGGCCGGACGTCGCGATGTACACCTACGGATTCCTAGCACTTGTAGCGATCATCCTAATCTACGGATATACGACAAAAAAGATTCCGTGGTACAAGAGCAGGTAGCACTCTATTCTCTCCCCTTTTTTATATTACGGAGTAGTTTATTCCATATATGTCAGCGAATTTAGGCTTCTTTAAGTTAATCAAATAAACATAAACTATAGTAGAAAATTGGATGGTAAAGTCACGATGTGGGAAGAGCCTGACCCAGAGAAACAAGAGGCGATGATCAAGCATATGGCTGAAATCATCTGCAAATATGATATGGATCTGGGCGCCATCTTCCTCCTCGAGGCCTTAAAACCCTTTGCCTCCGTCGGGAGCCAGCTGACCCGTTTCATGGTCGCGCCTTTCATCCCGTTCGTGGGAGAGAAGAGCATACCATATCTCGCCACCTTCGAAAATAAGGAAAACGTCGAGAAGCTCATTAGACTAATCGAGGAACGTTCAAAAGAAGAGGAAAGGAAGAAGAAGGAAGAAGAAAAAAAGGTTGAGGCAACTCCTAAAAAAGGCTTGAGACGCTTCCTTCCCTTCTGAGATCCCTTACTCTTAAAGTGCTCCGCGCCCGCGAAATAGATAGAAGTTCAGAGGTAAAGATTGCGTACGCGTTAAAGGAGGCTTTCAGCACGTGCTTTATACTGCTCGATGATTTCAGGCTGGTGCCTTACTCTCTCCATGTTCTTGGCTACAAATTCATCGTATAGCTCTCCTAGACTGGGCAGGAGCTCAACAAGGCCTTTCCGATAACTCATACCCTTTGCCTGGGCCTCTCCACAACTGGGAGAACAGGGGAAAAAATATCCGATTGAGTATGTGAAGGGGTCCGCGACCCCCCTCTCCTCTGCTTCTTTAAGTTGCTGGGAGGCTCTGGCCTCCACGTTTCTTCCCTCCTCCCGGTCGGAGGCGTATGCCTCAACGCAGCAGTTCGGGTAACCCAGGGTATTGCCGATTTCCTTTAACCAGGAGGCCTTGAACTCTTCTGGGTATACGAATCTCGCCTTATCCATCCCTAGCTTCACGCTGGCCCTCGCCTCGGCCCTATACCTCTCCCGGTCCTTCATAAGTCGGCTGAGCCTCTCACCGATGCCGTTCTCCCTGAATATGTATAACTCCTCCACTGTGGGTCTGACACTCATCGTTATACTTCTGAGCTCCAGCTGCTTGATCCAGAACTTGTGAGACTTGTACTGCTCGGAGCCCTTCACATTCTCCTCGTAGGCGATTCTCATCTCCTTCTTCAAAGCATCGATCAGTCGCAGCTTCTTTTTGGGGTCTTGTTCTGAGCGGAGTCCTCCAAGCTTCGGTAACACCTTTTCATCAATCGCGCCGCCAACGGCATGGGCATTTGGTAACTCCGCTGGAAGAGTCATCAACGAGCACGGCCTCAGGCCTATGCTGACCAAGAGGAAGTTCTCAATCTTGATTCGAGGGAGTATGTGACTATCCTCTAGGAATTTGTTAAGCCATACCTCGCCTACCAATGCGAGATGCCACCTCGACTAAACAGGCGCATGTCCGAGTCTTAAAATGGTAGGGTACGCACGCACGTTCTGTTGGCTTGTTGCGTACGCACTTCTATGAGAATGTATTAAGGAGCTCCGATGTCTGATTTGCACCCCAATTAGTTCCATAAGCGTGTGCGATACGTCCTTCATAGAGACACTTCGCCTGCGCCGCACCTATCACACAAAAAATCTAAACACTCGCAGAATACCAGAGAATGATAACCTAGAGTTCAGAAATTACGATCAACACAGATAAATCGAAACTCGACACAAACTTTATTCAAAAATTCCTAATAGAGGAGTCTCATTGGGCATCAAACAGGTCCCCCGAAACCATTAAAAAGTCAATCGAGAACAGCCTATGCTTCGGCGCCTATATCCATGACAACCAGGTTGGCTTCGCAAGAGTAGTCACTGATTACTCCACATTCTCATGGCTATGCGATGTCTTCACTGATCCAAAACACAGAGGAAAAAGTGTTGGGAAGCAACTGGTGGAAGCTGTTGTGAACCATGAATCCTTAAGAAAAACTGGCCTCATGATCCTCGCAACAAGAGACGTTCATGGCCTTTACTCGAGATATGGGGGCTTCGTGCCTATCGAAAACATTGAGCGATACATGTAGAGAAGATTATAACTGCATTGTGACAGAGTTCACGCGCTTCTATGAAAAACGTTTACAGCCACGCAGTCCGCACGCGCGTAAAGTAGAATACATGACATCGGAACGCAATAGGGAATTTGAGAAAAGGGATAGGGAAAAAAGAATAACTCTGGTCTTTTAGATCTCAACTATTTAAAAAGAATAAGCTCAAACCAGGTCGCTATTTTAAATTATTTTCAATTCTTTCCCAATATCATCCAAGATAGAGAGAACTCTATCAAGCTGATCAGTTGTCAATTTAGCGTTCATTTGGACCCTTATACGAGACTTGTCTTTTGCTACCATGGGGAAAACTATTGGGACAACAAAGATGCCTCGTTCATAGAGTTTATCAGCTAAAGCCTTAGCCGTATGGCTTTCTCCGACAATTAAGGGAATAATGGGTGTTTGAGAGAGACCAGTATTATATCCTAGATCTTCCACTCCTTTCTTGAAATAGTTAGTATTTTTCCAAAGGTTCTTGACGTGTTGGGGTTCCGTCTCAAGAACGTCTATAGCTGCTATCGTCGCAGCTACGACAGGAGGCGGATTCGATGAACTCAGAAGCCATGTACGGCTTTTATTCCATGCGAATCTAACTAGATCGAGGCTACCTGAAATGTGTCCGCCAACGGTACCATAGGCTTTACTAAATGTCCCCATTTCAACCTGAACTTTTAAATGGTTTAGATGAAAATGACTGACGATTCCCTTACCATTTTCGCCTAGAACGCCCTCACCGTGGGCATCATCGACGTAAATCATTGCGCCATGCTCAGCCCCCAATTTAGCAATTTTGTCTAAAGGAGCCATGTCACCGTCCATACTAAAAACGCCATCAGTGATGATGAGTATACGTCTGTATGGGGGGATGTGTTTCTCAGCTTCGTCTAAAACTTTTGTTAGATCTTCCATATTGTTATGTTTATATACTGCTCGCTCCGATCTGCCTAAACGGACGCCATCGATTATGCTTCCATGGTTGAGCTCGTCGCTGATTATCAGATCTCCTTCAGCAACCAGCTGAGGGATTAGTCCTGAGTTGGCTTGGAACCCTGTAGGGTAAGTGAGAGACGCTTCAGCGTTTTTAAATTTAGCAAGTCTTTTTTCGAGTTCCATATGTAGATCCATTGTTCCTGAGATCGGCCTGACGGCCCCCGAGCCTACGCCATATTCTTTAACCGCTTTAATTGCTGCTTCCTTCATTTTGGGATGAGTCGTAAGCCCTAGGTAATTGTTGCTACATAATATGAGGACCTCTCTACCATCGACTTGAGCGACTGGTTCACTTGGACCTTGGATCGTTTTTAAACGCCAATCCAAAGCTTTAGCTACAAGATCATCGTACTCAGTCTTCATAAAACTTGTAGGGTTTCTCAGTAACATCATCCTCAAGTTAAAATTGTCGCGTGCATATGCTTATATGTTTAAACTATGCCATGAGCGTGAATCATTAATATTTAAAATTGTAGATTCTATAGAAGGTGTTATCTATATTAAATTGAAAGAAATATCCCTGTGAGTTTTCCTTGGGCAGCGATATAAGGAAGATACTCGTCACTGGTTCGTCTGGACAGATTGGCTCGGAACTGACTCCCCGTCTGCGGGAACTATATGGTAAAGACGCGGTCATAGCATCGGACATAAGGAACCCATCATTCGATGACGGGCCGTTCGAACTGCTTGACGTTACGGATGCCAAGAAACTCGAAGACGTCATCGTTGAGCATGACGTCGATACGATATTCCACCTCGCCGCCCTCCTCTCCGCCTCGGGGGAGCAAAGACCTGACATGGCCTGGAAAGTGAACATCAACGGCTTATATAACGTCCTAGAGGTCGCCAGAACACGGGAATTAAAACGCGTTTTTAATCCGAGTTCGATTGCGGCTTTCGGGCCAGAGACTCCCCGCGATAAAACTCCTCAGGAGACAGTTATGAGGCCTAAGACAATGTATGGCATCACCAAGGTGGCTGGGGAACTTTTATGCAATTATTACTTCAATAAATTCGGATTAGATGTCAGAGGCGTAAGATACCCAGGAATAATCAGTAATAAAACACTACCAACGGGAGGAACAACAGACTACGCTGTAGAAATATTTTATGAAGCAATAAAAAATGGAAAATACCAGTGTTTTCTCCGCGAAGATTCGTACCTTCCAATGATGTATATGCCTGATTGCATTAAGGCTACAGTAGATTTAATGAATGCCGATTTAAAGAAACTCAAACACCATACTGATTTTAATTTAGCTGCAATGAGCTTTTCTCCAAAGGAAATATCAGATGAAATCAAGCGTCATCTACCGAAATTTATCATAACCTATAAACCGGATCATAGACAAGCTATCGCAGATTCATGGCCAAAGAGCATAGACGACTCAGTCGCTAGGGAGGAGTGGGGCTGGAAGCCAAGCTACGATTTGAAAATTATGGTAAAGGATATGCTAGAGGTGTTAGGAGAAAAACACAAACAGGGAAAAATATAGAAAAATAACCCAAATATTTTATAAAAAAAAGGCACCAAAGTGAGAATTCTTTTAAGTTGCTCATGTGCGCGTGGGTGTATAATAATAATTACTTTCTGTTTGTGACTTTGTATTTGTTACCATAGGGTTTGAGGATATTATCGATCTTCCTCTTCAAACTCGTCAGTTGCTCATCGGAAGGTTCCTTCTGCCACTCAAAGTATATATTGTCATCTCCAAGATCTGCCCCTGACTTGGCAATTATATTATCGCACTCTTTCTCAAAAGCACCTGTATCCATCTCAAAGTATCCCGCCACGTTTCCCATCAATCTCTCATCAATGAGCGGGGTAGTACCCCATCCCGCGTTCAGAATATTGTAATCCCAAACACAGATCTCAGGAGAATCGACGGCAAGTCTCGCTAGCTTCTGGACAATTGGTTCAACATTCTCTTCTTCTATCTTTACGTAAGTCCTCATAGTTTCAAACACCTCTGAAATTGTTTTTGGAATGCGTATTATTAAACGTTCAACGCACCTTGCCTATAACAAATACACGTGCCAGCTTGAGCGCGCGTGATGTCACTAACCAAATTTGTACACGCGATCATATATTTTGACTTAATTGCCAGCTCAGTCTATTTCTCAGGTTTCACTGTCTCCTTTAGATAAACAAGTGACAGCAACGCGGTGACAGCGATCACCAGGGCCGCGGCTATGAATGGTGCGGAGTAGGAGACCTGGCCATACAGGACACCCCCAACCACGTTTCCTAGCGAGCCTACAATGCCTCCCCCCATCATTGAGAAGCTGAAGTTCTGAGTGGATCCAATCACAGACATAAAGGCGTTGATCCTTCCCCTGTGCTCCATTGGAAAGTAGTCTGTGAACAGGGCCTGGCTGGCTATGCCCCCAAGGTTACCGAGTAGAGTGATGGTGCTATAGAATAGCAGGACCTGGGTGAGACTCGTGCTGTAGGCAAATCCGAGAACAGCGAGGGGAGTCACTAGGAGGGAAGCCAACACTAACTTACGCTTACCCTGCCTGTTGGCAAGCAACGCCAAGGGGACACTTGAAACAATGATTACAATCGTCGACGCCGTTGAGACCAGACCCCAATCAGAGGAAGCCACGTGTATGACGTCCTCGACCGCGTACGTGACCGCGAAGATGCCAGCCATGGAGACTGCGAACTGGTAGAGGCAGCCAAGCACTATCAAGACCCGGACACGCCGCGAAAGGACGCGAATCGTTTCTCCTAGATCACTCCAGGTCCCTCTCACAACTGCGTCGAGGCCTAATCTGGGGCTCCCACCGACTTCGGTGGCGTCCTCGAGGTACCTGTACCTTATCAACGCAGTCACAGTGGCGACGACCATCAGGACAACATATGCCAACCTCTGAGCTGGAAGGATGCCGTACCTATCCATGAGGACGCCGATAATGTAGGGTGAGGCGAGTCCGAATAGCGGCGGAACAGAGTTCCAGAGGGCGTAGTCCATAGTCCGCCTCTCAGCCTTCGTTGAGTCAGCGAGGAAGGCGCTGAAGGCGGGGTTTCGCAGCCCCGAGATCACGCTCTCGATGGATCTCGCTAGCAGAAGCCACTCCCAGCTTGGGGCGAGTATGTAGATGACTCCGTTGAGGGCTATCCCGATCTGAAGCCCGTAAACGAGTTTCTTTCTGCTGATGATATCCGCTAGGTGGCCTCCGATGAGGGACATAGGAAGGCTAAGGATTGCGCTCACCGCGGAGATGAGTCCTATGTGGAACGGGGATCCGCCAAGGTATAGGACGAATAGGCCCCAGAAGGGGCTTGTCATGTTTCCCCCAATCATCCATAGGCCCGAGGTGATCGACAGTATACCTAGGTTGCTCCTCCAGACGCTTTTCGGTTTCTCAGCCAAAAAATGGATTCCTTCCGAGACGAATCCATAAGCTCGTCATATCTTATTAAAAATGTTTACACTCATCAGTGCACGCAGCATACTCACAACTTGTGAGCATCCTATGTCACTATTTCAAGAGATTATGAAACTTGAGTCCGCTTTATAAGCTGAGCACTTGAGTCGAACTCGACAAAACATGATCGAATACAAGTTCAGCGAGTTCACCCTCAAGAACCTCAAGGCTCTCAGAGAGGTCATCCAAGTCGAGGAAGGCCACGAAGTCTCCATCGATGAAACTCTGAAGCGCGTACTGGAGTTTTACCACAGATTCGTCCCATACAGCTAGGGGGTCCCTGGTGAGATGAGTGGCTCCCCCAATTTCTTCAGCGCGATCCAGAGGACGGGACATAGCCTCATCGCGGACATCAAGCCCTCGAAGCTAAACCATAATGCAAAGTACTTCCTCCT
>JBGPRA010000091.1:0-8808 GCA_041489375.1 Bathyarchaeia archaeon | reverse complement strand
GTGTTGAGGCATAAGTGGTCGCGGCTCGCCAAGTTTACAGCGGTGTAGGAGGCCCCAGAGTGGACGTTAATTCTCTCCACCTCGGCGAGGACCTGCCGCACCTGGTCGTGGGTCCGGGTCGCATAGACGATGGGATTCCCGAGGGGGATAAGAGCACTGAGGGCAGATACGGTCTTGCCGAAGCCATTGCAAGCTTCGGCGATGAGTGTGCCGCCGGTGCCAAGGATGCTCACTACGTCGTTCATGAAATCGACTTGTTGTGGGTAGGGGTCGTATGGGAAGAGGCTACTCCATCCCTCTCTTGGCTCGGGCATCGCCCTAGATTCGTATCCTGGTCGATTTAAGTGGCGTGGAGAATCTTGGCTAAATAACCGCTGATGGGTGAAGCCGACGCAGAAGATTAGCACCACCCTCGTTTGGATAAGTGCACCATCGCGATAAGGGGTATTCCTATCTCCTGATCTTATTGCCTAAAAATCATCTCAGCGATGAACCCAGCTACCGCTGGGCTGCTTAGATGAAAAAAAATAAAAGAAAAGGATGGGTTTACGCGATCTTGCGACTGATCTGCATTAAGGCCACGATTGCTGCGAGTGCAGCTATCAAGCTGGCGCCGATTGAGGCGTAGACGAGCGTCGTCAGACCAGATGCTGAATCGGCTGCGCTCTTCGCAGCGGCTGCAGCGGCTGAAGCTGCGGTGGCTGCGGCGTCGGCCTTGGTTCCAGCGGCTGTTGCTGCGGCGGTCGCGGCGTCGGCCTTGGCTGCTGCAGTCGTTGCAGCGGTCTTTGCTTCCGCTGCAGCGGCGGTTACACTGGTCTTGAGGTCAGTTATCTGAGTGGCCAAGTCTGTGATCTGCTTCTGTATCGGGCTCGCAATAGCGGCTGTAACCTTGAAGGTTCCAGTGGCGATGTTCTTTGCGTCGGTACCAACCCACTTGTAGGTCCAGTTACCGATTGGAGCATCGTCTGGTAGAACCATCGGGTTACCAGCTGCGGTCTGTGTCGAGTAGGGCGCAGTGTACCATAGACCCGTTTTGATCCAGGTCTCTAGTGCATCACCTTGGAAGACTAGAGTATTGCTGGGATCATAGATCTTTAGTACGCTGTTCAGCACTGGTGCTAACTTGCCCCATGTGTGCTCTAGCTGGAACGAGATCGTGTCGCCAACACCGAATGAGACCTTCCTAGGCGTAATAACTACGTGCTTCGAGGAGACGCTGAACGTCGCCTGAGCTAGGAATCCGTCGGCATCGGTCGCGTTGACATAGTATGTGCCTGGGCTAATGGTTGTGGTTGCTGGGACTACCCAGTAGGCTGTTACGAAGCCTGTCGCGTTCACTGTTGCGGGAACTGATGGAGGTGAGTAGTTCTGGCGTACATCCATGCTCCAGATGTAGTCTGCATTGCCTGTAGTTGTCTTGTTGTAGAGGTAGAAGGTGAGGCCAGCAGAGGCGTACTTGAAGCCTTTACCAGTAACGGATACGTTGAAGAGGTTGGGAGCTGAAGCAGGGTCTAATGTTATGGAAGTAACATACGTGACTGTGTACTGAGCGGTTAGCGCTATCTCGGCAGCCTTGTCGAGCACAGTTATGGTGTATACGCCCGCTGCTAATCCCTTGGGGATAGTGGTTGTGGCAGATATCAGACCGTTCGCGTCGGCTGTCGCCGATGCGACGAGGGTCTTTGTGCCGATTGTTGCGTTCCAGCCTCCGCTCTTGGTGAAGCCATTACCAGTGATGGTAAGGGTTTTACCGGTTGGGCCGGAGCTGGAGCTTAGTATGATACCCATTGTGCCGACTCTGAAGCCGGTGGACTTTGTGGTGTAGGTAGTGATGTAGGCTCTGATCTTGTAAGAATTCTCGAGCTGCGCAGGTACTGTGAAGACCTTGCTGAAGCTACCGTCTGCCAGCGTCTTAGCAGTTCCGATGGCTGTGACTAATACGCCGCCGGTTGTCTCGAGGTCGACGTTTACGACCGTGTCTACGTCTTTACTCCAGTGTATGCCTGAGACAGTAATCTGTGAACACTGCGGAGCGTATACGGGGCTAACCGTAAGGGTGTGTAGGGCAGTTACCTCGAAGTCAGCAACAGCAGTTAAGCCACCACTAGATGTAACGGTGATTGTGTAGTCGTCATCGACCTTCGTAACGCCGGAAACGACCATGTCCAACCTGAACCTGCCGTTGACGTCAACCGTCACAGGCGTGTCAACTCTAAAGCAGTTGACTGTGGCTCCACTAGAAGTCTTCTTGAGGACTGGTTCAAGTATGGTTGTTCCAGCTACGAAGCCGCGGCCATTGATGTGGATGATGTCACCTACGGCACCTGTGGCTGGGGTCACGGTAATCACAGGACCCACACTGAAGGTCGTCGAAGTAACCTTTACACCCTTAGCATCCATGGAAGCAAGATAGTAAGTCGTTGGGCTAACTACTCCAGTTGGTACCTTCCAGGAAACGGTTGCAGTACCAACACTGTTGGTAGCACCCTTCCCAAGGTCCCACTGTGTCCCACTGGTACCCCAGTAGGTATAGTCTGCCCTGAGACCTACTCCCCCTGTTGGAGGAGCAGTAGTGAAGGTTACAGTGTATGCGCCAGTAACATAGTTAATAGTACCTGAGCCAGTTAATGCCCCGGCTGAATCAATTAGGTTTCCAGCACCATCGTCGTGTGCTTGTTCTGTGCCATCAACGCCAATCTTGATTGAGCCTGGAACTACGTATTTATGTAAAAAGGTTCCTGACCACTCTAATGTTGCACCGTCAATTAACGAAAGTACTTCAACCGTGACCGTAGTTGCTACGGGGGGGTTGACAGTTGATAGAACTAGGGCTATGTCCTTTGACCCGGAGTAACCGTTGAAGGCCCCCGTGATCGAGTCACCCACCAATCCACTAGATGGACTGTTCTTTATCTTTTGAGTGACGGTGAAGGCTGCTGAGGCGGTGTTGCCGCCTTCGTCCTTAACCCAGACATAGTGTGCGCCAGCGGTGGCTTCAGGGACGTCGAACCAGACCTCGTAGGCACCGCTTGCCTTCCCGGTGGTCGAGTTCATCAGACCCTTTACGCCATCCCAGGCACCTGTTGTTGTATCCCAGTATAGCTGGACAGTTGTTCCTGCGGGTACAGTCCCAGCGGGTCCGGTTACGTGGACTTCTGTGCCCTTGTTACCGGTGGCAACGCTGAGTACTGGGGCAGGTAGAGCGAAAGTATATGGAATAAGTGATAGCATCATGCTCGCTATAACGAGTATAGGTAGAGCTTTTTTCATATTCATTTCATTTTTTCTCCTTTATATCGTCTAGGCGGGGCCTGATTTTACTCAGAATTACCCCTCCTTTGACGATTGAGTTCACACACCCGATAAGCTACTTAAACGTATGTCTACAGTAGATACCCACTGTATACAAGTTAGGGACAATGTATACCTTTAACTGGATTGTCTCAAAAAAAAAGAACAAGCAAATGCCCAATTTAGGCCAAAAAATGGGGTGTGACAAAACATGAAATTATTATGATCTTTTTTGATAAACTGGTCACTTAAATCCTTATTTAAGATCCATTATTATTTCTGTTAAAAATGTGACGAGGTAATAACTAAAATTAAGTGAACAATGTTAAGAATGACTATTACCTAATTTCAGATATTTAACCGTCGCCATGCCACGTACGCTGTCCCTCTCAATCTCCATAAATCCAAGAGAGCCCATCAATTCTTTGAGATAAATTAACAAAAGGTCCGTAAACTCCTCAGACATGTCGAACCTGACAAACCTCACCTTGACATCATCACCGTCGACGATCTCACACTCGTCGAGATTCCAACTTACGGGGAGATCACTGCGAAGGAAGGCTAATAGATCCGAGCCACTTAATCTCCGCTTTAGGTACTGTCCATACCAACGCCCCGTCTCACCCCAGAGATCCTTAAACTTGTCACTAGAGTCCTCTGTACATTCCATCAATTGACTTAGGATCGAACGGGGGATAACCATACCACCAGCGTCTCGCTGTACCTCCCTTATGTGATAAGCGTCGACAGTATTCCGTAAATCTGTTGACATCGAGTCTGCACGAATGGCCTCCTCAAAAGTATCAATAGCATAGCTGGATAGACTCAGGCCTTTTCTCGAGGATATATCCTTCAGCTGGTCTACGAGGTCGCCTGGTAAAACAAGTAACTTCGTGTCCTCAGGCTGTTTCCTCGTCAATCCTGTCTACTCCTTCTCAAATTTGATTTGAATTATGCCTCTATCAGTCTCATTTTCAACTGTCTTGTATCCAAGAACGTGAAACGCGGCCTCAATAAATACCGCAAATACCTCGGTATACCCCTTCGTATACTTTTCGTTAATGCAGCTAATAACCAGCTGACTGTTTTTACTCTGTTCTATGTGAAATTGACTCCCTAAGGTCAGGAAGACAAGTGCATCTGAAAGAGTCTTTAAAGGCTCATCTCCCTTACTAAGAAAATATTTACCATACCAAAAACCCATGTCCCGCCATAGATCTTTTACTCCTTGTTTATCCTTACTGAAAGCTGATTCGACCACTTGATAATATAGATGTTCAACCGTGAACGTGAGACCCATATCACGCGCACGGTCCATTTTATCCCCTCTGTCAACAGCTTCTTTAAGTGTGAGCCCTTGTTCCTCCGCGCGAAGAGCTTGTTCAAGCATATCATTTACAGTCTGATAGACGGTGAGGCCCCGCTTTTCAGCTAGTTTAGCGACTCTGTTAGCTAGATCCTCTTCGGCTGCTAACATTTTTCGCTTAGACACTACAGGCCTCCCAATCTAAAGAGTCCAATATCCTAATTCTCCCCTAAGTCATAAACGTTTATCGGGACACCCATCCAGAGACTCGATAGCAACAAGGTACCAAATAAAACCATAGAGTAGAACAGACATTTGACATACTAATCCTTGGAACATTACAGCGTTTACGATTCCAGTGCACCCAACCATTAAGAGAGATAACCTAATTCTCTTAGATAACGACGCACAGCAGACTTTACGAAATCGGGAACGCTTGTATAACCGTGCTTACCACTATCAATAACCTCCTCAATCTTCAATGCCAAGTTCTCTGGAAGGTTAACGGTGTGGTACTTGTACTTCTTATCGTCGGACATGCCCACTTTTTTTTAGCATCCATTATTTAAAAACATTGTTAAAACTACTAATTTAACTAAATTAAAATAAATAAAAAATTTTTGGGATGAGAAAAAAGCTTCTAACGAACTGGAGAATAATTGCCTAGTTTTCTCTTAAAATATGATTGTATAAAGAATAGACTCGATCCTTTAGCTCGCTTGGAATTGCTGGATATGGCTGAGGTGTCATATAGAACTCGTAGTCTCTACGGAATCTCTCGTTTCCTGCCCCGCCTTCCCCGGATACCCCGTTGTAAATCGAGGTTTTCATGTACTCTTGAAGGAACCTGTTTTCGGGTTCCCTCTGAGCGGCCAGATAAAGGGCGAGTTCCTGCTCTTCCCTTCCTAGCCCCGAACGGTCGAAGCCATATGTTTGCGTTCCATTCATCGCCGAGAATAACCCCGCGTGCTCCTCCGTGAACATGTCTTTCCAGAACCCCACCCTACCTGGATCGTAACCTAACCCCCTGAGGAAGGCGTTAGTCCTAGCGCACTTGCTACAGGCGCAACACCACCTGTGATCCTCCGCGGGTGGGTCTTCACAGAAGCAGCTCATTTGGTACTTTGCTAAGTCTGGGTATCCTTCATGGAGAACCTTTGTTACAGCGATCTCATTTAATGGACCAACAAGGCTTCCGACCCTCGCTGAACCTTTCGTAAGTATTCTCGCGACGCTATCAAGTTGTTGGGTCCAGCCGCTACTCTGGTCGTAGCAATAGTTTGTTCGGAAACCTTCAGGGTGTGGAGCCTCCTTGTCGCAGCTGTTTTCGTTGCCATAGAAGATGTAACGGGCCTTGTTCCTGAGCATGAAGGGAAGGAATAGGAAGAGATAGTAGAGTAGTTGGCTTCCCCAGCCGAGGCTTGAGGGCTTGTACCCCATCTTATGGCCATCGTGGAATGCCCCGGGTTCATGGCGGAGCATATGAAACTCCACACCGAACTCGGCTTCCATTTTCCTAAGGAGTTTCCGCCTATGTTTCTCCTCGTAGATATTACTGGGCTCAACTATGTTTACAAGTATAGGCTCTATCCCAAGCTCCATGCAGACAGCTAAGGTTAGTAAACTCTCCTTGCCGCTGGTGAAGCTGATGATCGCCTTGTTCCGGGGTTTATACCCCTTCCCCCAGACTACGGTCTCACCTCCTTCAAATACGAAGTCCGTGTTGTAGTATCTTTGTAAATAATCTACGGTCGGATAGCCGTCGAGGAGAGCGCCGCTGGGTAGGTCATAGATTGTGCTCTTGAAGGCAAAGCTCTCAAGCATGGGCTGCCGTGTGTTGTAGATTATACCTTTCTTCTTTAATACAAGTGGGAGGTAGTTCGTCGACATGAAAGCGACATGATCGACGATCAGTCTCTTCGCGTCATCATCAAGAGAACCCCAGACTATCGCTGGGTATTCGACTTTATAGGTTCTCTCGTTTAGTCTTATCTCTAACCCTTTGCGATTGTATCTGGCGTCCACGCGCATATAATCGTCGTTATTTAGTAACATCTTTTCTAGAGGCGTATTTCAGGTAATAATTAGTAAGTGAGGTAATTTATTTAAATTTAACCCTTAGAAGTTACCCAAAAATGTTTTTGCCATAAAATAAACCCCTTTTTGAAAAAATGGGGATATTTTTCCTCTTTTTCCTATTTTGGTGCCTAATTATCCGTTCGATTTATTGGTATATAAGGTTATTCAGGTTCCTCCCATTGGTCCGGGGGAGCGTGTCCGTGAGTCAAAGCGTCTTTGAATAGTTGGTTCCATACATCCTTTTCTAGGATGACCTCTCTCTTCACAACCATCTTCGTCAGGTTTCTGATGAGAAGATGGTGTCTTATCTCATCGCTCTTAATGTGATTTAGCATCATCCTTATGCGGTCATCCCTTGTCTTTGTGAGGATGTCGTCGACGACCTTTATCATGTTCCCCTCCACAGCTTCGTGCTTCTGAAGGCTCTCGACAAGCTCGTTATACTCATCCTCGGTGAGGCTCAGGCTCTCCCCGCCCGTTATGGCGGCGCATGCTTTGAAAAGGCCGGCGTGCTTCTTACTATCTATAGCAACCGAGCCAATAATATCTCGGAGAACTTCATTACCGTAGCCGCGGACCTCGCCTTCAAGTTTCACAGCGTAATCATTCTCGACTGTGGAAAGTTCCTTGAACTTCTCAGTCATCTTAGCATCTTTCTTGCTCATGAGAACATCATAATGGGCGTGGATAACAATGAAGATAAACCTTAGCTCAGGTCGCCCACAACGACTGCACAGACATTCTGAAACATCTTCGGGGGATTTGGGAGTAACGTCGCTGTTCTATTGAAAAATATACTTCTCTTCATTCGAGCTGGCCGTGCGACACTCCGCGCAGCAGAGTCTGAAAGACGCATTAGAGCTAAGCTAGGCCTCACTGCGAGATACAACCCTCTTATTGACCCGTGTCAAGCTGATCTTGCTGTTGAGGAATTTCTCGACCTCATCAACGTCAAAGGGTTGGCAGCTATAGACATCGATGCTAATGCGACTGCCTTCAGTGAAGGTGTGGATAGCTATGTGACTCTTGTCAATGACCACGAAGCCAGTCCACCCTGGATTATTGGATTGGCCAGCTACCACTACTGGGCCTGCGAGTATCTTCATCCCAATCCTGCCAGGAAGCTCACGGAGTATAGAGTCCATTAGCTCCCTTGTAACCGGCTCGTGCATTACGCCATCCAGCATAAAGTGAAGCCCGATCATACCCCTGCAGGATGTGAGAAGGTAGGTATAAATGTTGGTTGGAGAATCAATGGCCAGAATTTAAATCCGTTTCCGCGTAATATTCGGCATGGACGAGGCACTTATTAAAGAGATCAGGCGACGCGCCCACTTCTATGATAGGTATAGTGGTTGCAGCCAAGCAGTACTTTTAGCACTCCAGGAGGGGTTCGCCATCGGTAATAATGAATCATTCAGAGCCGCTACGGTGCTTAGTGGCGGTGTGTCCCGGAGGGGTGAGACATGCGGCGCATTACTAGGGGCTCTCATGGCTCTTGGCTTAGTCGATGGGCGAAGGAGGATGTATGACACCTCAGTCTATGCAGCCACCTGCATTGAGGGGGATGAGATAGCAAATGAGTTCCAACGCCGCGTCGAAACGGAGTTCAACTTCAAGGAGCCGTTAAAGACAACGCTTTGCTGGGACATCCAGAGGGGTATCTATGGGAGAAGCTTTGACCTCCGCGACACTGAGCAGAGGAACACCTTCTACGCCTGCGGCGGTCACGGGGACAACGGCTGCTTAAAGGTATGCGGCATAGCCGCCGAGGTCGCTGCAGAGAAGCTCCTCCCCAAGATCAAATAGCCGCTAATTATCAGGTTTTTTTTCGTTTGAAGTCTGAGCCTCATAATCTACATCTACCTGGTAGGCATAATAGCCCTCTTTCTCCTGATGCTACTCATAAAATCGTTGGGGGTAAGAGATTAATATCAGCCAAAGGCATCTTCGTGGTGCACGCGGTTGTAGTCTAGCCTGGTAGGATAGCTGCCTGCCACGCAGCAGACCCGGGTCCGAATCCCGGCGACCGCACCAACCTAATTTGTCTCCTTAGCGACGCGACCGCATCTGTGGCTTGATAGGTGTTATCTATTTGGGTTGCTGGGGTGCGCCGTTGACCTTGACCTTAT
>JBGPRA010000090.1:0-8964 GCA_041489375.1 Bathyarchaeia archaeon | reverse complement strand
GGGAGGGTACCAGGCTTCCCGAGTAGGCTTCCTACGAGGCCGTCGCTCTTGCTCAAGCTCGGGTCGAGCAGGGTGCCGATACCAACGAGGCCACCGGGCATCGCCTCTTCGACACTCGTGTCACCTATATGAAGGCTAGTTATCTCTGTAACCAGCTCCCTCATCTTCAGCTTGTTCTTGTCCCTAGTTGGGAGTCCAGGTTTTATTTCGACCTCATCCCCTATCTTGAAGCTTCCCTGATAGATGCTGCCACCGAGGACGCCTCCACTCAAGTCGTCTATGAGGGTCCCCGGATTGTTTACGTCGAAGCTCCTCACTACGTACATGCGCCCGGGTTTCTTCTGGTCTCTCTTGGGCGTCGGTAGGTATTCCTGTATAGCCTGGAGTAGGAGGTCAATATTGGTTTGGTGCTGGGCTGATACAGGTATTATCGGGGCGTCCTCAGCCACTGTTCCATCAACGAACTTCACAATATCATTATAGTTCCTTATTGCGTCCTCGCGCTTGACAAGGTCGATCTTATTCTGGACAATAATTAGCTTCTTCAGCCCGAGGGTCTCGATTGCAGCGAGGTGTTCTCTTGTCTGAGGCTGGGGACACTTTTCGTTTGCCGCTATGACGAGGATAGCCCCATCCATGACGGCTGCCCCAGAGAGCATCGTCGCCATCAGGATTTCGTGGCCGGGGGCGTCCACGAAGCTGAGGGCACGCTGAAATTCGGCTTTCTTACTACAGCCTGAGCATTCGGGTGATGTGCAAAAGCACTTGGGCTCTTCGCAGTCTGGGCACTTGTAGATTGCGAAATCAGCGTAGCCTAGTTTGATTGTGATACCTCTCTTAAGCTCCTCGCTGTGCTTGGAGGCCCACTGACCGGTAATTGCCTGTACGAGCGTTGTCTTACCATGGTCTACATGGCCGATTGTGCCGATGTTTAATTCGGGTTGCTTTGGTAGCTTCGGTATATCATCTTCCCCCGGTGCAAACTCAAAGTGATCAACTTCCTCTTAAATACATTTATTCATGGAATTATCCCCGTATTAAATTTTGGATTCGCAATCTAAGTTACAATACCTAATTGTTTTAATTCCGTGTAAATATTTCTAATAGCAATCGTCAAGGTATAATTTGACGGAAGCATTACTTGTGGTTGTCCTGCTAGTTGGAATATCTTTATCGAGGAACATACCGAAATCACTCGACCATTTTCTCGAAGAACTAAAGGTCCCCCACTATTTCCAGGATTTAATGTTTTATCAATGCGCGCGCGAAGAGAAAATAAATATGATTTATTCCAAAATATTTCACTTTCCTTAACTCGAACCCAATAAAATCACTAACAATTTCTCATATATACTAGTGCCCAGCGCCAATTATCCGTGATAGTGAACTAACATGGATGAATTTGATGGAGTAGTCGGTCTTAAGATAGTAAAGATCAGGAACATGACCAGACGTGAGATGAAAACTGGGGTCGGGATAGGTTGGGATGAATATTATGCCCCTATTATCCTCGTGTTGAGTGATGGCTCGATGATAGTACCGAGCGCAGATGATGATGGTAACCACCCAGGATATCTCGTCCGAATAAATCAGCCCACTTAAAAATCCCCAATCTGTTTCATTGAGGAAGTCTTTTAGTCACTTCTCGTATTCGCCGGGTTTCTTCCAGGGGCCGAAGCTGCGTAGTCCCTCCTCATTGAGCTTCTTTCGGAGTGCCTTGGCATCCTCGAGGGTTATGTCACCCTTCTTCTCGAGGTAGGCTATTATCTCCTCAGCCTCCTGGGGTTTCCTACATCTTCTAATGAAGTCGATGGCGCCAGGTTGGTAGCCTGCGTACTTCCTGTCCTCCTTATAGCTGGGCTCTGTAGAGGGCAGCGGCTCGTTCGCCTTATTCAGGTCGACTTTGGAGGCCCCAGACTCTATTTCGTTGGCTATGTGTGGGAAGAGCCTCTTGAAGTCTTTCTTCTCCATCGGGCTAGACGCTGTGAGCGCCTTTAATTAATTTGTCCTCGACTTCTCACGAGGACCCTCAGCTGTGAGGAGGATTCCCTCGGGAACGTCCTTATCGACTGTGACTCCGGGGGCTATCCATGCTCCAGCACCGACCTTGACGCCGGGGTGGAAGCTGACGTTGACGCCCGTCTGGCAGTCGTCCCCCATTATAATACCGAGTTTTCGGCGGCCTGAGTCGACGCGCTCCCCCTTGATAGTCATCTTTACGTTCTTGTTGTCGAATCGGAGATTGGCTGTGATTGTACCCGCTCCTAGGTTACAATTCTCCCCGATTATCGAGTCCCCCACATAGCTGAGGTGTGGGACGTCTGCTTTCTCCATGAGAATAGTGTTCTTCACCTCGCAGTTCGCTCCGACACGGTTCTCCCCGACGAGGGTCGTACCTGCGCGTATGTAGGTGTTCGGGCCAAGATCGCAGTCGGGGCCTATATAGGCAGGGCCCTCGATGTAGACGCCGCTCCTCACCCGTGCTGTGGGGGCGATGTAGACGGGTCCCTTGATGTAAGAGCCTTCCTCGACCTTACCCTCCATGCTCGACTCGAGCCTCGAGAGTGCCCTAGTGTTTGCCTCGAGAACGTGCCATGGGTGGCCGATGTCGAGCCAGTCGCCGTCGTCGAGCATATGAACACGCGCGGGGACACCGGAGGCAATGATTTTGTTTACAGAGTCGGTGACTTCGTACTCGCCCCTTGGGCTGAGCTTTGTGGCCTTAATTGCGTCGAAGACCTTTGTGGGGAAGATGTAGATGCCGGCGTTTGTGACGTTGCTGGGTGCAGTACCTGTGGCGGGCTTCTCAACTATGCCTTTGACCTTGTCCCCCTGGAGCCTGAGGGCGCCGTAGAGGTATGGATCCCTCTCCAACCCTGTGACAGTCAGTTCACCTTTCTCATGCGCCTTCACGATCTCCCTGAGTATGCCTGGGCTGAGGTAGAGGTCTCCATTCATTCCGATAAACTCTTCTCCCGCGGCGAAGTCCTCCGCGTATCTGAAGGCGTCGGCGGTCCCCCTCGTTTCCTCCTGTCTGACATAACTGAGCCTCAAGTCGAGTCCTTCACCGACACCGAACCTCTTCTTGATCTTGTCCTCCATGTAGTTTGTGACTAGTAGAGCTTCCTCGACGCCTGCCTCAGCGACGCCCTTTAGGAGCCACTCTAGCTGGGGTCTACCGCCTATAGGTATGAGTTGCTTCGGCTTCGTCGAGGTGAGAGGTCTGAGTCTCTCGGCTTTACCCGCTACAATTATTACTGCTTTCACTTGGTTGCCTCCCTGACTAACTCCTGCCCACGTTCGAGCAGGGAGGTGGTTGCCTTCTCGTCTCTTCCTTCGACTGTGAGCCTTATGAGGGGCTCGGTGCCAGAGGCGCGTATTAATATCCATCCCTCGGGTAACTGGAAGCGAAGACCGTCAATGCGGTTTAATGTGGCTTCCTCGAAAACTTTGCGATAGTTTTGCTCTATACCCTTCATCACCTTAGTCCTATCTCGGACCTCGATTTTAGTGCTCCTGGTGGAGTACTCGGGTGCCTTCGAGGCGAACTGTGCGAGTGTCTCGTCGCGTTCTTCTAAGGCTTCGAGGAGTTTTAAGGCACCGAGGATTCCATCTGGGCACATGTGGATCTCTGGGAGGACCCACGCGCCGATGGGCTCGCCGCCAAAGACGGCTTTACGTTTCTCCATCTCTTCAGTTATGTAGGCATCCCCAACTCGGACCCGAATGACCTTGCCACCAGCGGCTTTAACAACGTCCTCAACGCACATCGAAGCGCCGACGTGGGTAACTACGATGCCCTTTCCCTCTCGCTCCACGACGTACCCTGCATAGGCGGCGAGAAGCCTATCGCCACTAACGGGGGTCCCGGTCTCGTCGATAGCCATCATTCTGTCCCCGTCTCCGTCGAAGCCGAATCCGATCTCTGCCCCTGTTGCCCTCATGTAAGCGCCGAGTCTGCGAAGGTTCTCTGTTGTGGGCTCGGGGTCCCCAGCAGGGAAGTGGCCATCAGGGTGGTTGTTTATCATTGATGCGCGTAGCCCAACGGCCTCAAAGGCGTCAGCGATGATAGTGCTTGTGGCGCCGCAAAATAGGTCGCAGGCGACCTTCCAGTCCTTGCCTAGCTCGACCTTCTCCTGTAGGGCGTCGAGGTACATCCAGGCAGCTTCCACATCGTCAGCTGAGCCAACGCCGTCCCAGGGAGCATAATTGAACTCTCCTACCTGCATCAGCGACTCGACTGGGGCTTGCTCCTTCTCGGTTAGGCTCATTCCGCGGGCGTTGAAGACCTTGAGACCATTGTACTGGGGCGGGTTGTGGCTCGCTGAGATGGCAACGCCTGCGTCCGCCTTAAGCTCTCGTGTAAGCCAAGCGATTACAGGCGTCGGAAGGAGTCCGACCAGCTTCGCGTCCCCGCCACAGGCGGTGATCCCTGCGGAGAGGGACGCTTCAAGCATTGGTCCCGTGACTCTAGTATCCCTGCCCACGATGACTTCTCCCCCCTCATGAATAGTTGCGAGGGCTGAGCCGAGCCTCTGCGTCAAGATAGGTGTTATCTCGACGTTCGCGACACCGCGTATACCCGATGATCCGAATAGCTTCACCTAGAACGCCTCCGAGGGACGAACTTGCGTAGGGGGTCAATCCTCAAAAGCCTTTCCAACTCTGGGAGGGTTAGACCCCGCTTCACGTCGCCATAAACGTCGCAGCGGTCCTCCGTGTACTCAGCGGGATCCCTGACGACGACCTCGACCTCGTCCAACCTCACCTCTAACTTGAAGTGGTAAGCGTGGACGCCTCCCTGGAAGGTAACCTTACCCTTCTCCTTGACATTATAACTCCTTAAGGCGTATTCGACATCACCGGGACTTGTGGCTAGAACGATGATGTCTATGTCACTCCCCTTCCTAGCCGTACCCCTCCAAACGCTTCCGATGAGGTGGGGCGTGAACGACTGGAGACTCTTCATTATCATAAGGGCGATTTCCCTCATCTCCGTGAGACGTCTCTGCTTCTCCCTGCCCTCTGCCTCATCAGCTAAACGGTCTAACTCGACTGCCACATCATAGTTACTCGGAACGGCTTTTATCCCCAGACTGTTGGCTGCCATATATTTAGCTTGGATATACTCCTCAGCTGCACCGCTGTATAGAAGCCTGGCTGCCTCCCTGGCGACGGATGATCTCTCCTCCAATTCGGGTAAAAATACGAACCTGAGGATTAAACTCCTCTCCTCGAAGTTAGGGCCTTGAGGGAGAAATGTCGCACCAACTTACTTGGTAGGTCTTCCAGAATATTCTCAACAACCTGATAACTCAGGGGTAGATAATAGAAAGAAGCCTTAGGGAAAGGAAAGAGACGTGAAGAAGTACGAGATCACAAAGTCAGAGATGAAAGGCCTCAATTACTTCCAGAAAGCTACGACGGCGCTCCACAAATAGACGTATCGTTTTTATCGCGTCGCAAGCATTGACGTGCTGATATCGTTGTCGGGGCGCGTCGATGCTGGCTCCCTCTTCAGGGAGATAAATGGGGTCTTCAAGAGATACGGTGTGGGTAAGGGTGTCGGCTTCGTACCAGATAAGCTCGATGTCACCATGGAGCGCGCCATCTCGGGGACCTGCACTCTCGTCTACCGAGAGTTCTTCACCTACCTACCCCCCGAAGTGATGGCGGTGGCGATGGGAAACGCCGTCGAATTTCTCTCCAGCATAGGTATACCTCGAGAAAGGATCAAGCCCCTCGACAGCGGCGTCGAGGTGACTCTAGAAGGCGACGCAAGAATAGCCTACTTCCCGGTGCTGGAAATGCTCATACAGGACAAGGATATAGCTGGGAACGTTGACTCCGCCCTCGACTCCCTAAAAGGCTCTATGCACTCAATGATGGAGCTTTTCGAATTCGCTTGGAGCTGGGACACCGCCTCCGAGGAGATGTGGAGGAACAACATCGCAAAGCTTAACGAGGTCATCTCAGCTAACCCCGGGATGCAAGGCGAGATAGAGGCGATAGTCAAGAAGCATACGGGTAAGTGTCCTGATTAATCATCCCTTATCCTGCGCCCAGCCCCCCAGTAGTACTCAAATAGGTCAATACACCACTGGTGGGAGGTAGGATCCTTCGACGTGAAGCCTCGATAGTCGAACCTTCCATCAGCAGCGGGGAAACAGAGGGTCCCGACCTCCCTCTCCGAGGCGGTCAGGAAGACCCCAAATCTTTCTATCGCCCTGTTCTGGAACCTACCATTAGCCTCTGCGCTGGTGAGGCTGGAGTCTGGGGCATAACCGGGAGGCCTGACTATATCTAGGGGCTCAATGACCTTGAACTCGACTCCCCTCCCAAGGTCGTTAACAATGTGTGGGATAGCGGTGAGCTGGTACCTGTCTGTCATCCTGATGACGTATTCCTTAGCCTCCCTAATGACCCTCTCGACGTTCTAGAGGATGATCATTACATCGTCGACGAAGGTCGCTTCCATCAATTCCCCCATCCGCGAGACGAAGCGCTTGGGAACAGCGGCGGCGGTGTGGGATGCGAAGTAGTCTCTGTTTGTGGTTGCGAATCGCTCCCCCTCTAGAAGGCGGAGACTAAAGGCACCAAAGGGGTGAGCGAGTAAAGGCTGTCGGAGCTCTTCTATAAGCCCAACCTCCGCGCGCGCATATTGGAATTATTCTGAATTTATGGATATTGCATGTAGTGGACTTGGAATTTCATGTGAAACGAAACTATCCGCGCGCGCGAAATAAAAATAAATCTTTATGAGTGCAGGTTCTAGGCTGCTCAATGTATCTAGGATGATTGCATGTGAATATTATTTCTATTATTTAATCCACTTATTTTTTTATTTATACTATTACTAAGTATAACAGACTTAAGTTAAGCAAATAACTACCTAACCTGCCCTATTTAGCCGCTTGTCTTCAATTTACTAAAGGTTTTTATCGGTTTCCCTCACGTTGCTGTTGAAGGTGGCTGGGATAGATCCACTAATCTGCCTAGGGATAGAGTCAACCGCAGACAACCTAGGCGTGGGTATTGTCTCCTCGGATGGTAAGATACTCGCCAACGAGGTGAAGGTTCATATCCCCGACCTCGGCGGTATCCACCCCCGTGAAGCAGCGCGCCATCACTCCGAGAATATCGGTAACGTCCTCTCTAGGGCCATCGAGAAAGCCCAGATCAGGGCGAAGGACATAGACTTCATCTCTTTCGCTCAGGGCCCCGGCTTAGGCCCCTGCCTACGCACCGGGGCAACTTCGGCCCGCGCCCTGGCTAGCTACTTAAAGATCCCACTCGTCGGCGTCAACCATTGTATAAGCCATATTGAGGTCGGACGTTTATCCACTGGCGCCAAGGACCCTCTTACACTCTACGTCAGCGGCGGCAACACAATAGTCTCTGGCTTTGAGTCGGGGCACTACCGTGTCTTCGGGGAGACCCTAGACATAGCGATCGGTAACTGCCTTGACACTTTCGCTCGCCTAGCAGGGCTTGAGTACCCTGGCGGTCCAGCTATAGAAAAGTTCGCCTTACAGGGATCGAAACTTATTCCCCTCCCCTACGCCGTTAAGGGGATGGACATGAGTTTCAGCGGTCTCCTCACCGCTATAAGCAATGAGTTCAAATCTGGGAAGCATAGCCTCCCCGACCTCTGCTACAGCTTACAGGAGACGGGCTACGCGATGCTCGGTGAGGTCACTGAGAGAGCCCTCGCCCACACAAAGAAACCTGAACTTCTCTTAACCGGCGGTGTCGGCGCTAATAAGAGACTCCGCAGCGTAATCAAGGAGATAGCAGAGGAGCAAGGTGCCCAACCTTACTATGTCCCGATAAGCCTCGCCACCGATAACGGTGCTATGATCGCCTGGACGGGTATAATCGCCTATGAGAACGGTGTCAGAACCCCCATTGAAACGAGCTACGTCGACCCCCGGTGGAGGCTAGACGAGGTGGAGATACCATGGCGTTGATCCTAGTAGCTAAGGGGGCGGAGGCGGACATTCTCCTCGACCCAGACTGGAACGGGAGGAAAGCCATCCTCAAACACCGAGGCGTCAAGAAGTACCGCCACCCAGAAATCGACCATGAGATCCGCAGATACAGGACCCTCCACGAGGCTGACATAATTCACAGGTCCAAGGAGGCGGGAGTCTCCACCCCCCTCATATACCAGCTCGACCCAGAAGGCGCAACCATAGTCATGGAATACGTTGAGGGAGTGAAGGTCAGGGACGCCGTCCCCAAACTCAGCATCGAAGAAAACCGCGCTCTCTTCCGACACATAGGCGAGGATACAGGGAGACTCCACCGTGCTTCTCTCATACACGGCGACCTCACCACAAGCAATATGATCAAAACCGGTCACCGTATCGTCTTCATAGACTTTGGCCTCGGTGAGGTTAGCAAGGAGGTTGAGAAGCGTGGCGTAGATTTCAACCTCATGGTCAGGATGCTCGCTAGCACTCACTACACTATAATGGAGCCGCTACTGGAGTCCTTCAAGGAAGGCTACCGCGCCACAATGGGCTCCGATGCTGAGGAGGTATTCCAGCGTGCAGAAGAGATTAGACGCAGAGGACGCTACATTGACAAAGAATAAGATCTGGTTAGCCACCAGCAACAGACACAAGGTCAAGGAGGCCGCGGAGGTCCTAGCCTCATACAGCATCAGGCTCGAACACTACCCCCTCGAACGCGTCGAGATTCAGGCCGATGACCCAGCCGACATTGCTATATACAGCCTCAACATGGTCAAGGAAGATCTCCCTATCTGTGTCGAGGACGCCGGAGTCTCACTCGACCGCTGGGGTGGCTTCCCCGGCCCCTATAGCAGCTACGTACTCGAGCGACTTGGCAACTCCGGCATACTCAAGCTCATGGAGGGGGAGTCAAAAAGGAAGGCAAATTACGTCTCCGCAATAGCCTACCGGGACGAATCTGGGGTCCATATCTTCCGGGGCGTCG
>JBGPRA010000089.1:0-8969 GCA_041489375.1 Bathyarchaeia archaeon | reverse complement strand
GTAGAGGTTCCCGAGGCGGGTGGTTATATTCATCGCATTGTTTCGGACCGCGTTTTCGGCAGCGAGAACGACCGCCCGGGAGTTAACGTCGGTCATCGTGACCTCGAGACAAGAATTGATTAGCGCCGCTGTGACACCGACTACACCATATCCACATCCGAGGTCGAGGAAGCACCCCTCGTCAGGTAGCACCATAGATTCTACCAATAGGCGAGTACCATTATCGATTCTTTTGTAGCTGAAGATGCCACTGGCTGTTAGGAACTCTAAACCAATTCCTCTGAGTGTACATTTGATTAACCCTCTCTTCTCGGGTGACGTCGGGTTCTTGGAGAAGTAGTGTTCGGGCACCCCTACCACGACTTAGGGTAGGTCCCTCTCTTCATTATGACGCGCTCAGGGATCGCTGCTATACCGTGCTCCTCCTTCAGTATGGCGTCGCTCTCCATTTCCGACCTCATTAAAGCGAGGGCTTCATTACGCTGCGTCATCACGGCAATGAGCCCCTTTGGGGCGATACCCGACTCTAGGCGGAGTACCCCTGGGATAGCAAGCTGGGCCCCAGTACATATAGCTTCGACGGCGGAGTCTCTGACCCAGATGTGAGGGAGAAGAGCGAGTGCTTCCTCAACTGGGTGAAGAATCTTAATCAGAGGGGTTTCATCCCCTTCCTTATACTGATCCATCGCGTCTGCGATCTCGTAGAGAGTGACCGCCTGCGTCTCAGTGAAGGGACCACTTCTCGTTCTTCGTAACTCCTGCATATGTGCGCCGCAGCCGAGGACCTCTCCGACGTCGCTGCAGATTTTTCTGATGTAGGTTCCACTCTGACAGGCTACTTTGAAGAGCCAGTTCCTGCCGTCGCCCTCGAGGTAGTCTATCCCGTATATGTAGCGGGTACGTAGACGCCTGCTCACAGCTGAACGGAGCGGCGGTCGCTGGAATATCTCACCCTCGAACTGCTTCAGGGTCTCGACGAGGTGCTTTTCCTCAACGTCCTCGTGGGTGCGCATTATGGCAACGTACTCCTTCCCGGAGTCGAGGAGGGCCTGAACACACTTGGTCGACTCCTCAAGGGTGACAGGGAGGACTCCAGTGACTTTTGGGTCGAGGGTTCCGCCATGGCCGACGTGGTCTAGTTCCATAAGTTTCTTTACCCAAGCAACGACTTCGTGGCTGGTGGGGCCAGGAACCTTGTCTACAACAACTACGCCGCGTTTCAGCATCTGCTGGAGATTCCGATCTTCAGGTGGGAGGCCTAGGCTGATGCTGTGCTGCTCTTCGGCTCGAGTATAGAGTGTTCGCTTCGTCTCCCAAGCAGGATGCTCCGGCATAGTTTATCCCCACGAGAATCTGTACCGCGGTCTATAAGCATGGCGCAGACCAGATACTTCACCTCTAACTTTTTCCTGCTTCCTCTTTATCTGCTCCAGTTTCTCCCTATAGTACCGTAGTTGAGATGTCTCCATTCTGAGCCAACTGTGTACGTCTTATAGTCGATGCCTGAAAGGCCTATCTTCTTTGAGAAGGCTCAGCGAGTTCTTTAGGAAGTTTCCTTCGTATCTGTGGAGTTTTCTTTTCTGATGAGAACCCAGAGAGGTGGGCTTAACATCAGGGAGAGAGGTATCTCCCAAAACTCACCCACCTCCCTTTCCTCTCATTTGGAATGATTCAAGTCTATGTAAAAAATTGAAATCTTAAACGGTCATCCACTCAGTGTTGTATAAATGGTCTCAGCTCTCAAAGTTTCGGTGGACACAGTACGCAGGTTACAGCTCGAGAAGCAGGGCATAGGCGAACCACCGAAGAAGACCACAAAGAAGAGAGTGGAGGAGACCGTCGGGCAACTCGGCTGCGTCCAAATCGACACAATCAACGTTGTGGAGCGTGCCCACTACTTCACCCTCTGGACACGTCTTGGCCAGTACAAGAAGGCAGATCTACACACACTCGCTTACGAGGACAGATACATCTTCGAGGGATGGGGTCACGCTATGTGCTACATGCCTATGAAGGACTGGAGGTACCTCATAACCGCCAACAGGGAGAGAGCCAAGAACAAGATAATTCACACTGGATGGTTCAGTCGCGTTGAGCCAGAAATCGTCGACTCTGTCCTGGACAGGGTCAGGAAAGAGGGCCCCCTTGGAAGCACAGACTTCGAGGGGAAGAAGCCGAGCAGCGGCTGGTGGGGATGGAAACCCGCTAAGCGTGCACTCGAGGCACTTTTCAGCTCCGGTGATCTAATGGTAGCGCGTCGAGACGGATTTCAGCGGATTTACGACCTCACGGAGAGAGTGCTCCCAAGCTGGTTGGACATCTCAGAACCCACCGAGGAGCAGAGAAACAGGTTCTTCGCTACACGTACCCTCGGCTACCTCGGCGCAACCAAGCCAGCGGACATCAAGTCTTACTACCACTCGTGGTGCGTCAAGCTCGGATTGACAACGAAGCAGATACAAGGACTTCTTGATGGGTTAGCGGAGGAGGGAGCAGTTGTTAAACTAAGCGTTGAGGGACTTAGGACTCCCCACTACTGCCTGGCCGAGGATGCGCCCCGTCTCGGAGAGCTTGAGCGCGACTGGGGCTATGGAGGTGTCCGTCTCGTCAACTACTTCGACAGCTTACTCTGGAATGCAGACCGACTCGAGGCACTCTTCGGCTTCGAGCGGGTGTTGGAGGTCTATCTAAAACCCCACCAGCGGAAGTACGGCTATTTCACCACGCCCATACTCTACGGGGACAGGCTCGTCGGGCGACTAGATCCAAAGTTGGAGAGGAAGGAGAAGAAGCTCATAATCCGTGGTCTATGGTACGAGGATAGCTTCAAAAAAGATGAAGTGTTTGAGAACGAGTTGCAGAAGACACTCGATGACTTCTCCCGATTCAATGGGGCCGAGAAGATAGAGTGGCGCTTGGAAAAGTCGCCTATTTCTGCTTGATTGTACGTGTTGTGAGCTTGGGCTCGCCGCGAATTGCCTTAACCATCTCAATAGCCTCCTTCACAGCCTCATTCTCGCCGTCGAGTAGGAATATCTTAGAACCCTCGGCGCCGTCAATGCCGCCTCCTCCGATGGGCACGACATCTATGTTGAAGAGTTCCTTGAAGGCCTCCATCTCGGTTATTATATAGCCCCCAATCACCATCATGCCACATTTTACGTCTAGGGCAGTATCGACCTTCATGATGCCCATTCTGTTGACGGCGTCGGTTAGGTTGATGGGGACAAGTTTCTCAAGGCCTGCTGCGATAATAATGGTTATACCGTTGCTCGTTATGTAACCCCAAGAAGCACCAATAGTGCCGCCACCAGTGCCTCCAAGAAGAATGCCTGCTTGGCCGAAAGGATCTATTGCATTCGCGCCCTTGATGAAGATGTCACCAGGTCCCATATCCTTGAGGATGTCTCCAAGCTCAGGGACCTTGACGGTCTTAACCTTTCCTTTTTGGATTAAATGGTGGTCGTATCGACCCTTTGCCTCCGTAATCTGGAGCCCCTCTTTCGTTACGACTCCCGCTGTGAACATCCCCTTATCTTTGATCTCCTTACCGAGGATTTCCTCGAGGACATAGGCGTTTGTTGTGCTGGTGGCGATGATTATTGTGCCCTTCTCCTTGGCGAGCTTCACTATCTCCATGTGTGCTATTGCCTTGGCGATGAGCCTCTTCCCCTCAGAAGGGGTGAGAACAACCTCTGCTAGCAACTCTTATCCTCCAATTCTTATGATAGGCTCGGGTCGTTCGACATAAAAACTTAGCTAAAAAATACGGAGGGGTAGGAATTACGTCTATCTCTACTAAAAGTAGGTCGCCTAATACGTAATCCGAATAATAATATCACATATTACGGAGGGAGCTGAAGCGCGATTAGAGATATGTTTATGGAAACGGAAAATCGGGTGTATGGTTGAGACCTTTATTCACTCGACTCTGTAAATTGTTGCAGGGTAAGGGTGTCTGGCGTTATACTGCATTCTGCTCAGCGAGAGCCTCAGCGAAGATCTCTCCGAACTCTGTTAGACTGATAACCTTCATCTTGCTTCCCTTCTCAGCATCGATGAGTCCCTTCATCTCAAGCTTAGTCACTATGCGGCTAAACTTGTTCCGGAGGGTGCTACTGGCTGCCTTATTACCGAACCAGCGAATAATGTCGCTAATCGACTCAGCCTCACCACCGTTCTCACGGAGAAGGACTAGAAGCTTCTTCTCCCTATCCCATTCTTTCTCCTCGTGTTTGCTGTTGGGCTCGAGGCGATACCCGGGGAGCTGTATCTCTTTTGGCTCCTTACTCGATTGGTTTCGCGCATTTTCAAACCACTTTTCAAACTGGGGGTCTCCGACCTTTCCGGTAACGTACCACGCAGATTTTTCGGGTGGCACACTATAAACTCGGGCATTTCTAAACATCAGGGCTACTGTTAGAGAAACACCCTGAGAGATGTCAGTGGTGCTAGTGACGTCGATGAGGACCTCCTCTCCTGAGGCGCGTGCCTTGCTTACAACACCATAGATCGCCTTGAATGCGCTACGGTGATCCATCGGGTCGAATCCCACTAACTCGGGATCAAGTATCTCTAGCTTATTACGAAGCTCCTCCGCATTCTTTTGACTCATGTAACTGAATACTGCAGTCTCATCAGTTGCCTTTGCGTTACTGTACAATAAGTAAAGTTTTGTTATTCCGTGGTGTTTGCTCCAGTAACGAATGCCGTCGAATGGGCGTCGGAAGTGCGTACCCACAAGGCAGACTATTATTGTCATATATAACCCGGCATTTTCCGTCTATTACGGATTGTAACTGCGTATGATTAAATATATAAGCTATTGTAGATATTCGAAATTAAATTAATATGATTACAATTATTTAGGACAATCCTATATGTTGAGTGATAAATGTAGATTGTCCATTAAATTTGTTATTCATAGTATTATGGATGAGACGATTACGTTCTTATACGCCATTTAGTTACCCTTCTACTATCTCACTTAGTGATTTCCATCGGTGATGCCCAGAATGATTGCTACGAAAACCGTCGCGAAGATCTACTCTCTCCCCGACTGCCATAAGTGTGAGGAGTTGAAGGCCTATCTTAAGGATAAATCGATTTCCTTCGAGGCGAAGTGGTTTGACTCGGAGGTGCAGACTGATTTCGTGATGAGGAACATATTCGGGAACCCACCGATACTTGAGGTTGGTGACCATTGCCTGGCGGCTGAGGAGATGTTCCCAGGCGGAATGCTGAGCGAGGACATTGTGAGGGATTTGCTGAATGTTAAAGAGAAGTAAGGATTTACCGGCTGGGCAGACGTTCATAGATCAGTTCTACAAAGCTGAGCGGCTCTACAAGGGGATGCCAATGGTGCGTACCACCGATGGCTACCTTGTGGAGTGGGACAAGACGCGCATAATTGATCAACTCGTTAGGGAGACTGAGCTCGCGGAGAAGATGTTTGGGATGTCACCACTTAGCCCGCTTAAGGCGGAGAAACTCGCTAGGGAGACTGAGAAGAGGATCAAGCTCACTAAGCCCAAATTCGTCTCGGGTTCTATGATAAGGGAGATAACTAACAACATCCTCCTCGAGTGGAGCGAGTCGGAGAATATGCCGGAGCTCCAGATCTATAGGAATATCTTGACTCGTGTCGGTGTCCCCGTGTTTGATGCTTACGAGATCGACACGGGCTCAGGGTTCGAAGCAAAGGAGAACGCGAACCTTCAGCCTAACCCTGAGACGGTGCATAAGAAGAAGGCGGATAGGCTCAGTAAGGAGCAGTACCTGCTGTTGATGGACCCGACGCTGGCGACAGCGCACCACCAGGGTGACATTCACATTCATACCCTGGAATATTTTGGTTCTCGTCCTTTCTGTCAGGACTGGGATCTTAGGTATTTCCTCTACTATGGCTTAATCCCCGACGGCTCGGGTTTCCGCAGCAGCGTCGCTGGTCCGGCGAAGCAGCCTGAGGTGGCGATTCTGCATAGCGTGAAGGTGCTGGCCGCTGGGCAGACTAACTTCAGCGGTGGCCAGGGCTTCATGTTCTATACGATGTTCCTCGCGCCCTTCCTCAGGGGGTTACCCTACGAGAAGGTGAAGCAGCTAGCCCAGATGATGTTCTACGAGTTGACGCAGACCTACGTTACGCGTGGCGGGCAACTGGTATTCAGCAATATCCAATTGCCGATGGGTGTGCCAAAGATTTGGCAGAACGTCCCCGTCGTGATGAAGGGACGTGTCGGTCCTGACACATACGGTAGCTACGAGGACGAGGTCCAAATGTTCTTCCGCGCCATCACCGAGGTAGCGCTCGAGGGTGACTTCTGGGGAAAACCCTTCAACTTCCCGAAAAACGAGAACTACGTCTCACCGGAGTTCTTCAAACCCGAGTACGATGACCTATGGATGCTTGTCCACGAGTCCGTGGCTAAGTTCGGAGCACCGTACTTCGACAATATGCTCCCCACCTACCGTGGCTATGGTAACGGCATCAGCTGCTACCAGTGCTGCGCTTACCAGTTCGCGAACACGCCTGAGACTGACCCCAAGTTCAACGAGAAGCTGTACTTTGAGGGTGGTCAGCACTTCAGCATGGGTGGCTGGCAGGTAGTCAGCCTCAATATGCCCAGGATTGCGTACAGAGCGAATGGTGATTATGACAAGCTGCTGGAGGCAGCGCAGGAGAACATGCGTTTAGCAGTGGATGTCTTCAAGACGAAGCAGCACTGGATGAAGAAGGCAATAGCAAACAAGATGGTGCCTTTCGCGATACAAGAGCCTCGCGACCCTCACACGGGGGAAAGGGGGCCACCTGCAGTCGACTTCAGTGAACTGGTGAACGTCATCGGAGTCGTTGGCGTCAACGAGATGGTCCAGCACTTCACTGGGAAGCAGCTCCATGAGAGTGACGACGCGGTCCGTGTAGCCATCAGGCTCCTGCTCGACATGGAGAAGTACAGGAAGGGGCTTGAGATGCGGAATGGGTTCAAGTTGATGCTGGCTCGCACCCCTGCAGAGTCTACAGCACAAACTTTCGCCATAAGTGACTTGGTAAGTCCAGTTTACAAGAAGTATGCCAACCAGATAGTAAAGGGTGACTTGGAGCAGGCTGCGGCGCTGGCGAAGGGGAAGAGGGACCTGCCGGTGTACTACAGCAACGGGACTCACACCTATGTGGGTGCGAAGATTCCGCTGGGTAAGAAGATAGATATCGAGCACAAGTTCTTCCCCATTCTGAGCGGTGGAAACATCTTCCACGCCTGGCTAGGAGAAGCCTGCTCGGACCCGGAGGCGCTCTACAAACTGACGCAGCGTATCTGCAGAAACAGCCAGATCGGCTATTTCAGCTACACAAAGGACTTAACGGTATGCAGCAAGTGCGCAAGCACTTCAGCAGGGATGTTGAAGACGTGCCCGTCATGTGGCTCGGAGAACGTGCGTTGGTGGAGCAGGATCACAGGGTACTACACGGACGTAACTGGGTGGAACGAGGGAAAGCGTCAGGAGCTCATGGACCGCTACCGTGTCACCATTTAATTTTTAACAAAATATCCAAAATTCGCGCGTAAGGTAAGAAAAAAGAAAGCCCGATGGCAAGCGCTGAGCCCCTCAACCTAAAATAATCAACCATCCCCAGTTAAAATCATGCAAAACATCAGCGAGACCGAGATTCTCTTCACTCTCATAAAGACAAGATTCGGGGATCAAGTCACCCTTGAGGAACTCGAGGAGATGAGGAAGGGGCTCACTGCCATCCTAGACGCGGCTAAAGCCATGCGCGCTATCAAGCTTGAGAATGGGGATGAGCCATACCAATTCTTCAAACCCTACGGAGACTGTGCACAATGAAACATCCGATACACGTCACCATATGTGAGCTCTCCGAACAAATCAAGAAGGGCAAAGTTTCTCCGATCGAACTCACTGAGACCTTCCTGAATCGCCTTGAGATCATAGGTCCACGATTAAACGCAGTTGTTACAGTAACTCGCTCCTTGGCTCTAAAGCAAGCTAGGGAGGCTGAGAAGGAGATTGAGGAAGGCGACTACCGGGGTCCATTACACGGCGTCCCCTGGGGAGCCAAGGACCTCCTCTCTACCAAGGGCATACCAACCACATGGGGTGCAGAACCCTTCCGAGATCGCATCATTGACACAGACGCCACAGCCGTGATAAAGCTCAGAGAAGCCGGCGCCATCCTCTGCGCAAAGCTCAGTATGATAGAATTCGCAGGAGGGATGGGCTACAGACAACCCAATGCTAGCCTCACCGGTCCACCCCGAAACCCATGGAACCCAGACACCTGGACCGGTGGATCATCGAGCGGCTCAGGCGCTGCCGTCGCAGCTGGTCTAGTCCCATTCGCTATAGGCTCCGAGACTTGGGGTAGTATCCTCAGCCCAGCCAATAATTGCGGTGTTGCTGGCCTCCGTCCGACCTACGGACGAGTCAGCCGACATGGCGCAATGGCCTTATGCTGGACCCTCGACAAACTTGGCTCCCTCGCCCAGACCGCAGGCGACTGTGGTATCATCCTACAAGCCATCGCAGGACCCGACCCCCTAGACCCCACAACCATACAAAAGACATGGAAATACAACCCCCGATCCCCTAAGCGTAGACACCGCATCGCGGTACTCCGTGGAGTCGCTGACGACGCCAACTCCGAGGTTAAGGACAACTTTGAGAAGGCCATAAAGATCCTGAAGGGATTTGCCTCTGTCGAAGAGATCGACCTCCCTGACCTACCCTACGAAGCTATCACACGCACCATCCTTAACGCTGAAGCGGCTAGTGCCTTCGAGGACATCGTTGACTCCGGTATCACACATCATCTCACTGCGCCTGAAGACCACTGGGGACCTTACGCGAGGACAGCCCTCCTAGCCACTGATTACCTAAAAGCTATGCGGCTCAGAGGTAAGATGATTAAAGTCGTCACCGAAGCCATGGAGCAATACGACGCTGTCGCT
>JBGPRA010000088.1:0-9141 GCA_041489375.1 Bathyarchaeia archaeon | reverse complement strand
GAAAAAACTTTACCGTAATAATCATACCCAAGCGTTTATTGATAGTTTGACCGAGAATAGATGAGATTATGGTGACTTATATCAGCGGCGAAGTTTTTACTTCATTCCTCGTCGCTGGTCTCATTTTAGCCTATTTTCTACGAGACTATGCTCCATTATGAACTCTCATTCGTAGACATAGCTTCGCTTTCGATATCTTGTGATTTTCGGCTCAATTCTTTGCATCTATCTCTTTTTCAGGTAGTCAGTCCCTTGGCAGATTGTTGGATGATAAGGATTCACGGTAGCACGTCGACAACTTTTGAGGCTGATCCACACTATATGCTAAATCTACCCACCTTCCCCAACTTGAAATCCTGTGAGCCCATACCGAAGGCTTCACCGGGGGGCACCACGAATTTATCACTCACGTAGGTTGCGTGAATTAAGACGCCAATTAGACTTGACTCATTCTCATAGCTTCCGTTTATCCCATAATAACTGTTGGGCGGTGAATAGAGGACTGTCCAACTATTAGTGTTGACGTAGCTATATCCCACGTGAACTATGTCTCCGACATGGTATACGTCTTTGTCAGTGGCTATTCTTGGCGTCATCGTTCCCGGTTGCGATATGTTTATCGAGTTTAACTGAAGCAATGTAACAACTATTATTAAGACGCATAAGGAGACAGCAACGTGCCATGCAGATGGAGCCCTCAACATCTTCCTTACACAAGTTTAGAATTAAATTCTATATAATACTGAGGTTTAGAACACGTGAATCATGCCGATGGTTCCTTTGTCTAGTGTAGTGATCTTCACATCGGGAGCAAGCGCAATCCGGAAAACTAGAGAATCCCTAGAGAAAACGACTTCTGAGTCTACTCCTCAACTTTTGGCTTAGGGGGACCATCCCAGAAAAAGAGAAAGATGCTCTCCTTTGTGAAGTCGGAAGCTCCATGCTTTACACCTTTCGACGCTGTTATGACCATATTTGATAACAACGGCATGGGACCGTTAGGCATCAAGACCTCACCACTTAGCCCAATTATTACCTGAGTCGCCTCCGGATGAGAATGTATCTTATCGGCTACACCTTTTGGGAACTTTACCAAGGCAAGAGTAGCGCCCGTCTTCTTGTCCTCCCAGAGGGTGTGCTGTTTAACATCCGTTAAGTAGTAGCCTCGAGGTGGGTCTTTCCACTCGATATCTTTGAAGTTCAGGAATTTGAACATGTTTTGAGACATATCAACTCAATTTTAATGTCATTTGTAATTATTGATAAAATTTGTGATGTATTCATCGTGCACTAAAAAAATGGATAACTCCTAGAAGAAGAGGTGAACAAGTGTTTTCGTACGCACGAACCTCAAGTACTAAGGCGAGATTAAATTGGTAAGCTCTCGCAGACCATCGACTATATAGTCAGGGCTGAGGACCGCGAGCCTATTTCTATCATCGGTCCCCGTTGTCACGCCAATGGTGTAGACCCCTGCCTTCTTTCCAGCCTCCAGTCCGATGGTTGTATCCTCGATAAAGACGACTTCTCGGGGTTTAACCTGAAGGCGGGTCATGGTGAGGTTAATTACGTCTGGGGAGGGTTTGGGATTAATTACATCGTTTATGCCGAGTACAATATCGAAGTAAGGTAGGAGGCCGAGTCGCCCAAGTATCTTGGAGGCGACATCAGAGTGCTTTAATGTAGCGATGCTCTGTTTTAGGCCAAGCATTTTAAAGTGGGTGAGGGTCTCCTCCGCGCCGGGGAGGATACGCGTCTTAATAGGGGCGAGTTCAGCGTACAATTCCCTATAACGCTCCCAGCACCACGGGATCTTGCTATGCTTGGCCTCTGGGAGGACGTGGCGGAACGCCTCATTGTAGGGCAGTCCTATCATCGCCTCGATGACAGCTTTGGGGAACTCCTTCTCTCCGAGTTCCACGACGACGCTGTTGAAGACCTCCACTATTGCCTCGTTGGAGTCTATGAGCGTGCCGTCGAGGTCGTATATGATGAGACGAATACCTCGGAGCATAGGGTTATGGGTGTGGTTGAAGGGGATAAAATTATAGCCCTTCCTTCGGACGTTCTAATTATTTATTGAGCTCTATATGCGATGAGCTTTAAATAATGTAGATTTTTCTTTGTTATGTAAGAGGTGAAGGTTTTGGGTAAGGCTTTGGTGGTCTACGATAGTGTGTATGGGAATACAGAGAAGATTGCACAGGCTTTGGCGAAGGGGCTGGGAGATAGCGGCGTCGATGCAAACACTGTGCGGGTTGACGTGGTCAAGTTGGATGAATTGAGTACGTATGATTTGTTAATTGTTGGTGGCCCCGTTCATGCTTGGAATGTAACGAAATCGATAAAGACGTTTCTAGAGCGTTTGAAGACCGTAAAAGGCTTGAGCGGTAAAAAGGCGTTTGCGTATGACACCAAGTTGAGTAAGAGCAGTTTAGCTGGAAACGTTGGAGGAAAAATTGAGGATAATTTGAAAGGTCTAGGCTTGACGATTGTTAAGACCCACGCAACAGCGGTCGTAAAAGGTAGTGAAGGGCCATTAGAAGAAGGCGCGGAAGAGGCATTCACTCAAATCGGCGCAGAGTTAGCTAAGATGATGTAGAACGCGCTAGATACATGATTCATTTAATCTAGTAGCGCTTCCAGCCTATCCACCAAGCCAGCCAGGTAAGTGAAGGCGCTCTCCACCGGCCCGGGTGTGGCGAGGTCTACCCCAGTCTGCTTGAGATTGTCGATGGGATAGCGAGAGCCACCCGCCTTCAAGAAGCTGAGGTAGCGCTCGACGGCGGCTGAGTCGCCTGCTAGGATCGGCTTAGCCAAGGCGTGAGCTCCAGAGATGCCCGTAGTGTACTGGTAGACGTAGAAGTTCATGTACATGTGGCCGAATTGGGCCCATGTGATACCCATACGGTCACGATCAAACTCGACCTCATCTCCGTAGCCTTCTTTGAAGAGGTCAGCCATGAGCCCGATCAGGATGTCGGCGCTCAGGGGCGCTCCACGCTCGGCGCGGGTATGGGCCTCGTATTCAAAACGCGCCAGTAGAGGCATTATGAAGAAGTAGCGGTGGAAGTTGGACATAGCTTCCTCGATCAGGGCTACCTGGAAGTCGTGGTCTGGTTGTGTGCGTAGCATATAGTCGCGCACCATGGCCTGGTTGAAGTTGGAGGCCACCTCTGCTTCAAAGAGCGAGTATCGCCCATAGATGAATGGTTGCTCACGGCGGGAGAAATAGGAGTGCAACGCGTGGCCAAGCTCGTGGGCGAGAGTGCTCAGGCTGAAGACGTCGTCGGCGTAGGACATCATGATAAAGGGGTACGTGCCAAACGTGGCGCTGGTGAATGCGCCATTACGTTTGCCCTTGTTGCGGGGCCGATCCACCCAACGCTGGTCCAAACAGCCCCTGCGAAGAACGGTGACGCACTCCTCGCCAAGCGGGGCCATGCCGGCGCAGATCCAATCCACAGCCTGCTTGAAGGGTGCCACCGGCTTGACGGAGCCTAGAGGAGCCCTGAGGTCGTAGACGTGGAGGCTCTCAACGCCTAGGGCTCTCCTGCGGAGACTCCAGTAACGGTGCCACGTGGGCAAGTTCTTCTTGAAGACCGCCAGCACATTGTGGAATACCTCGACCGGGACGTTATTAGGGCCCAGCGAGGCGTGGAGGGAGGACTCGTAACCACGCGCACGCATGTTGAAGACGTCCTGCTTCACCTGAGCAGTGAAGGTGGCTGCGAGGGCGTTCTTCATCGCGAGGTAGCCATCGGAGTAGTTTTCCCACCCGCTACGACGTACAACGCGGTCGGGGTTGCTTAGTATCCCACCGATGCTGGCTTGACCAACCTCGAGACTACGGCCATTGGACGCTGTGGCGGGCTTGAAGGCGAGGTCAGCGTCGCTGATGGCGCTGTAGACGCTGGCTGGGCCACTGAAGGGATCCAGAGCCATCGCCAGGACCTGCTCAACCTCGCCGTTCCGCATGTGGATTTGGCGACGCTTGAGCTTGTCCAGCGTGTGGGCGAAGTAAGCCAGCTCGGGAGTGGATCGGATCCAGTCCTCGACCAGCTCGAAGCCGAGCGCCATCAGCTCCGGCTCGAAGAATGCTGTGGCGGCGCCTAGTCGCGCGTTCATGCTGCGTGCCTGACCTAGGCGGGCAGTGGTGCGCTGGTCGGTGGTGTCGACCGCATAGTAGTTGCTGGCGTAGTTGAAGTATTTACCCGCTAGGATGCCGGCTGTATCGGCGAGGCGCAGGTAAGCCAGCATGGTCTGCGGGCCCTCCTTTATCCTGCCCTGATAGGCGGCGAGCTGGGGGAGGTAACTGGTTATTTCCTGCCCAGCCGCCTCCCAGTCAGCGGGGGTGGCGAAGATGCTTTCGAGGTCCCATGTTTCAGCATGGGGCACCTGGCTGCGTAGGGGCAAGCTTGTGGATTCAGTCATGGATTATGACACCTTGTTAGACTTTGGTCTGTTGTGGTTATATAATGTTCGCGCGTGAAGCTGCATAGAAATTTGACTTTTGATGATTTGGAGTCATAATTTTAACCTCGATGCATGCGCTGGTTATGAAGAGTTAATTATTTTATATATGAAAATTGATAAACAGAAGTTTAAGCATGATAATAAGGATAAAACCCGATTATGACCTCATTAAAGAGAAGGAATACTGTTGCGTTCCGGCTGTTTTACAGATGATACAGAAACGTAGAGGCATAGCCTATTCGTCACAGGATGAGATAGGCTGTCAACTCGGGTTAATAGTTCCTCCAGAAAAAGAATACTTGTTCTCGAAAGTGAGGGTGGGAAAAAAACCAAGAGCTGGCTGGGGTACACAGATAAGCAAAGAGGAATTCTCTATAACTAATTACTTTCAGCGCAATAGTATTCCTCTAAAAATCACAATCCACACAATAAAGGAGATTGAAAACGTATCAGAGTTCCTATCATCTAATTTGAGGAATAATAATGATATTATATTATGCTATAACAGTCAGCTGTTATTCGGTGAAGGCGACGTAGAGCATGTTTCATTGGTGCAACGATTTGAATCAGAGACAGGCAAAGTTACGATAGTCGACCCTGCGATAAATGTACCGGAGATAAGAGAAGTTCAATTATCTAGATTGGAGGAGACGTTAAGGCGGCATGAAGTTAGTAGCATAGGTGGTTTCTGGGTAATATCCTAAATTATTATATTTTCATAGAGCACTAGCCTGTCGCAGAGAGGATGAATCTAGTGCAGCTGTTGACCCAGAGATTCCGTCTATAGTACTCCTTCAAATCCTCAGTTTTGGCAATGTCGAGTCCTAGGAGGGCGGGACATCTAATCTCTCCGTGCTCTGCCCTGAAACGCTTCAGAAGCGACATTGAGTACCAATAAGGCTTCTGGTTCTCCGTGGGCTCAACCCTGTCCCTACCGTATCTTATGCCCAGCCCCATCACCTCGCCGGTGATGGCTCCGCATATCTCACCGTTCATACCTATGCCAGCACCGAAACCTGTAGCGATTCTGGGAATGAGAGGACCTTACACCCCCTGGCACTTGGCTAAGGCCATAAGGCAGGACTCCGAGCAGAGAAATTCTTGCAAGACATAGGAGTCAGCAAGCTTGATCGTTTCTTCCTTGGACATCAATTCGAATCACCTCAAATATCTCTTAGAGTAAAAATTAGGTTTGTGGCAATTGAGTAAATGTTGACTCCATAGTCTTATCCTGAGTTCCACCTGATACTCAACCGTGATTGTTGAATGGTTGACTTAGTTTTACTCCAGTCGGTGAGCTACATCGCTGGAGCACTAGGAGTATGCATAGCGGCTATCTTCTACGTTTTGAACCTGAGGATAAGCCAGAGAAACATGAAGGCAAACACCGAGACACGACAATTTCAACTACTCATGCAGCTATCAGCGCCCAGCTACACGAAGGAGGGATTCAGGAACTGGTTCGAGTTCGCGAACATGGAGTGGAAGGACTACGACGACTTCGAGAAGAAGTATGGCGCAGACGCTAACCCGGAGAGCCTATTGGTCAGGGAGTTCATGATAGGTTGGTTCAACAAGACTGGCTTACTCCTAAGGTATGGCATGATAGATAGGATGCTGCTATACGATTTCCTAGGCCCCGACTATATCACCCTATGGAACAAATACGGGGAGATTATCCGAACTCAGAGGGAGTTGTATTCATGGCCTGAGTTTGCGCGTGACTGGGAGTACCTCTACAATGAGATGGTTAAGATCGCTACAGGGCGAGGAGTCGACACAAAGAGGATGGATGAATTTAAGTACACTGAAGAGATGAGGCGGAAGTTGGCAGCTAAATACACTTGATCTGCTCACCACTCCATAGCCTTATCCTGAGTCCCACCCGATACTCGCAAAATCTTAACCCAAATTCACTTTGGCATAAGCCTCATCTTACGTGCAATAATCTTATCCTGACTTCTGACAGATTGTGTAGTTAACCTAGCAGAGATACGGGTTATCTACTACTTGATAACTGCGACCAACGCGAATCCAAACCCACACACATTTAACTCAATAAAGTCTAACCCAAACCAATGAAGCTGAAAACCGAGTTCGACCCGGATAAGTACAACTGGCACCCCTCACCTCTAGCCGGTCAAATCGTCCTACTCATAACAATCGATGAAGACGGTCACGTAGACGTGGCGCCAAAAAGCTGGATTACCATGATCGCGTTCAAGCCACCCACTATAGTAATTGGCTGTAACAGAAAACACACCACCGTATCCAACCTCACAAAGATCCCAGAGTTCGTCGTGAACATACCAAGCGAGAACCTCATCAGGAGAATATTCGATATGCCACGCATACCAAGCCCAAGAAACCTTGAAAGTCTCGGGCTAACTCGCCTCCCCTCCCTAGCAGTCTCCCCCCCAGGCATAGAGGAGTGCTACGCACACCTCGAGTGCAAACTCGTTAAGATAGAGGGCATCGGTAAGGAGTACGACGTAGCCATCTTTGGAGAGGTCATAAAGGCTAGAATCAATGACGACGCGCAGAAAGGCACAAACATCGACAGGTACTCGGGACTTCGACCAGCCTTCTTCCTCGAGGACGGCACGTATGGTGTAATCGACCTGGCTCGAACCCTGGGCAAAGAGCATACAAGCCAAAGCTGTGCGGTGGTCACACTGAGCGATACCGGCGACACGTCAGAACATATCTCAGATCATATTATTTTCCTTAAACACCTTCAAGGAGAGGGGAAGTTAATCGCTTCGGGTTCATTTCCAGATGAGGAGTCGGGAGGGATGTACGTTTTGATGGTTGACTCACTCCTCGAGGCAGATGACATTGTAAAAGAGGATCCACTAGTGGCCAGAAAGGTCTGCAATCCCATGATCAGAATGTGGCGAAGGTCCTTCTGATTACCGAGGTTTATCTCACTTCTACCGGGTACTCAAAATCTTAACCCAAAGTTGCTTAGGTATAAGCCTCATCTTACGTGCAATCGCGCTCGCGGAAAATCGATTAACGCTAAAACTTGAAGTGTGTAAGTAGTTTTTTGTTTGAAGTCTGGTTTTCACGGCTTCCGAAACTTAAAAAGTGAAGCCACCTATCACAAAGCAGGCAGAAACCCACTTGAAAGCCTTGAACCGTGAAAATAAATCCCCCATTATGGACATCCTAACGTACAATAATCTTATCCTCACTTCACGCTAACCCAATACCAGTGATTATGATTATTGCGCAGAGGAAAACGATAATATATATTCTATGAGAACCATTTTTTTTAGAGATCTAATATGAACAGTGTTAAGGAGATGTTAAAGGCGGGTAAGACCGCCATCGGAACGACTGCTTCCTTATCAAGCCCTGTGGATTTTTTAGCTGACTCAGGATTCGATTTCATTCTCTTTGACACTCAGCACGACGCCGTGAGTATCAAGGAACTAAAGTATCAAGTTCAAGCTATGAGGGGCAAAAAAGCTATCCCGATAATCAGAGTTGGGTCAAACGACCAGGCTCTCGTCTGTTACGCTCTCGACATAGGCGCAAAAGGCATCATCGTGCCAATGGTTAACACAAAAGAAGAAGCCGTCAACATGGTCCAGTGGTGTAAATATCCGCCTGAGGGGAAGAGAAGCTCGGCGGGGATGAGAGGAGAATGGGGTACATTTGAACGCTATCGTGATTACATGGATGCGGTCAACAGGGAGGTATTAGTTATACCCATGATAGAAACCGTTGAATCATTAAATAATATAGATGAAATTCTCTCCGTTCCCGGGATCGACGTTCTTTTAGTGGGTCCTTCAGACCTTTCAATTAACTTGGGTATAGCTCTGGATTATCTAAATCCAAAGTATGGAGAGGCATTGGATAAAATTGCTGCTGCCTGCAACAAGGCGGGAGTGATCCCTGGCATGTACTTCATCCCGGGAGGACAAGATCCAAATACGTTCGTTGAAAGAGGGTTCAAGTTATTTACTCTACCATGGAGTAAATGGGCTGCTAACGGTATAAAGAGCGATCTAGAAACGATTAAAAGATAAAATCAAAAAAGGAAGCCATTTTTTTTAATTACTTATCGCGTGATGGCAAGGTACACACACTACGCGTATGTAGCTGGAGAGCTTTGGGAGTTTCTCTACCATGAAGTTAAGCGAGTTGCTGTTCAGCATAATCCTAAGCTGGATGAATGTAAGTTAAAGATCGGGTAACTATACGGTCGTTATCATTAATCTTATCCTGAGTTCAGCCTGATACCCAACCGTAATTGAATAGTCACGCGCACACATGAGTGAATTCTTACATAACAATCATTGTAAGGGTGCTATGGACATTTTCGAGTTGCCTAATTTTCCAATTGACAGCATCCTTCAATTCCTGCATAGTATCTGTCTCCATGCGAGCAATGACATCATAGGTGCCGTCAAGCTTGTGAACCTCCTTAACCTCATCTAGATCCTTTAGATCCTTCATAACTTCGACTTCTAAACCTGTCTCAATGTTTAACAGGAGGAATGCTGTCGCCAAACTTTTCACTTCTTTACTAATACGAATTACACATTCAGTATATGCATATGGGGATTATGGATAGGTACACTGATTATTAGACGTGAGCGTGGTTGAGTGTAGGTGAGGCAGTGAAGCCCACCCAGTCAATTTATCATCACT
>JBGPRA010000087.1:0-9157 GCA_041489375.1 Bathyarchaeia archaeon | reverse complement strand
TGAACGATTAACGGTTTTTAAAGTTCATATAAATGTCTATGAACGCTAGACCAATTACGACATTCAAAATGGAATATAGTAGCGATGAAACGAGGGGAATCATGCTGGTTACCGCGAATCCAACAATGGCCACTATTATGACTATTATGATGTCTCCCAAGTCGGCTTTGATGACGTTGAAAGCCTTTCCAAGGGCATCCATGACTTCCGTTTCATCTACCACCATAATAACGAAGGTCAGAATAACAACGGGTATTAAAACGATGGTTATCGATAGAAGCATCCCAAAAATGGCTGCAATTAGGAATGGCACAATTCTACTGAAAACATAGCTTATGCTTGCACCAAGGTCGAGTGGCTGTTTATTATATGCATCACGAGACATGTCAGTTGAAGCAAAATTAAGTATATAGGAGATAACCAAGTTGATTAACCATAAGATTGTCCCTAGAAATGCGAACATAGCTAAAGGGGAAATAAAGCCTATTATTCCTCCAATTATGCCACTCAATATAGCTGGGAGAAACACCAGAGGGTTATTCATCGCAACATTAAATGCGATATTGAGATGTTCCATGGCGCCTCTACTTTGCTCGTGGGATACTTTGTCGGAGGGACTGCTCGGGGTTTCTTGTGGGGTCGCAGCGCTACTTGGCTCGTGGGCTACTTTGTCGGAGGGACTACTCGGGGTTTCTTGTGGGGTTGCAGCGTCAAACGACTGTTTAGCTCCACACTGTGGGCAGAATTCTTTACCCTCAACAGCAGCGCCACAATTTGCGCAAAATTTATTTTTTACAGACATACGGCTTCGCGTATAATTGAGTCTATTACTATTTACATTTATGCGCCTAAATTGCGCTATACTCACTTCCATCTATCGCGTGTACCCGATTTCGACTTAAAACTTTAAGACATTGGAAAAACAGAATCAGTCTACTAGGCGGGATGGATGAAGACGAAGAAGTTCACGATTCTCCACTCAAACGATATGCACGGAGACTTTGCAGCAGAGATGATGGCGGGAGAGACAAAGCTGGTAGGCGGCCTCGCACTTCTCTCAGGTTATATAAATAAGGTAAGACGCGAGGAGGAGAACGTCCTGTACGTCATCGCGGGGGACATGGTTCAAGGCTCCTTAATCGACACTGAATACAAAGGGTTGTCGACGATGGGGCTTATGAACTACCTCGCCCCCGATGTCGTATGTCTTGGTAATCATGAATTCGACTACGGACTATCTCACCTACTATTCCTCGAAAAGGTAGCCAATTTCCCGATAGTAAACGCGAACCTCTACATCAAACCATACAGCAAAAGGTTGATGAGGCCTTATCTCATCATTAACAAAGCTGGTTTCGACATACTTTTCACGGGAATAATAACCGAAAAGGTCATGGACACCATAAAATCTGACCCACTCATAAGCAGCTTCGTGGATCTAGAGGAAGCAAGTCAAGAAGTCGGGAAGATTACTAACGCTTACAAAAATGATGACATAGACCTAACCATTCTCCTCACACACATCGGCTTCGATTCAGATCTAGCTCTCGCGGACCTGTTGAAACCGGAGTGGGGAGTCGACATAATCATTGGCGGCCACTCACACACAATCCTCGAGAAACCTGCAATAAGAAACGGGATAATAATAGTGCAAGCAGGAGTAGGGACAAACCAGATAGGAAGATTAGACATCGAAGTAGATGACGACACGAACAGCGTTGTAGATTATAAATGGCAGCTGATACCTATCGACGATAGAATAGCAGAACCCGACCGAGCGCTCTCAGACTACATTGGTAACTACCAAAAAGAAGTTGATCAGAAATATGAAGCTATAATATGCAAGCTTGCAGTCGAACACACTCACCCTAAAAGAGAGATAGAGACATCGCTCGGAAACCTCATCGCAGACGCTTTCGCTGAAAACGCAGAATGCGATGTGATGTTTGTGGCAAGTGGCTCCATTAGATCCGAGAAAATTGGGCCAATGGTAATGATGAAGGACATAATCACATGCTTCCCTTACAATGACGTTCTCACGAGATATACAATCACGGGGGCTCTGCTAACAAAGATATTCAATCACATTATGAGAATCGAAAACAGAGACGGAGAAGGTGAATGCTATCAGGTAAACTCGAAAGTAAGAGCTGAATACAGCGACAGTGAGAAGAGACTCATCTCCCTGAAGATAGATGATAAAGACGTTAACCCAGTTGGGACCTACACTATTTGCCTACAAGGATACCATGCTAAGAACTCTACAACCTACTTAGGCATCTCACAGGCTGAATTAACAGCAATCAAAACGAAGGTAGTCACTACATCCTCATTCGAGGTTCTCGTGGAGTTCCTCAAGAATAATCAGAACATTAAACGGAAAGTTGAAGGCAGGCTAGTTTACTTAAAATGAAAGGCCTGAGATCGCTCATTAGAATATCATAAGTAAGTTTTATTAACTCGCTTCATTTCTCTGGTGGTCGAGGGGAGCTGGGCGTAAGCCTGGCTGAGAGGACGAAAGTCGTCGACCCTTTGAACCTGATCCGGATAATACCGGCGAAGGGATGTGTCATGAGCGGTACAAAAACGAACACTAGGGAACTAGCTGAGATATCTGTAACCGTGGCACTTTCCGTTGTCCTGAATTATATCAAGATCTACCAACTTCCGTGGGGTGGCTCCATAACCCTGGGGAGTATGGTTCCGATCATGTTGCTTGCTTACAGGCGTGGGGTCAAGGTCGGGATCATGGCCGGAATCGTCTTCGGTCTAGTCCAGATGGCGTTGGAGGGGTATATCTACTACCCACTCCAGATAATCCTTGACTACCCATTAGCCTTCGCGTGTCTAGGACTAGCTGGCCTATTCAAGAAGCAGCCCCTCGTAGGCGTCGTGGTCGCGTTGACCGGCCGATTCCTCTCACACTTCGTATCCGGTGTCGTATTCTTCGCTGAATACGCTCCGCCGGAGATGGGCCCATATGTCTACAGTGCGGTGTATAATGGCAGCTACATCCTCGGGGAGATGGTGATCAGCGGTATCATCATCTATCTGATCTATAAACGGATGCCACAGTTGTTGAACGCGTAGCCAAAATCGTATCTTCTTTTTTTTCTTTTTCAAAGAGGTAATAGAATTGCATCTGTTACCTCAGGTGCTTATTCTGCTACCGATGTCAATTATACCATTAATCCAGTAGAGATAACTGTTAACAGCGGCTCGGAGAGCCGTGACGTCCTCGGCTTCCACCTTTAAGATCAGCCCACTTTCTGAAGCCTCGATTAACACTTTGGAGCGGTCTGAGATATTAGACTCTAACTCGGGTCTTAATGATTTTATTATAATATCGCGGACGCCACGAGGCGCCTCTACCAGTATCTTCGCCTCGGCCTTATATCGTCGAGGCTTCAAAAACAGTCGCCTTATGGGGAATCTAGGATTCCTGGACCCTAGTGGAGGCCTGACCCGTCTTCGTAGATGGCGTAAATGCGCCGCCTGCGAATTTGTATCCGCATTTACTGCAGCTCCATATACCAACGATGCTGCGCTTCACCTTTGGGCTGGCGCAGCTGGGGCATTTGTGGGGTTGATTCATCTGGAGCATTATACGTGTCCAGCGCTTCTGTACGGCGGCTCCTCCGCGTGTCCTTAGCCTCAGACCGTACGTCTTCTTTTTCTTAGTCATTCTTTGTCGCCTATGGCCTTCGCCATTATCTCAGGCGCCTTCTCCTTCGCCATATTTATGCATTTCTTAATCTCGTCAAGTGTCAAGCCCTCAGATCCGCTCTTTTGCATAGTGCAGATGTGGCCATCCTCGTCGAATGTGATTGTGAGGCGACAGTCCATTACATCCTCCTCGTCGGCGGTGGGATCGAGGATGAAATTGTCACCGATCTTGATTATGCTGATCGCTACCGGCTTCTTCTTGACTGTGAGGGGCATCTTCTCACCCGACAACTTGGCCTCTTTTTCCACAATGTTGTATGTTGGTCTCTTCGCACCCATGAGAGCTGCGATGGCACCGGCGCTACAAGCGTCTATAAGGTTACCATCGTAATTTAGGACATATAGGTCGACGAATACTATCTGGACGAGTTTCCCGCTAATGATACATAGCTCACTTGTGTCGAGGACCTCAGCGCTACGCAGGCCCCTGTCGACGACGCGGGCTAGCTCGATGCTGTTTTCATTGGGTGGGCCTGGCTCCCATGCGGCGTTGGCGATGGGGGTGAACTCGGCATTTGTCATCAGGACCCCTTCGTTGGGTGTGTCCTCGAAGGGTGTTCCCGCGCCAACTTTTACGCCGACCATGACATGGGTCTTCCCGAGCCGGACCTCAGCGCTTCCCTCGCTCTTGAAGAGGACGTTGCGCTTTATGCTAAGTTCGCGGAATTCATCGAAGCTGCGTCCATCCATCCGTTTGCCGGTGGAGAGGACTTCGGATATCTTTTTCTGCTTAAGGTGGCTGACGATGTTGCTTTTACTCATTGTTGACCCTCCTCTTTCTGAGGTTCCTCCTCAATCTCCTCGGGCTGGTACTCCTTTTGTGGTTTGTCTTGTGGCTGGTCGATTCCATACTTCTTTTTCAGCGCTTCACGTTGAATTTCATATACCTTTTTGCAGCCATCGATGGCTAGGCTTAGGGCTTTCTCAGCCTCTTCAGTGGAAAGTATACCGTCCATTTGTAGGAGGGTGACCTTGTTTAGTTTAGGCATGTAGGCGATAGGCATATCGCTCTGCCCCTTCTTGTCCTCGTAGTCGCCGAGATCGACGATGAGTTTATCTTCGATTTTACCAACGGCGCAAGCTGCAACAAGATCCTTCATTGGTATGCCCGCGTCGACGAGAGCGACAGCGGCGGCGTTTATACTCGCGCAGCGTGTCCCACCGTCGGCTTCGAGCACCTCAACGTAGACGTCGATGCTCGCTCGGGGGTAGCGTTCGAGGAAGACCGCCGGTTCAAGGGCAGACCGTATGACCATGCTGATCTCTTGGTCTCTCCTAGAGGGGGCGGGTGACCTTCGTGGGTCGACGCTGAAAGGTGCCATATGGTACCTGCAGCGAAGCACTGCCTCGTTTGGCTTAGCCTGGTGTTTTGGATGCATTTCGCGAGGTCCAAAGACACCGCATAGTATCTTGTTTCTCCCCATCTCTATGTATGCGGAGCCGTCCGCGTTGGGGAGCACTCCACTCTCAATTTTTAATGTACGGAGCTCATCGAAAGCTCGGCCGTCGTTTCTTTTCCAGCTGGCGGCCTTTTCTGCCTTTTTAGACCTTGGTTTCCGGGCCGCTGTTTTCTTAGTTGTTGGTTTCTTACTCATCGTGATCTCTCCTTTATTTGTCTCAAATACTCTTGTACTCTATTCGTGAGCCCGGAGGTATGAGCCTCTAGCTCAATTTTAGTGACTACTTTTTCCACCATTTCTTCGCGTTCTCTATTTGGACCGGAGACTAGGATGCGGCCATTTTGACCTATAACGACACGGCACCCTGTCTCCCTAATTATCATATTGATCATACTTCCCTTCTTTCCAATGAGGCGAGGGATCTTCGACGGTGTAATGGGTATTATGAAGCCGTCGTTTATCCTTCCGAGACCTGGACCGAGGATGCTGAGCACTGGTGTTCTCCTCCTATCTAGGTCGACTATCTTTGCGACAAGTGTGTCACCGATGTCGAGGACCCTTGTCATTATGTACTCGGTCCTGAATGGTCGGTCGACGGCGTCGGGAATTCCCATAACAGCACTGGTTTGGGCGCCTATGTCGATCCTCCATTCACCGAGGTCGATGTCAATGACCTCTCCTATGACTACGTCGCCTACGAGTGGGTTGTAGCCAGCGGATAGTGCGACTACTAGTACATTGTCTGGTTTATAGTTGACCAGACCGAGGCGTGTGGCGTATACCTGATCCTGGTTACGGTAAGTGTTCTCACCTGTCCTGATCCTCCCCTCGTACACGACGTCCCCTGGGAGAACCAGATCCCTGTCCTGGAAGTTCGCACTCATATTTGTTCAGCTTCACTTCAATATCTTTGATTGGAGGTTTCCCTGCGTGGCCTTGCCGAGCTTGTCGAGTAGTTCCAACTGCATGGCTGCTGGTATCTCAACTACTGCTACCCAGCTCCCATCCTTCTGCCACTCGTCCCTCTTTATTTCTCCGTAGTTCTTCACAATACCATAGCACCTTGCAGCGTGGTCTGGTGGGATTTTGATAGCTAGTTGGACGTTCTCGCTGCTCATGGGGAGAACGGGTCTGAGTAGTTGGACTAACTCCTTTACCTGCTCTTCCGCCGTTTTGAATGGATCGACGTTGAAATTGACCTCACTCATGGCGTTCTCAATGCGGGTGATTGGGTGGGGAAGTTTAGTTGCAGGGTCTACATAGGTTCGGGATATGATTGTGATAATCTGTCTGAGCTTTTGCTCGGTAATCTCTTTCCGCTGGGCTGATGTGAGGAGGAAAGTCCCCTTCTCGAACATCAGTTTAGCGACCTCAATAGGGTCGCTTGTACCGAATTCGGTTTTCAGTTTTGACTCTGACGCCTTTTCACCTTTGTTAGCGTCAGTGAAGATGGTGTCGATGAGGATGACGTTGGAGATGTCGACAGGCTCACCCTTCTTATAGGAAAGTCCCTTATCTGGGTCGACGAGAATCTCGTACTTTTCTCCACCATGCTGGTACCTGACTAGGGTGTAGTTACCACTCATCCCTCTGGCCCTTCTACCTCATGTGCTTCTGCACTTCGGAGTCGGAGAGCCTTCGGAAAACCTTCGTATCAACTGGGACCACAGCTACTTTTACGTTCTCGGATTGTAGTGCTGCGTCTGACGCGGTCTTTACTGCTTCTATAGCGAGGCTAATCGCGCCTTCCAAGGTTATGTCGTCCTTGTACTTATCCTCTAGGAGCTTGTTGGCTTCGTCACTCTTCCTTCCAACTGCCGTGGCTTTATAGCCCCTGTAACTGCCGCTTGGGTCCGTGGTCATGACCCTACTGCCCTCGGTGTCTACACCCGCTATAATGGTGCTCACACCGAAAGGCCGTACGCCGGCATGTTGCGTGTATATCTGAGCGATGTCACCCATGCGCCTAGCGAGTATCTCAACATCAACGGGCTCATCATACAGTAATCTGTTACTCTGTGAGAACACCCGTGCTTGACTGATCAAGACTCGTGCATCGCTGCTTAGCCCTGCTATCGCCATGCAGACGTGCTCATCTAGCTGGAATATTTTACGGAAGTAGTCTCCGTCTTCCAACACACTCTCTGGGGATTCATTTGCCGCAAGGGCTACCCCTAGAGGCGATGAGACGCCTACGATGGGCGCACCTCTCTTCACCAGCTCCAGGGCATATTCGACCTGGTAGAGTCTTCCCTCTGGTGAAAAGATTGTAATGGCGCGGTCGTAAGCTCGGGGCATGAACAAGGCGCTGGTTCTCCTCGACTCTCCTTCTCTCGATCGCCCAATCTAATCTAATCTACCTTAAAAAGGGTTTGCCGGCAACGATGAATTATACCAAAATGAATAATTGGTTTTTTCACCGCCTGTGGAAACGTGTCAGTTAACTTTGACTCCGAAGTGGATGATTGGTACGGACAATGCGAAGACGAGTGTTGAGGCAATGAATACTGGGAAGATACCCCATGTGTTCGCGATGAAGGCCGCAACAATCGGTGCGACCGCACCCATTATGCTACCTGGAAGGAAGTATAGTGCGAAACCGAGTCCTCTCTGCCTTTGAGGGGATAGCTTTGCGGTTAGGCTTGAGTTGCTCGCCATACTCAGTAGGCTAAAGAAACCGTATCCGATGAAGAATGCCGTGAAAAAAATTGCTCCGGGGATGAGGAAGGCGAGAGCATATGATATGGTGCAGATGGCAATGTTTAGAGTGGTCCACTTCTTCTCACCAACCTTATCAGCGAAATAACCTCCGAGGGGCGCTGCCACGATGCCTACTAGGCTACTCGCACCGTAGACGAGACTAGCATCTCCAAGGCTCCAACCTTGGCTTTGAACAAGGTAGAGACTGAAAAAAGCAGCCGTCATGCTTGCGCCCATCCCTCTCAAAGCGTTGAATACTATAAACCACAACATGCTGCCGCTCACCACGCTCTTCGTTTCATCAAGTTTAGTGTCGTCTTTCGTTTTTAGTTTCGGCTGCTCAATAGGGTCGGCCTTGATCCTGAGGACCAAGATGAGTCCGATGACTAAAGGTATAAACCAGAATAGGTAGACCTGCCTCCATTGAAAAGCAAAGAATCCCATGAGGAGGCTGATGCTTAATGGACCAATCGCCATCCCAAAGGTACCACCAGCACCATGCATACCAAGTGCCTTCGAGCGGTCACTTGGCTTGAACATCTTGGTAATATAGCTGTAGCTGGGTGGGTGATAGAAGGTCGTGTTTAGGTATAGCAAACTTACCGCTGCGATGAGCATCCAGGGGCTTTGTGTGAAGCCAGCGACGAGACTTCCCGTACAGCTCAGTATCATGCTGAATATTATCAGCTTTTTTGTTCCGAACTTGTCCGCGAGCATTCCGGCGGGGATTGCGAGGATCGTTTGGCAGAGCGGTGGTATTGCAGCAATTAAACCCAGTTCATAATAGCCGAGGTTGAACTCCTGCTTTAGCACCGGGAAAAGAGATGTGTGGATGTTCTGGAATGTATGCGTCAGTGTATGGGTGAGGACCATGACGGACAGGGCATAGGTCACTAATGAAGAGAACTGCTTTAGGTCAATTTTCTCCATAATATCCCATCGTTTGGATGCAGTCAATCAGCCTCGTTCTGAATTTAAACCCACCGAGTCGGCTAAGACTTAAACCCGCTGAAAACCGCGCTTAAGGTATGATTACACACGATGAATCTATTGCGATCGTGAAAAAACATGTTAAGAATGAAAACCTTGTAAAGCATATGATTGCTGTGGGAGCGATAATGAGGGGGCTCGCCGTGAGATTCGGAGAAGATCAAGACCTCTGGGAAGAAGTGGGCATTCTCCACGATGTGGATTATGAGGAGGTGGGTCAGGACTGGACGCGACATGGGGCGGTGTCAGCGGATATAGTGAAAGATCTCCTCCCGGAGGATGGACTTCACGCCGTTAGGGCCCACAATCCACTGACAGGTTACCTGCCAAAGAGCAGGATG
>JBGPRA010000086.1:0-9234 GCA_041489375.1 Bathyarchaeia archaeon | reverse complement strand
TTTTTTTTTAAAGTACCTGTGTCCATCTCAAAGTATTCTGCCATACTCTCTATTTTTGACTCATCATAGGGTAGGATCCATCCCAGGTTCAGCATATTGTAATCCCAAACACAGATCTCTGGAGAATCGACAGCTAGTTTAGCTAGTTTCTGTACAATTTGTCCAACATTTTCTCCTTCTATCTTTACGTAAGTCCGCAAAGTTTACACCTCTGAAATTGTTTTGGGAATGCGAAATAATAAACATTTAATGCTCTTTATCGTCGCGCGCATATTTCGTACGGGTTAGTTATCATACGCAAAATGTATAAATAAGCAATATACCACCAAAATTATGGTGTTTAAATGGAAATTATTTCAGATATTCAACGTCTAGCGAAGTCAGCTAAATTAGATATCGGAGTAGCTGTCAATTACATTGAGTATAATGAAGAAGTAACGTTCAACGCAGACAAGCTGTATCATTTGTGCAGCGTCGTGAAAGTACCCATAATGGTAGAAGCCTTTAGACAGATGGAAGTCGATAAAACTTTAAGATTTAATGAACGTCTTCAACTTCTTTATAGTTTTAAACTCTCTGGGACTGGCGTATTCAAGTTCCTTAGGGAGGGGTTAACTCCTACTGTGGAGGACCTCGTAACTCTTATGATCATTATAAGCGACAACACTGCAACGGATATGCTCCTCTCTAGAATTGGGGGTCCAATGATAGTGGATAAAACCATGAAGTCCCTAGGTTTCCGCGATATCCACACCAAGATGACCATTAGGCAGGCTCATTCGGAACGAGGCCAGACGAGGGAGCCGCTCATCGATCCAAGAGAAGCCGAGATGGCGAAAAAGGAGTTGCGACTGATATTCGACTCAGCATGCTACACTGCGAGCCCGGAGGGGAACAGTGCATCTCCGAGAGCCATGAACCAACTACTCTGCAAAATCTACAGTGGGGAACTATGGAGCAAGAAAGCCTGTGACAAAATGATGGAGATCATGTATAAGCAACAATTGAATTCTCGAATACCTCTGAAACTCCCTAGAGGAACTCTCGTCGCCCACAAAGACGGAACAATAACGGGAGTCGCTAACGACTCAGGAATAATTGAAATCAGTGGGAAAAATCATTGCGCGATAACTATCTTCACCCGCGATGAGGAATTCATGAGAAATAAAAACATAGATAGGGCGGTAGAAAAATTACATTTGGTTGAATCAATAATGGGTGATATTGCTCTACTAGTGTACAATCAAGGTAAAGAGCTAGATTCATAATTTTTTAAATACAATTATCACAATGAAACCGCGCGCGTATTAAGTCTCCAAGAGTAGGTTTGCATGTCTGGTTGTTCTCACTTTGGTTGGCAACGTGGGCATATGTAGCTGCTTGTTGTGCCTGTCTTGATATTCTGTATCACCGCGCCACATGTTGGGCATGGTTCACCCTCCTTGTAAGCTACTCTGTACTGTGGCTTTCCGTAGCCTCCCTTGACTCCGTAGAAGTTCACCTCGTAGGCTAGTCCTCCCATCGAGATGCTCTCATTGAGTATCGCGTCGATGCTCGCGTGTAGCCTGTGCACCTCCTCGTCGGTTATCGTGTTGGCGGCTCTGAGTGGGTGTATGCCCGCTAGGAAGAGGGGGTCGTGGATGTAGACGTTTCCTATGCCTGCCACCTTTTTTTGATCAAGTAGGGTGTTTTTTACGGCTCCTCTGTTCTTTAGTATGCTTTCCAGGTGCTCTGGGGTGAAGGCATCCTCCATGGGTGTGGGGCCTAGTTGGTTTGTCATTTTGTGTTCCCTGAGGCTGCACGTCTTGACGAGGTGGAGGTAGCAGAACCACCAGACCTGTGAGGTGAAGCCTGAGCCGTCGTTTAGCCCGACCCTTATGTGCTTCTTCTCCTTGGGGGGGTTACCTGTGGGGTAGTAGATGGTGTTCGCCCCCATGCCTGTGTTGTAGAGGAGGTTGTTGTCTCCTTCGAGTTCGATGAAGACCCATTTCCCTCTAGACTTGGTGCCTAGGATTTTCCTGCCGATTATTTCGTCTCTGATGGCATCGAGGGGCTGGTTCAGGCACTTAACGTTCTCCACTTCTAGCTTGGTGATCCTTTTATCTGTCAGCTCTCTGTTCATGTCTTGGCTTAGGAGGTAGATTTCTGGTAGCTCCAAGGCGACTCGAACATTACTGCGACTCAGCTATCATTAATCTTATTCACTCCCAGGACACCGCATACGCTCCCTAGTTCTCGCGTCGCAGCTCGTCGCACGTACCACATCAAACCCCCTTTTCCCCTCGCTAACGTTCGCTCTCAATACTAGCGTGAGCAATGCTGTGAATACACTTTTATCCTTACATTAGGGCTGAAAAAGTTATGACCAATGTTAAAGAGGCTAGGAGTATTCTCCGATCAGATCATTGGAGTGAATTTGGTAAATGGGAGACCGACCAGAAAAAAGGCATACCCGCCCCTCCCGCCCAGAAACCTTATCCGAAGAACGCTGAACTCGTCGAATTGGTGCCGCTCTCGAAAATCATTGTAGGGAAAACACCATTAAAGGATGTCATCGACAAGCGTAGGAGCCGGAGACGATTCACAGAAACCCCGCTTACTCTCGAGGAGCTCTCCTATCTGTTGTGGTCAACGCAGGGAGTGCAGGTGCTCGACCCAAATGGTGTGAGAAATCTCAAAACGGTACCCTCAGCGGGATGCAGGCACTCATTTGAGACATACCTTGTTATTAACAGGGTCCGTGGGGTGAAGCCGGGTCTATACAGATACCTGTTCTTGGATCACAAGTTATTATTCATGAGCGGTGAGAGTGGTCTCGACGAAAAGATTACTGAGGCATGTAATAATCAGCGATTCATCAAAGACGCGGCGGTTGTATTTGTTTGGACGACTATTCCTTACAGGATGGAGTGGCGATATAGCCTCATTGCCCCAAAGATAATTGCTATAGATGCTGGGCACATGTGCCAGAACCTGTACCTAGCCAGTGAATCAATTGGAGCGGGTACTTGTGGCATAGGAGCCTATAACCAGGTTAAGGTAGATGCCATTCTCGGGGTGGATGGGTTAGAAGAACTCACCATTTACATTGCTCCAGTTGGGAAAATATAGTGGGTGCGCGCGCGAGTGTGCGCACTTTTTATTTAACAATAAGTGTGCTTGTAAAGCCTTTTCTTATTTTTTAAAAACGTTTTATGTGTGTTATTATTAGTAGTTTGCGTTTTTCTTGTTTGTTAAAACTCTTATTTTTGTTATTTCTGTTGGAATTCTCTCTGATTAATTATTTTAGACTTGGTTATAGTACATATTTAATGTCCTTTTCAAACTTGATCGTTTTGCGCACCTTCTCCGATCACCGGTGATGCGTGCGCGCGCGCCTCGCTACACCGCAGAGAAAACAACAGTAACGCGCGAGCCACGCATTAAGTAGTTATAAACCAAAACATAATTATATAACGACAAAAATGATACAAGATCCGTACAAGAAAATAGGTATAAGACGAGTAATAAATGCCGCATCATGCCTAACCCGACTAGGCGGATCAATAGCAGACCCCCAAGTATACAAAGCTATGAAAGAAGCCTCCAAGTCCTTCGTACAGATCCCCGAACTACAACAGTGGGCTGGAAAAGCCATCGCGGACGCCACAGGCGCCGAAGCCGGTCTACCCACAGCAGGCGCCAGCAACGCCATAACCCTCGCTGCAGCCGCCTGTATCATGAAAGGCACCAACCTGGAGAGACACGACCCCCTAAAGCTAGAGACCTGGGGCCAAATCATCAACAAGCTCCCAATGCACACCCAGGGACTCAAAACCCAGTTCATAGTCCAGAGAACCGACCGTAATACATACGACCACGCCGTCGAGTGCGCGGGGGGCATCTTCACCGAAACAGAGCCAGACGAAGAAGCCCTCCAAGCAGCCTATAGCAAGGCTAAGACCGCTGCATACTACTACACAGTCAGATCTGCTACAGGCTCCCTCCCCCTCGAAAACGTCATTAAAATCGCCCACAGCAAATCGTGTTCAGTCATAGTTGATGCCGCCGCTGAACTGCCTCCCACGAAGAACCTGAAGAGATACATCTCAGCGGGAGCTGACCTCGTCATATTCAGCGGTGGAAAATACATCTCAGGACCAAACAACTCAGGAATCCTCGCCGGCCGAAGAGACCTCATCAAGCTCGCCCATCTCCAGGCCTACCCATTCCACGGCATAGGCAGAGCCTCCAAGATGAGCAGAGAAACTATCGTCGGCTTCGTGACAGCCCTAAAACTCTACCTAGATAAGGACGAAGAGAACACGTATCGGGAGTGGCTCGCTAAAGCACAATGGATCACCAAAGAACTAACAGGGATACCCGGGGTACACCCCAGCCTCGATTACCAGTCCACCGTCGAGGAAGACGAGCCCATGGTCCCCCTCAGCATCATTAAAATGGATAACCAGGTCACAGGGATAACTGGGACGCAGCTCATGATGAAGCTAAGGGATGGAGACCCCAGTATAGAGACCCTCTACGAGCCCGACTACCTGCTGAAAGACCCTAAGGGGAAACTGGTGATCAACCCCGAGTTCCTGCTCGAAGGCGAGAAAGAGGCAGTTGTTAAAGAGATTAAAACCATCCTCAAAGAAGCAAAAAAATAGAGCCATTCACACGCGAACTTTTTTGGATTAAAAATTGTAGCGGACTAGAGATGCGCGCCGGGCTACTTGCCAAGAAGCCAGACGAGGAGGCCCTTCTGAGCGTGCATCCTGTTCCCAGCCTGGTCGAAGACAACCGATTGCTCCGAATCCATGACCTCCCTCGTTATCTCATAGCCTATGTGAGCAGGGAGACAGTGCATCACTATGCAGCCCATCCTCGCCTTCTCGACCAGCTCCGTATTTACCTGGAAAGGCTTGAAGGCTTTAACCCTCTCCTCCCTCTCGGCCTCCATACCGGCGCTGACCGCGACGTCTGTGTATATGACATCGGCGTTCTTCACCCCCACGGCTGGGTCGTGGACGACCTTCACCTTGCCCCTGATCTTCTTGAGCAGGGCCTGGCTGGGGCTGTACTTCGGACTGTCTGGACAGGCGACGTCAACGTTCATGCCGACGTTTATGCAGCCGACGATGGTCGACGTGGCCGTGTTGCACGCACCGTCCCCGACATACGTTAAGTTGAGCCCCTCGAGTTTACCCTTATGCTCCTTGACGGTGAGGAGATCCGCGAGGTTCTGACACGGGTGATACCCCTCGGTCATGCCATTGATGACGGGGATCGTGGCGACCCTGCCCATCCTCTCAATCACCTCCTGCTTGAGTACACGGGCCATGATGAAGTCGATGTACCTGTTCAGGTTCCTAATTCCATCCTCCATCGTCTCGTCCCTAGTGAACTTGCCGCCCTCTACGCTGTAGAAGATGGCGTGTCCGCCGAGCTGGTTCATCCCCGCCTCGAAGCTGACCCTGGTGCGGAGCGAGGCTAGTTCGAAGAGCATAATCAGGGTCTTCCCCTTCATGGAGTCACCGTAGTCGAGGGGGTTCTTCTTGATCTTACTTGAGAGATCGAGGATCTCTCTCAGGTCTTCCCCTGATAGGTCGAAGTCGCTTAGAACATGTTTCAACATGATTACCTGAGTATTCATAATGCAGGGGCTAATTTAATCTCCTAAGATTCCTTCCCCTTTTTGGGCTATTCGTCTGAGCGCACGCGGCTGCTAGGCTTGAACCTGCATGGATGTTTCTGCCCTTGCTTCGTGGAACCTTACAACGGATTGGAGTATCCTCAGGGCGACTGTCCCCAGCGATAGGTAGATGAAGGCTCTAAGGTCCATAGTAATCTCCGTTGCCTGCTTGCCCTCACTAATGTTGAGGCTTGAGTATCCGAGGCTGCCAATGTCGCCGGCTCCAACGATCAGCAGGGCGAATACGAGGCCTGCGACGATTGAGGATATGTCGAGGATGAGGTATTCTACGGAGGACTTGGCCGCAAGCGCCCTGCCTACAGTGAGCGCAGTGAGAACGAGTCCCAGCATCACCACCTGATTAACGAATCCCTGGATGTCGAGGCCTGTCTCCTCTAGCTGAAGAAGGGTCTGCTGGGGTAGGTACCTCTGGGCAGCCAGGGGCAGAGCTACGAACACTATTAGAGTTACGATTCCACCTGCGGCTTCACCCCACCTTATCTTCATCTAGATGCCTCCCCCCGTCTTCGCGTTGAGCCCCAGGGTCACGAGATCGTTCAGGGTGCTGAGGCTCATGTATACCTCGAGTCTGCCGTATCCGTCAGCAAATTGCCTCAGCTTGGAAACCGGGATCTTGAGTGTGATTTTCACTTTACCGCTGTCCCCTGGCTGGAGGAGGGTTGAGGTGTCGTTTCTCGCGGAGTAGGAGCCGTCGTCGAGGGTTAGACCGAGGCTTAGGCGTAGGCGTGTAGCGAGGAGGCCTCCGTTGCTTGGTGTGGAGGTGTACGTGAGTGTTGCGACCTGGGTTCTCTCATCGACGGAGACGGGTATCTCGCCTTCGCTGTCTGGGGAGAGAGTTCTGAGCGTGGAGTATATGGTTTGGCCGCAGAGGAGAAAGAATACTATGCCCGCGATCTCAGCTGTGAGGATTATTAGTCCCAGTGCGTTTGAGGCTTTCAATTGGCATGCGATTGTTTGCTGCCTGGGGGTTCATAAATGGTTTATGGATGAATTGTATTTAGTGTGATTTTTCCTCAAAATGGTGCACGCGCGAATCTCGTGAACTACCCATGACAAAAGTCATGAGCTTCCTTGGAGGATTTTCATGAGTTATTTGATCCCATGTCTAGGCCCTGTGTATTCTAGTATGTCAAATCCCCTCTCTAGGCGGTCGATCGTGTAGATAAGCCCCCTATCATCGACGTATACATCGTTTGTCTGCACCATCCTCTGGCGATCGCACTTGGGGAGGAAGTATCCCACCTCCTTTGGTCGATAGGGGTTCGAGATGTCGACGACACGCAGCCCGCCGCCGAACCACGCGGCATAGACTAGGTCATCCTTCAGTTGGACGTCCTCGTGTGGCTGGTGGGGACCGAACCTATCATCGATTTTTCCGGGGTCCTTCGCCGGTACGTCAAATGTTGCGACGGGAACTGGGTTCTCCTCAGCGGTGATGTCGATCACCCACATCAACTTCTTTCCCTCACGGGTAGGAGGCACAAGCGACTCCTGGAACCCTATCATCCACCTCCGGCCATAGATCGGCCTATCGATGGGCAGAGCGGTGTGGAAGACCCCACCATAGGCGGGGCTGTAGTCGCTACGGCTTACGAACCTTGGCTTCCTGATGTCGGAGATGTCGAGGATGACGAATCCAGCGTCCCAGTAGCCGAGGTAAGCCCTGTTGCCGAGCACGATAGGGTGGTGGTGATGGTACGACTTCTTCTTCGTGTCCCAAATCGGCTTCTCGCCCCCTTCAGTCCACTGCCCCGGGAGCCACCACCGTGAGACTTCTCTCGGCTTCCGTGGGTTTGAGAAGTCGACGACGACGAATATCGCCTTCAGGTATCCCTCCATCTCGGTGGAGATGTACGCTAGCTTCTTGTCACAATCGACCCAGAAGCGGTGGACGCCTTTCCCCGCTGTCTGGAAGAACGATGTCTCGATAGGCTTCGCTGGATCGGTGATGTTGTAGAGACGTAGGCCAGCCTCCCAATTTTTCCCGCTCAGCTGCTCGTTGTTCACCAGCATGACGTCGCCGCAGACCCTCACCTTATGTGAGTGAGTGTTCTCCGGCACCGGTATCTGGGAAATCACCTTGGGCTTCTTCGGGTCGGTGACGTTTACGATTGTGGTGCCCATCCCTTGCATGTGGCCGACGAATGCGTAGTATTCGCCTCCTCTCTTCGCTAGGGTCACTTGGCCGCCGTTCCCGAACCCGTTCAAGTCGCTGTTGCCAAGCAGCCGTACGTTCCTACTTCTCGTGTGAGTGAGTGGCATTTGCTTGCTGCAATGAATTAGACCGTATTAATAATTATCGACCACAACGCACATCGCGAGCGCGATTCTGGAAATTGTTACTAATGTAGGTCTTCTTCTATTCTGTGCATGCGCGCACGCTACGAGAATATGTTCTCAAGATTTATGAACCGGCCTATTCATTGAAAACACGAGGCGACGACTTACGGCGAAGACGGTCAAGATCACACAGAAGGAGATCATCCCCGCGACACCGATGGAGGTCTACGAGGCCTACATTGACGAGGAGAAGCAAACCGAGTTCACTGGAAGCAAGGCCACATCCGACTCAAGAGTTGGGGGCGAGTTCACGGCGTGGGACGGATACATCACTGGGAAGTACATCGAGTTAAAACCGGGAAGGAAAATAGTGCAGGAGTGGAAATCATCTGACTTTCCGGAGGGGACGGCCCCATCCCGGTTTGAGATCGGTCTAAAGGATGTGAAGGGTGGGACTGAGCTGACGATGATCCACTCCGGTGTCCCTGAGGAGGCTGCGGAGGATATCGGTCAGGGGTGGAAGGATTACTACTGGGAGCCCATGAAGAAGTACTTCAAAGCTCGAAGACGATGAGGACCAAGGTGGTGCGCGAGCCCAACCACTTTACTCAAGTACACAGGCACACGCGACTTGTGAGTCTTCGTATCAAGATCAGATCTCGTAGATGTTGCTAGGGTGCATTGGCCCATATTCTTTTCAGACGATCCAAACCGGATTCAGTCAAGGGTCCAGCCCCAGAACACGCGGCTGCTTCTTCTATCTGAATAAGGTTGGAGAAGCCAACTAGGGCCACTGATACCGCCGGATGCATCAACACAAATCTCAGCGCAGCCTGAGGTAGACTCTTAACCTCTCCAGATACTAGAAAACTGAGGCTACTCGCAGCAGTCTCGTCTTTCTGATACTCAGAGTTGGGAACTAAGGGTCCACCAACAATCGGTGAAGCATACCCAGCGCGGGCCTCGACGCCCCCGAGGGCCCCGGCAGCCATCACGCGAATTGCTGCTACCCCCATGCCACGTTCCGCTGCCTTGTTGATGAGTGATTTGAAGTCGTACCCCTTGAATCCGTTGGGTATGCTCCACCCTGCGCTTGGATTTAGAAGGTTAAAGTACGTCTGCACAACATCGAATCGACCGCTATCAATGATTCCGTGCAGCGCAGCAGCCTCACCAATGCCGGTGAAACCTATGAAGCGTGTTTGGCCCTGAGAGAGGATGGCGTCGAATGCGTCTGCAACGCCGTTTTTCCCGATGAC
>JBGPRA010000085.1:0-9267 GCA_041489375.1 Bathyarchaeia archaeon | reverse complement strand
TCTGCGGGTCTATCCGTGTTTCTAGGCGGCTTCTGTGTTGTTGGTATGGATTATTTTTGGTTCCTCGTCGTTGCTGATTCCTTTTATACGTCTGTCATGGGCTCAGGGAGGCTTTTCAGCTCCTATTTAGGGACAAGCCAGCGCGCACCTGACGCTTAGATCTCTCTCTTCATCTTCAGAGTCTCAGGCATAGTGGAAAGAACTACAATCGCCAGCGCGGTTGAGGCGATGAGCAGCAGTAGCACCGACAGTGGGCTAATCGCGTTCCAGAGGAACCCAGCTGAAATTGGGACGATTATTCCCACGATACCCATGAAGAGGCCGAGGAGGCCTCCCCAGCTCCCCAGCAGGCTAATGGGAACTAGTTCAGCCCTGATCGCGTTTCCGGTGACCATAGCAAGCATGTAGAAACCTTGGAAAACCCCGGAGAGGATGAGCATGATTGACCCGCCCTCAGGGGCTAGGGCCAAAAGTATTAGTGATAGGCAATATAGTGGCAAGCAGAGGTAGACGACCCTCTCCCTCCCGTATCGATCAGCCAACTTACCGCTGGGTATCGAGAGGATGAGCGGGACGAGGAGCGCCGCTGTTGCCATGCCTCCGAGTGTGAAAGCGTCCGCTTTCTTAACCTGAGCCGCGTAGAGCGGGATATATATCACATTCAGGTAGAATGGAGTAACTCCGATGCTATTGTAGAGGAGGAACCTCTTAACCGCGACTCCCTTCCTTAGTACCTCCTTAACGCCCTCGATCATCCCGATTCCTGCCCTGGGCGTTGCCCTTTTACTCGGGTTCGTGAACTTCAAAGCTACTATAGCGAACTCGACTGCCACTACTCCTAGCTGAAGGAAGAAGATGGGTCTTATGCCTTCGGCGTTCATTCCACCAGAAGCTGCGATGACTGCTGCCCCGACTATCGGCGCTACTATTCCTGAGATGGCAGCGAGACTGTCGCAGAGTTGCATTCCCACCGCCCTGTCCTCGTTCACTAGCGAGCTGCCACACACGACTGGGCAAGAGGTCTGGTTGACCCTCGCTGCCAGCGTGAAGATGAACATCGCGGGGATAGTGTATAACCAATTAGTAGCGAGACCGTAGAGAAGAGCACCGACCGCCATGAAAATCGTCCCGAAGTAGAACGTCTTCTTCAATCCGTACCTGTCTATGGCCCACCCTGATGGCAAAGCGGTTAGTGTGGTCCCGAGACCTGCCAAGCTATTCACGAGCCCGACCTGAACGGAGTTCGCCCCGAGTGCGATCAGGTAGATCGATTGATACTGTTGAACGAGCATGTTGGCGAAGTTCTCAATGGACCTCCGCACCATATTGACTGTGAATGCCCTCTCCTGCTTCGTAAGGAAGTGTATACTCCTCGAGATCAGACCCTCACTCATTACCAATTAGCCTCTATTCCTCACTCCCGCGCGCGAGATATCTACCAACATCACTCAACTCGGAATATAATGTTCACGCTGGAAATGTGTGATAAGTTTAGTAAAAAACATCTCGCCACGCACAATTTTCATGAGGCTATGGCGATAACCTCGATCTCGATGTCAATCTCTTCTATTGGGGAGGGCGCCTGGACGGTCACCCTGGCCGGCTCTTCTCCCTCCACAAAGTATTCTCTATAGACGGCATTCATTTCCCTGAATTTACTCAGATCACGCATGTAGATCACCACCTTAACGACATCAATCATCGCCGACCCAGAAGCCAGTAGGAGGAACTTGACGTTATCAAGAGCCCTCCTCGTTTGCTCCTCCATGGTTCCCCCGATTATTCTGTTGTTCTTCAAATCACACGAGAGCTGGCTGGTCAGGAAGAGGAAACCTCCAGCTTTAACCACGTGGTTAAAAGGGCTGGCTGGTTTTGGGACCCCGTCTATTATAACTATCTCTTTTTTCAAATAATCACTCAATTAAAAAGCAACTAAACTTTTAACCTTTTAAAGTAAATAAGCGCGCGCAGATCATCAGTCTGCGGGATGAAACCCCGCACACAACATAAGACTTATCTAACTAATAGAGACCAAATTGAGGAATTATATGGTTAAAGCACTCGTACTATATCACTCGCAACAGGTCGGGAACACGGGAAAGATGGCGGAAGCCGTCGCGGAGGGCTTGAAGGGAGAGAAGTGCGAAGTCACCCTCCATAACACGAATGAGGGAAGATTCGACATAACCAAGTACCCGCAGTACGACTGCATCGCCTTAGGGACGCCAGACTACTTCAGCTACATGGCTGGGACGATTAAGACCTTCATGGACGATTGGTACATCAAGAGAAACGAACCGGGCTACCAGCAGAGGCCGTACGTCGTCTTCTTCACCCACGGCGGAGGGGGAAAAGCAAAGGAATCTTTTACTCTATTCAACAGACTCGGAACCCAAATAGGGAAAACTGTAGAATGCCAAGGTATCCCCAATGCGCAGACTCTGAAGATGTGTAAGGCGTTGGGCACAGAACTGGCGAAAGCGGTCAAGAAGTAAATTATCCACCAGTAACACATCGATCGCGCGAGATGTTTGTCTGCTTTAAGACTGGTAAATTCGTAACCCTTAACAGAAATGAATAAGTTTATTATTGCATGGCTTCGCTTCGCATAGGCGACTCCGTATTCTCAAGAGTAAACAACCACGGAGACTACACAAGCTTTCTCAAGAAGAATTTACCCGACTCGGATCCACTCATAGTTAAAGCGGACTGGGTAGGGATAGAGGATAACTCCCCCAGGAACCTCGAAGCTCTACGCTGCGTTGCCGAGGCAGCCAAGGGCAAGGTCATTGTGACCGAAGGCCACCAGCTCTGGAGGTCAAGAATACTTGAACCAAATGGTCTGAAATTCACTGTAGAAAACAAAGAAGTCGACTGGAACTGGCTACTTGAGGGCAAGGGCTGGACGTGGCTGATTCGCCAGCGTGCCGATTGGGGCTTTTTCACTGAAGGGCCCCACTGGAGCCACATCATAAAGGAGGAACACGCCTTCCTGGAGAAACACGGATTCACCGACTTCTTCAAGGACAACGGCATCGAGTATATCAACGCCACTGACGAGATATGGTCGGGAAGGATAGCTGATCCGAAGATTGTTAAGGAAGCTGTAGAATCTAAGTTTTCACCCGCCTTCAACGAGAAGCTGTACGGCTTCGTTCCGGAGAAGCTGTTCAGGCATCGTGGCTCCCCGTTGGTCAGTCTGAGTAAGCGTAAGGACTATCAGAGCTTCACGATGAAGAACAACTTTGGCTTAATACCCGACCCGGTGAGGGCTTGGTGGCACGGCTTTAAGAAAGCAAACACGGATGGACCTGGAGGCGCTAGGCTGGCTAAGAGCATCCTCGACATAAACAAGGTCCACGGGGCACTGTTCGACCTCGTGGGAATATTCGAAGCTCCACGCGGCGATTGGTCGGAATTTACTCGGGACGTCGGTGTGAGCAGAAGCATGGCTCAGCTGGATGCTATCCTGAATCATTTGTCTGGGTACGACCCAGAGCTGGCGGCTTATATCTCGTCGGGGAACGGCATATTCGGGGCTTTTAACCCTGAAATGCTGAAGGAAGCGGATGCTCATCTAGGGGGCTGGTTCCCTATCCCAAGAAAGGTATAGAAGCTGTGCACGACACTAGCGCAAAACTGTTTAGCAATCTTGATAGCGCACACAAAACTAGTTTCTGAGGAGTAGTATATGAGATTCGGTAAAGTAGTCCTGCAGCAGTTTAAAGATCCCGAGATATTCAAGAAAGTGATTTCTGAGCTGAACCTTAAACCACCAGTGATAATTAAGCCGAACTGGGGGACAATCAATAACTACACCGAAGCCCAGGTCATCGACGGTGTGCTATCGGCGATTAACGGTGAGTCTATCATCGTTGAGAGCTATGGCTGGGCTAGGACTGAGGACGCTCTGAATGGCAAGGGCATAGGCTCCATAAGGGGAGCTGATCTTCGGAAGAGCGATGAGTGGTTCCTAAAGACCTCAGGTATAGGTGACGTTTTGAAGAAGCATGGGGTTGAGTATCTGAACGTCACGGAGGAGGTTAGGGCGAAGCGGGTCGTCGAGCAAAGTGTCGTTAGAAAAATTGCTGAGAAGTATCCGCCAGTCTTGTTTGAGGAGATGTACGCCAAAGTGCCATCGCGTCTATTCGACTTGAGGGGAGGTACATTCCTCAGCTTGGCAAAGTACAGGTTGAACCACTTCCCCATCGTCGTCAGCCTTTCACTTAAGAACTTATTTGGGATGATACCTGGGCCTAGTCGCCGTAGGTTCCACGGGGAAAACAATGATAAGTTGGCTCAGACCATCGTCGACATTAACAAGGTGTACCACTCGCTTTTCAATGTCAAGGGAATGGTTGACGCGGTGCTGACTGCTTCGAACGCACCAACCGAAGCAGAGGCGATCAGACCGAAAACGGCGAAGAATAAGGGATTGCTGCTGGGCAGCGAGGACTGCGTGAAGCTTGACGCGTTTGTTGCATGTCTTGAGGGAAAGGACCCGGAGAAGATTGGCTACCTTAAGCTAGCGGCTTCCTACTTTGGAGACTGGGATGAGAACGACTTAGTAGCTGCGAGGCATAGTGGTGTCCGGGTCTTCTAGCTGCGTGCGCAAAGTGGGATATGCTCATGGATGAGAGTTGGCTCGTCTGCCAGAATCCAGACTCATAAGGGTGGCACGCTCAAGATACTTTTTACTCTTCTTTTTTTCGTTCATTTTAATATCCACAGTCATCCATCAGACGATCGTACGGTGTGTAAGATGGACGCATGGAGGAAGAACCTAGCAAAATCACTAAAAGGCGGGCCTTTTGTCCCGTACAAGAGTGCGCTTGAGGACGTGAAACCCGAACTAAGGGGCGTCCGCCCTAACGAATCAATCCACTCCGTATACGAGGAGCTTGAGCACATGCGCCTCTCCCAGAAGGATCTGGTCGACTTCGCCCTCGACCCTGATTGGAAACCGCCTGAGTGGCCTAATGGCTACTGGCCAGAACCAAGCCACATACCCACCGAAGAGGAGTGGAACTAGACACTGAACGGCTTCCTCAGAGACCAAAATCGGGCGATAGAACTCGCGAATAACATAGACATCGACTTGGTCTCCATGGTTCCCCAGACTGAGAACACCTATCTCGGTCTGTTGATGAAAATCATCGGGCGTAATGCCTACCACTTCGGTAAGATTCTTGATATTAGGAAGTCGTTGGGGGACTGAAAGTAGCCCTCCCCCTTTAAGCTAGGCTACTTTACTTTAGCGCACGCCCAAAAAAATTCCATTAGTATTTAGTTGTCTGTAAATTTTCGTGTGTGCGAGATCGCAAAGGGGTATAAAGAAGTCTATACTATTGAAAATTAGGATGACAAATGTCGATCGTTAAGAATTATATGAGAAAAGATATCTCAACAATCAGCACCGAGGCCTCAGCTACTGAAGCATCAAAGACCATGTCAACAAGTAAAGTGGGTTACATAATCGTACTGGAGAAGGGTCGACCTGTTGGTATAGTGACTGAGAGAGACTTAGTTCTGAAGGTCATGGCCGAAGAGAAGAACCCGAAAGAGGTTAAGATCTCAGAATGTATGTCCTCACCTCTCGTTACAATCGATCCTGATAGTCATATCGAAGAGGCTGTTGAAATGATGAAGAAACACGGGTTCAGGAGGCTCCCCGTAGTGAAAAACAATATAATCTATGGTATCTTCACCGCAAGGGACCTTGTGGATCACTTTGAGGAGTTTGAGTACAAGCTGACGAGTGATCTCGTAAGATTAGTCCCTTGGTAGCCTACTTTTTCTAGAAAACGCAATCGCGTATCACAGAGATAGGATTTAGAATTAAATACACCTTCGAAGGTGTCTATGCCATTACTCCTCTCTTTTTTGCATACATATTTATACAGGAAAATAACATGCGTGTAGTATTAAATTAAAACGTATTGAAAAAATGAAGAAGATGTCTTTATGGGGAATAGTGATGCCAGGGCTACCAACGATGACAGACGCGAGGCGATGGGACGAGAAACGATTTCGAAACTGCTACTCCGTTTCTCATTGCCAGCTATTATTGCCTCTGAGACAGCCGCAGGTTATAACTTATTCGACGCTATTTGGTGCAGTCGACTTGGTGCCGAAGCACTAGCCGCATTAACTGTCGCTGGTCCCCTCATGACGATATACAGGGCTATTGGCGCGGGAATTGGGGTTGGAGCTTCGTCTTTAATCGCTAGGAACCTTGGAGCTGGAAAGAAGGAGGAAACGAATAGGATCGCAGGCTGCTGCATCTCCTTCTTTTTTATTATAAGTGGTCTGATGACCATTATCTGTCTACTGAACCTTAGGACTTTGCTAAGACTATTTGGCGCCGATAACTCAGTTCTGCCTTATGCTGAGAGCTACATGTTTGTTGAAACATGTTCAATTGCTGTGGACTTCTTTTTGGTGGTTCTTGTGGAGCTTGTTAGAGTGGGGGGAAGCCCGTCGCTTGCCAGCTCCGGCATGATCATAGCCTCCTTAACTGATCTTGTCTTCAGCCCAGTCCTGTTATTCGGTGTTGGCCCGTTTCCAGCCCTCGGTATGGCCGGAGCTGCGCTTGGGACTACAATAGGTCGGGGTTTAGGAGTAGCAGTTCTCCTTACCTATATAATCTTAGGTAAGTCAATATATCAATTCAAAGCTAGTTATTTCCTGCCGAATCTTAAGACAGTGATTGATATTTACAGCATAGGGCTATCTCAGACGGTGCGGGCAGGTGCCGCCTCTATTTCTCAAACAATAGCCAGTAGAACCGCGGCATCTTATGGAGTAATCGCGTTGGGTGTGCTGGGTGTTCTTTACAAGGTGAATTCGGTAGTATTTGGGTTTTGTATGGGTATTAGTCAAGGGGTGCTACCTTTAACTGGGTATAACTTTGCCGCTAATAAGAAGGAGCGAGTCGGTGAAGTTGTCGTTAAGGCTGGGCTTATTAGCTTTACATGGGGAGTGCTTTGCTGGATTTTAGCTACGTTGTTTTCAAGTCAAATTATGTCACTGTTCGGCTCGGACCCCGGTTACTTTACCATAGGAACACAAGCTCTCCGCTTGTTTGCTTTGGGCTTCTTCTTAGTGGGGGTTCAAACGAACCTAAGCTCCTTTTTCCAAGGAATTGGCAAGCCGATTCCAGCTCTAGTGATAGCTTCTTCTCGTCAGCTCATCTTTTTGATACCATGCCTCTTGATCATCCCCAGCATATTTGGTTTAACCGGGTTATGGGCAGCATATCCTGTTGCCGACGTCTTATCACTTGCTCTAACTTTGGTTTGGACGGGTATTACGTTTCGCAGTCTAAAAATACCGTTTCGTCTTCGATCGATCTCATCCGTTGAGGGAGATCAGTAAGCACGCGTGCACGCACGTAAGGTAGAAAAAAAAATGTGTTTTATTTGGCGCGCGTAAAAAAATAGTATGAAATATATTTCGTCAGTAAGTACAAAGTTGGGGAGTTAAAATGGTTAAGGCACTTGTTTTATATCACTCACAAATGTTCGGAAACACGAGCAAGATGGCGGAAGCTGTCGCGGAGGGGTTGAAGGGAGAGAAATGTGAAGTCATCCTCCATAACACGAACGAGGAGAGATTCGATATTACCAAGTACCCACTGTATGACTGTGTCGCCTTCGGTACACCGGACTACTTCAGCTACATGGCTGGGACGATTAAGACCTTCTTAGATGACTGGTACATCAAGAGAAACGAACCGGGCTACCAGCAGAGACCGTATGTCGTCTTCTTCACCCACGGCGGAGAAGGTAAGGGAAAGAAAGCTCTCAGTCTATTCAACAGACTCGGAACCCAAGTAGGAATAACTGTTGAATGCCAAGGTACCCCTAACCTGCAGACTCTGAAGGAGTGTAAGACGTTAGGCGCAGAACTGGGGAAAGCAGTCAAGAAGTAAATTATCCCCCAATAACACATCGCGCGCGCGGTTCGATAATTGGAGGCTCGGTGGTATTCACCTAAAAATATATTCCATTGGGATTTGGAATAGTCACGGTTGAGTATCAGGTGAAACTGAGGATAAGATTATTGCACGTTAGATGAGGATTATGCCAAAGTGACTTTGTAGCGCGCACGGCACCGTGTTAGCGTGTTAAGATCCTTGTTAAGGGTGTTAAGCTAATTGTTCACATTATTAGGGCTGTTAAGGGTGTTGTTAAAACCGTTAAATGTGTTAACTCACGATTTTGGCGAAGTGGACATCTCCACTGTATCGCGCGCGCCCATGTGTAGTTTCTCAGCATTGACACTGCTTGGTAGCTCGGGGTCGCTAGATCCCCAGTTTTAACATCAAGAGAGTCAACTGGAGCCACAACACAAGCAGCATCAAGTGTTGAGCCTCTTCTTCTCAATTCGTACCCTGGGTATCCGCTGTCAGGTATCTTCTCTGCGTAGAAACCGAGTGCTTCAAGCACTTTAACTGCCTTATCAGGCTCACATGGTATTTCCCCGCCCAACCTCTCGAGGAGCTCTGTACTCTCTTTTTCCACCCGTCTGCCACGATCCGAGAGGGTTTTTACCATTCGATCCTTGAGGTAATGATTAGAGAAGAGCCCTCTGTTGATGAAGTGCTCCTCAGCACCCGATCTGAGTACTTCCGCGAAAGCACTGACTGCCATATGTGCTTTGAGTATATTACTTGTGAAGTCCAAGCTCTTGATGGCGGTTACAGCCTTCTCAATATCCTCCTCTTTTCTCAAAGGAAAGATTAGCGGGCCGCTCTCTTCCTTCTTTCCGCGATTCACTGCCAGTAGGACTTGATTCCCTAGGTCGAAGAGCAGAATGAAACGCTCAGTCTTGACACCCTGGCTGAAAGCTCTTACTGATGTTAGATTAGCGCCCAGGGAACGCACAACGTAGAAAGTAAAACTCGCACCGAAGGTGTAAGCGGTGCAGTTAGGTGGAGCCGGCTTTGATGAAAAGTCAAGTGTGCAGGCTCTACCTGAGCTTCTGTCTACTTTGAAAGCATCTAGAAGCCGTTCAGCTTTGGGACTCAGCCCTAAAATCGCCAATACTCTCAGTTGAACTAAACTCAAGATACTTATGACTTTTCGCTAAGTGAGATTTCGCGTGCTTGGATTTGAATAATTTTTTTGGCGGGCCCGGTGGGATTTGAACCCACGACCCCAGACTTAGGAGGCCTGTGCTCTATCCGTGCTGAGCTACGGGTCCGCGAATCCGCCTAACCTAGTAACTGCACCAATTTAAAAATAGCCCTGAGGCGACTAGCGT
>JBGPRA010000084.1:0-9318 GCA_041489375.1 Bathyarchaeia archaeon | reverse complement strand
GTCAATTCTTCATAAACCTCGTTGATAATACACAACTCGACTACGTTTCTGCATCTAATCCTGGATACGCGGTATTCGGTAAAGTCGTCTCCGGAATGGAGGTTGTTAACAATATAGCGAAGGTCCCTACGGAGACACGGAACATTTTCCTCCCCGACTATAACGTGACGTATCCCTTTGACGACTGGCCTAAACAGGACATCGTCATAATCAAAGCCTATATGAAGCCGTAATCCTCAAACGGCTCTGAACCGTGTATTTTGTCATGGGAGACGAATCAGTCTACACAAGCTGGATGTATAGGGGCAGGAGACCACCATCCGACTCTGCGTACTTTGAGAACCTAAGTCGCTGTGTCTTCCAATCGGGGCTTAACTGGGCGACTATTGCGAGTAAGTGGCCCGCTTTTAGGGAGGCGTTCGAGGGGTTCGAGATAGCCCGTGTAGCGGGGTATGGTTCTGTGGACATAGCCCGCCTCATGGGTAATGAGAGAATAATTAGGAACAGGAACAAGATACTCGCTACCATTCACAACGCCCGAGAGTTCGAGAGGATAGTCAAGGAGAGTGGAAGCGTCCCAGGTTGGCTAGATAGCTTGGATAAATCGAACAATTACTATGTTATTATTCGAAAATCTGCCTCTCGATTCAAGCACGTCGGAGCTACGTCTGTCCCTCTTTGGCTCTACTCCGTAGGAGAGGATATTGATATAACCGACCTCGTTGAGGCTCGCTTTAGTAAGTAGCTATTAGTCGCTACGATAATACGGAGCGATCCTCCATAAACCCATCTAACGTGCAATAATTTTATCCAGACTTCCAACTGTGTGCACATGACGTTTTCGACGGACAATGTCAATGTTACTAAATGTATAGATCTCTCCGGCTATACGTCAGATAAGCGCCCATCATACTAAACAAAATGATCCCAAGAGACAGCCCTACAAAAGTCAAATCAATCCTTGATTCGTGAAGCAACAAACCTGCATCAAAATACCTGAAGGGAGAGAAGTATCTGAGAAAGTCCAGGCTGCTGTCCAACGTGGAAACGATAGACAATAAGTAGGTTCCTAGTAAGATAGACACCGCCACAGAACTGACCTGCTTATACCGATTCATAGCACAGCCCAAGAAAATACCGATGGACAGAAACGTCAACTGCAAGATAAAAAGCGCAAACATACACAAGGTCAAAAAGCTGTAAAAATTAGCGTCAGGATGGTAACCTTGCACGCTAACGAGGGAAACTCCCCACGTGATGAGCAACAAGCATACACAATTTACAAGCGCCGCCATGGTTTTAGAAGACACCAAGCGACTGCGAGTCACAGGAAGGGTTAAAGAAAACTCGACGGTTTTATCGCGTTCTTCTTTTGAGATAATGTCGCTGCCCCACATCGTTGCTGCAGTCGAGAGAAGAAGCGCATAGTAAGTGAACATCAACCCAAAAAAGCCACTGACTGTGGTCAGGTTAAAGGCCTGAAGATTGAATGCTGCCAACAAGGCGGGTGGCATGGCGTCTAATATCGCTAGCATCTCAGGGTTCCCATAGTATGCGGAAAACTTGGATACCCCTATCGTGACGAATAAGATCACAATGACGCCCCAGGTGAGTATCGATCTCAGGTTCGCCTTCAGTTCTCTTACAAAGATGTTCATCTCATAGCCTCCTTACACTATTGCAGGGATATCCCGCCTAACGTACAGCACATAACTGCCTGCCAGAGAAATCACAATCACCGAGACACTGAGCAGCACCAGAGGTAAATCATAGGCACCATACTTGTTAATGTAGTTAGGGTCAAAGTGCTTGAAGGGCGTGATTAATTCCAATTTGCTCTCGCCGAGCATATCGCCAAAAACGCTGAGCATATACATCCCAAATCCAAGCGCCATTGAATAGGGTGTCACGCTCCTGACCCTTTTCACTAGCAGCGAAATCACCAGGCCCACACTTAGGAAAAAAAGCTGGAATACCCCGATACTCAGCAGCAACAGCATCAGGGTGCTTGTTTCATAGGTTCTATCCCCTTTGAACAGGTTGATGGAGGTGAAACTGCTTACCCAGACAACGATATTTGTGATGGTCAACCCGCTCAGCGCAGCGAATAGCTTGCTAGTTAGGATCTGGGTGCGCCCAACTGGTTTGGCCAACAGAAAATCGGCTGTCCATTCCCTCTCTTCGATAGAGACTAACGAGAATCCATAATTCGCAGCCTGAATTGCCAGACACATCTGGACAAAGAGAAAAACATATCCAAAATAGCCGAGAGGCGTCGAGAGATCCACACCGTTCAAACCAAAGGCAATTAGTAGCTGTTCCGGGAAATTAGCCAGCATTTCATTCAGAAGTACCGCTTGTTTGGCAAAAGAGGGGAACAACGAAACAAAGACGAATATCAGCACTGCCACTGACAGTGACCAGGTTATCACGGATCTTAGGTACATTTTGAACTCTTGCCGGAAGATGTTCATAGTCCGAGTCATCCCCTACTCGTAGTAGTGCATGAAGATCTCTTCCAGTGTCGGTTCCTCAATCGTCACATCAGAGACCGCAGTCTCACCGATCTTGTGTAAGACCGCGTTGATGTCGCCCTTGTAGAAGAATCGAATTGCACCGTTGTGGTGCTCCAGATTGGTCACACCAGGGATGTCAAAATAGGAGGCATCAAGATCTTTGGCTTCAATATTGATTTTTTTATAGTTGTTCTGTTGTAGGGTGCGAATATCTGCGATTTCGATGATTTGACCCTCTTTGATGATGGCTACGCGGCTACACATGCGTTGTACTTCGCCTAGGATGTGCGATGAGAAGAAAACTGTCACTCCGCGTTGATTTTCCTCTTTTATGAGTTGGAAAAATTTTCTTTGCATGAGAGGGTCGAGACCGGCGGTGGGCTCATCGAGGAAAAGCAGCTTGGGCCTGTGCTGTAGCCCTTGTACAATACCTACCTTTTTTCTGTTGCCGTAAGAGAGGTCTTCGATGCGACGATTCAACTCAAGTTCCATTAGTTCGGCCAATTCGTGCATGCGCTGGGTGCTATCTTGTGGATAAAAACTGGCGGAGTATTTGAGCAGGTCAATGACCTTCATTCGGTCATAGTAAAAAACCTCAGAAGGCAAATATCCTATATCCCGTCTGAGCTCAGGTCCATACTTGAAGCAGTCTTTGCCAAAGAGGGTGGCACTACCACTGGTAGGATGGATAAGGGACAAAAGCAGTCGGATCGTGGTCGATTTGCCTGCTCCATTTGGTCCTATGAAGCCATATATCTCCCCCTCTTCCACTTTGAATGAGATATCATCGATGCCCCGGGTTTTGCCGTAATACTTGGTTAGATATTTGACTTCGATAGCACTCATAATGACACTTCTTGTGATTGGCTTCCTTTCAAGGTATTATTGTCCTAAGATAATATGAAAAGGTATTCTTTGAGTTGGGTTTAGGGCATAGTATTATCCTCAATCCACCTTATCCCTTGAAAAATCTTAACCCAAATTCACTTTGGCATAAGCCTCATCTTATACAAAACAAATTGATAATTGAGCTAAAATTATGCGCGAATGCGTTTTATGAAGCTCCTCGTCGAATCTTCTCTTACATTAAACGTATTCACATGTTGTCGCGCGCGCTTTCCTACAAGTCTGTTCTCTTACAATTTAATGCGTGTGACTCATGCAAGTTTGGCAAAAAGCCTAAACCCCTAAAAACGTTTTAAACAACAAACTTATTTTGGATATGTTTACAGTTTGGCGTCTATATGGGAGCCGTTCATCCTTAGCCTCATCGCAGGGATGGCTACAGGAATCGGCGGACTAATCGTCTACTTGCTCAAGAAAGTCAGTGATCGGGCTGTGAGCTTCTCTCTCGGATTCGCCTCAGGCGTAATGCTCATGGTCGCATTCAACGACCTCTTCCTAGAAGCACAGAAACTGGTCACACACGTTGAGCTCATCGTCTTCTTCACAGCGGGTGCTCTCACGATGATCGCTCTCGACCTGACCATTCCCCACATAGAACTTTCAAGGAGAGAGAATGACCAGCAGACCAAGATGTACAGGAGAGGCATATTGATCGCTTTAGGCATTACACTGCATAACCTGCCGGAGGGACTAGTCGTTGTGGCTGGGTATGCCTATTCGCCTAGTTTAGGTCTTATAATCGCCATCGCGATAATGCTTCATAACATCCCTGAGGGTGTGGCAGCAGCCATTCCTTTGATGGAAGCGGGGATTAAGCCCGGAAGGGTTGCGGTTTTAACGCTTCTCTCGGGACTGGCTGAACCTGCGGCTGCTCTTGTGGGGGGCGTCGCCCTCTTGAACTTTGGCACGGGGAGCATTGTAGGGTACTCGCTTGTTTTTGCTGCTGGGGTGATGACTTATATTACGGCTGATGAGTTGATTCCGGTCGCGCATGAGTATGGATTCAAGCACACGGTGTCTGTTAGCCTTCTTTTGGGGATAATCTTCGCTCTCCTAATAGATGTTTTACTTAGCACTTAGATCCTTCGTAATCTTCGCGTGGGCGAGCGCGCTCTGGTTTATTTTACTAGTTTGTTTTAATTTTTGGTTTATTGGTTTTCGTGTGACGAAATGTCTTTATGATAATTATGCGTCTGAGTTTCAATATGGCGTTCTGGAGGAAGACTTCGGAGGAAGTAATGAAGGAGCTCTCCTCCTCGAATAAGGGGCTTGATGACAGAGAAGCCGAGGATAGGCTGAAGAAATACGGCCAGAACGACATCCCAGTCAGGAAGAGCAAGTCGGTTCTGAGCCTGCTCCTCTCACAGGTCAAGGATCCGTTGTTGATAGCCCTTGTCTTCGCATCGTTCGTGTCCTTTTTCACGGGCGGCCTCGACGAAGCGGTCACGATCTTAGCGATAGTTGTCATAAACATCGCCGTGGGGTTCATTCAGGAGTACAAGTCGGAGAAGTCCCTACAGAGCCTGATCAAATACATTAGGTACAAGGCAAGAGTCCTGAGGAGCGGCGAAATTACCGAGGTCGACACGAGGGACATAGTACCCGGGGACGTGGTTCTCCTCGAGACAGGCGACAGGGTGCCGGCCGACCTCCGCCTTACGGAGGCTGATGAACTCGAGATAGACGAGTCGATCGTCACGGGCGAATCGTATCCCGCGCACAAGAATTCTTCCGTTATCGAGGCCGAGACCCTGGCGCCACAAAATATGGAGAACATCGCTTTTATGGGAACCCTCGCTGTAAACGGCAAGGGAACAGGGATTGTGGTAGCTACTGGGATGGAAAGCACTTTTGGGAAGGTAGTGGGTTTCCTGAAGACGGAGGAGCCGGAAACAAACTATCAGAAAAACATAAAGAAATTCGGTAATTTTCTCATAAAGGGAATAACCATAGGGATAGTATTCATATTCATAATAAATGCGATAACAGGATTTCTGTCGAATTCATTAACAACAGAGAGAATCCTTGACTCAGCTCTCTTCTCTTTGGCTCTGGCGGTCGGAATCATACCAGAATCACTGCCTATAATCATCACAATCGGGCTTTCAAGGGGAGCCACAATGATGAGCAAAAAAGGGGTCATAGTCAAGAAGCTGAGCACCATCGAAGACCTGGGGAACATGGATATTTTTTGCTCAGACAAAACAGGGACTCTGACCGAGAACAAGATTACGTTGATCGATTATGTTGATCTGAACGGTGATAAAGATGATGAACTGCTTCAGCTTGCATCTTACTGTACATCGGTAGTACAGACAACAAAGACGATGGCGGGTAACCCGTTAGACGTTGCCTTAATGGAGTATATCAAAGGAAAAGGCACGCAGAACCTGTTTTATGAGCGTGTTGAACTTATCCCCTTTGATTATTCCAGAAGAAGGATGAGTGTAGTTGTCAAGAGAAACGATAAGTTCTTACTTGTCTGTAAAGGGGCTCCAGAAAGCATAATCCAAGTATCTTCAAAGATGAAAGTGGAAGGTAGGATCGTCAAGCTTGATCCGGCTAAGGTTCAGGAAGCCTCTGAAATGTTTTTCAGGAAAGGCTTACGAGTCATCGGTGTCGCAATAAAAGATGTCGAAGAGAAGCCAGACTACAATAAAGACGAAGAGAACGACATGACACTTCTCGGATTCCTATGCTTCAAGGACCCCTTGAAAGCGACAGCCAAAGAATCCATCAACCAGTTCCATAAGCTTGGAGTAAAAGTCAAAATACTGACTGGGGACAACCCAATCGTCGCAAAGACCATCGTTGAGGAAGTAGGTATCGACGCAGAGGAAATATTGTTAGGACAAGATGTCGATGCGATGGATGATGTGCAACTCGAGCGAGCTGTGGAGAAGACGAATGTCTTCGCAAGGTTGACACCTGAACACAAGGCAAGGATAGTGTCTCTTCTCAGCAAGCATGATCACGTGACAGGCTACTTAGGAGACGGCGTCAACGACGCCCCTGCGTTAAGATACGCCGACGTAGGGATTTCAGTAGATAGTGGTGTAGATATTGCTAAAGAAGCGGCTGACATAATATTGACTCAACCAAATTTGGACATTATATCTGGAGGAATCATTGAGGGCAGAACCACTTTCAGTAATACGACAAAGTACATCCTGAATACGATATCTGCCAACGTGGGGAACATGGCTACGCTTGCAATAATCTCGGTTATGCTGAACTTCTTACCTATGCTTCCCATTCAGGTACTTCTCACTAACCTGATTAGTGACGGTCCCTTGCTATCGATATCAACTGACAGGGTGGATGAGGAGGAACTGGTCAAACCTAGGAACTGGGATATTAATCTGATAAGTAGTTTTGCCAAGTTCTTTGGTGGAATAAGCTCTGTCTTCGACTTCGTAACTATAGGCATCACATTATTTTTGGTCGGGTCCAATATTGCTTTGTTTAGGACTTGCTGGTTCATCGAGTCGACGCTCTCGGAGATCATTGTGACTTTCGCAATAAGAACAAAAGGGAGGTTTTACAAGAGTAGACCAAGCGGAATTCTTATTGTATCGTCGGTGGTATTCGGTCTCCTGACGGTCCTATTACCATACTCGCCGTTCGGTACAGTATTTGAATTCTCTCCACCGACTCCATTTCTCCTATCACTCATCTTTGGCATACTGCTGCTTTACTTTGTGGTGGTTGAATTGGTGAAACACTATTTCCACCAGAAGACTCATTGATGAATCTTCTTTACGACTTAAGAAAAAACCACTTTCAGGTTTGTCGGTAATTCGCATGCGCTAGCTTGAATGTAGAATTTGGCGCGCGCTATGAAGGAAAAGATTATGACCATACACAGTAGTTTTTACCTTCTTTTCAGAATAGGTGATGGAGGCGAAGATGTACATTGGAGGCAAGGAACGCAGCGATCAAGCAGACGATGTTGTCAAGGGAAATGTAGTCATAACTGTGCAGCATAATAACAAAACTTAACAAAGCGCTGCAGAGAGTGGTTAAATTTTAATCCAACTAACTTTCACTATGACGTGAATGTGCGCGCGCCTCAAAAATATGGGGTAGGGAGTGTATCAATAATTTTAAGATTATTCAATTAGTTTCGCAACCACCCCCGCCATTTGATTCCGCTACACTCCTCCTTAAAAGAGTTTTATGGATGGGAAACCTACTTTTTTGGCGATTTTTATTTAAAGTGGGGACGGGGAGCGAAATCTCGATTAATAAATTAATCATGTCTAATACAAAGAAACCACATTTTTAAAATCGACGTAACAAACTAAATACATTTATGACAAAGAATCTTGATGAAATAAAAACTGAGCTCGTGTGCGCTTAAAGACTAGTAAATAATGTATTTTTCATTTTGGATTTTAAGCTCGTTTTACCGATATTTACCGATTATACCGGTAATCAAATGCTCTTTACAGAAAATAGGTGATATTTCAACCGGCGCGCGCGCATTTCGATAAAAAAACACTAAACAGCTGATTTTTCTAATCAAATCGTAGAGGTGACTCATTAGCTGTCTACAGTTTTTAAAGAGAATCAAAAACATCCAGCTCGAGCTCAACTGTAACTATTGTAGTTGCTCGATGATTCATGAATCATACCTTAGGATGGAATATTCGTGGGGCTTGTAATAAGCTCAGAGACTCAGGATCTCTTTCTTCGCTAAGAGATAGTCCTCTACGAGGGCTTCGCCAAGGTTCTTTGGATCTGCGAAGAAGACGCGCCCATTATTCACCTGCGCTATGCGCTTCGCCATTTCTCGGAGCTCAGGGTCGTCGTCGAGCATAACGACGTTTAGGAGTATGTCGTGGAGGCGATAGAGACGGACTTCCTCGATCAAGGCCTCCATCGCCTTCTTAAAACCGACGAACTCGTCGTCGAGGAAGTTTGGGGCGGAGTCGGTGATGAGATGGGCTTGTTTGTTGCCGGGCTCCATGGCGACAGCTAAGCGGAACGCACGTAGGGGTTTCCTAATATCGGTGAATTGCTGCGGGACGGTGACACCAGGGAGCTCGTAGGGCTCCACCATCTTCGTCTCCTCGCTGAAGGCGTAGACTCTGAGCCTGTCCTCGGGAAACTCTAAGCGCATCAACTCCGATAGAGCCAGAGCCGTCTCAACAGCGGACTCCATCTTTCCCTTCTTTTTCATCGAGGCGCTCTGGTCGACGAGGACACCGAAGTGGACCTCGGTAGCATGACGGCTTTCATGTATGCGGAAGTCGCTGGTCTTCATCTCGCGGAAACCTCCCCCCCTTTCTATTGCAGCCATGAGGCTCCTCTCGATGTTTATGCGGTCATAGGGGTCCCCTGGCTCGTATGGGCGGTATGTTGCGGCAAGCCAAGGACCGTGGCCGACGTCCTCGATACGGTGAGCGCCTAAACCCTTTCTGGCGAGGTTCATGAGTATTCGACTAAGGAAGCCCCTGCCAAGTATCTGAGCGCCCTTGCTGGTAATTACTACGCCCCTGCTCCTACCGTCGAGGAGACCCTTACGCTCGAGGTCTCTGAGGGCCTCGTCGAAATCCTCTTGACTGATTGCGTGAGGTTCTGCGTCGAGCTGCTCAACCTGTTCCTTTAACCCCTCCATCTCACCTGAGATCTCGATTTCCCTGAGGATCTCCTCCTCCACTTGCCCTTCAAGAAACCTTTCGACGGCTTTCATCATCGTCTGGGCTTTTAACTGCTCAAGTTGCTTCTCAAATTCCTCCCGTTTCTTTTGGTTGGCCAGTAGCCGCTCCTCGGTCTTCTTCTTGACCTTCTCCATCATCTCGGAGTCTTGGTCTAATCCCTTGCCCATCTGCATCTTCACGGCGTCCCGTAGGAGTTCAATGGTGTTGTCCGTGATGTCGCTGCAGGGTTT
>JBGPRA010000083.1:0-9509 GCA_041489375.1 Bathyarchaeia archaeon | reverse complement strand
GCTCTCTTTCCCTCGGATCTGGCAGTTGCCTCGATGTCTGTTACCAGCTTTTTGATAATTGATTCGAGTTGCTTGTCATCGGGTGCTAGACGTTTAGTAGAACTCACAGCCTCGGCTGCTCTCTTCATCCAGTAGTCGACACGCCCTCTCAATTTACGCAGCTCCTCAGAAGCCGCCTCAGCGTCCCCATTTGATGCCGCCGTAATTGCTCCCTGAGTCTTCTGCATGAGGGCACGCTTCTCACGCGACGCCGTCTCAGAGGCGATCCACAGCGCCTCTCTAGATCCCGCATTGGCTATGAAGTAGGCATATGTAGCCGTCATCAGCGCTACCTTCCTGAGCATCTCCGGGTCGACCTTGTCGAGGGTGTCCGCGCTCGTGTGGTAGAACTTATCGGGCCACTGGATAATCATCGGGCACGCCACACCTACGGTGGGGTCGGAGTAGACGTAGTGGTCGCTCCCTCCGCTAAAAGGCGTCACGGCATGCTTGAATAGAGCGTAGCTCGCTGTGCCCCCGAGGTTCTTCGCCTCCGACTTCACGGAGTCGTAGATTGCCTCCATCAAGCTGTTGACGTAGCTTGGGCAAGACTCCGGCGTCCTCTCCACAATCAGTGGACCCCCGCAGAGGTTCTGGTTTTCCCCAACCATGTCGAGGTTGAGCGCCGCAACCATGTCAGGTATCTTCGCCTCATTCTCAGCGAGGTATGGGTAGGTACCCGACATCTCAGGCACGAGGGTGAAGACTATGCTCCTCCTAGGCTTCGCCAACTTCCCGGTGACTATTAGCCTCTGGAGTGCTCTCGCGGCCTCCATCGCGGTGCCAGATCCGGAGGCGTTGTCGTTGGCGCTCGGCTGAGGGTGACATATATGGGCGACTACGACGACCATCTCCCTCGACTCTCCGGGTATCGTGGCGACGCAGTTCTCCATCTCTCCTGGGTAGAGCTTCGAGTCGACCCTGGCACTCACTTTTATGGGTGTCTTGCTCTTCTCAATGAGCCTCCTCAGCCAGCGCCCAGTTCTCGGGGTGAGTACGAAGCCCCAACATGGCTTATCGTTCCCGTACCACCAGAAGCTTGTGTATTTTAGTGCGTCATCGAGTTCACCCTCCTTGAGGCTCGGCTCCCTGACCCACATGCCGTCGTAGAGGATGCCTATGGCCCCATGCTTCTCTACAGCGAGCTCACGGACCCTAGAGATGTCGCCATCGGTGAGAACGACTTTCTCCCTCAGTTCGAGCCCCTTATAGTCAGTGTCACTCTCTCCATTCCTGAGGACGACGACCTCGGCCTCTACACCCTGCTTTGGTGTCGGGAGGCTACGCTGGATGATGCTCATCTTATTCTCAGTGAACCTGGCGAGGAAACGTGCCTCGCTCGCTGGCTCGATGAGCCTCAGCTCAGCGTCCTCACAGCTCCATTCTTTAAACATGGGGCTGCTCCAAGCGAGCGCCTTCCCATCTGACTTGTATCGCCTGATCTCTACGCTAAGGCCGTACCCTCGCAGCGTCTCTGCTGTGTAGTCGACAGCAGCCCTGATTCCCGGGCTCACCTGAATCCTGTGGTAGCGTGTGATCTCCGCGACGTGGTTGAAGGCTATCTCGCCGGATACCTCACTCCCCAGCTCCTCGAATACACTCTTAAACATAAATAAATCACAGTGCCCTCAACTCTTAGTATTTTTCGAGTACATAGTTCTTCGTTTACCTTAAGTACCTCCAACCAGAAGCCAATATGATTCCCGTGGGCTCCGCCGACTTCATGCACTTCGCTTTCATGCGTGTGGAAGAGAAACCGGCTAGGAGCATCGGTAGGAGGGTCGCGATAATAGGCGCTGGCCCCTCAGGGCTTGCGGCCGCCGGTTATCTCGCTTGCAAGGGATATGGAGTCACAGTGTACGAGAGGCTACCACTTCCCGGGGGCATAATGGTCTTCGGCATACCAGAGATGAGGATACCGAGCAGCAGAGTTCTCCTTGGCTGTAAGGAGCTCGAAGAGAGATTCGGCGTAGATATAAAGACCTCATGCAAGGTTGTTGCCGATGGGGACAAACTCCTCGGCGACAGCCTCGTGAAGGAAACCGTGGATCTTGATAAAATCGTGGACGACTTTGACGCTACCATAATCGCGACAGGGACTTGGGGTTCGAGGAACCTTCCCGCCGAGGGCTCCGGCCTAAAGGATATCCACTCCGCCCTCGAGTACCTCTTCAGGAGCAGAGCCTATGAGCTCTCACTCATCGCTGAAAACGAGAAGATCAAGCTCGGTCAAAATGTGGCAGTGATAGGGTCTGGCCTCGTCGCAGTCGACGCAGCCCTCGAGGCTACAAAGGAGGGACGCAAGGTCAATATGATATCGATAGAGAATGGCCTGGACGCTCCCTCGGGTAGCTATGAGATAAACAGGCTCAAGCGGAAGGGGGTTACCCACACGGAAAGGGCTGTCATAAAGAGGGTACTCGGCGAGGGAAGCGTCAAATCTGTGGAGATAATAAGCGTCAACGCCGACGTGAGAGGGGGGATAGTTCTCAAGATGGAGCAGATCCCTGGCACCGAGAGGATAATCGAGGACGTCGATAGTATAGTTGTGGGGATAGGACAGATACCGACTCCCCCCACAAGTAGGACCTCCCAGGATGTCAAGACCCTGAGATGGGGGGGCATAGAGGTCAACAACATGTACATGTCGTCAAAGGCGAAGGTCTTCGCAACCGGCGACGTGACAACCGGAATAAGCAAAGTGGGGAGGGCATTCCAGACGGGCTTAAAGACAGCCTCCTGGGTCGACAAGCGTCTGAGAGACACGGATTGAGGTGATACATTGACCAAGGTGAAGATCGTGGACATGGAGAAGTGCATAGGCTGTGAGCTCTGTGAGAAGGTCTGCGAGTTCATTAATACGAAGCCCCGTTCCAAGGTTATCCAGACAAGCGATGGCATCCTCGTACCGATAACCTGCCTACACTGCGCCACACCGATCTGCGTCGAAATCTGCCCAACAGGCGCTATCTATAGAGACCCAGACGGCCCCATCCGCCTCAGGCCAAACAGGTGCGTGGGCTGCAAGCTCTGTGTCGCGGCGTGCCCCTTCGGTGTACCTGACGTTGATCCAGTGAAGGGGTTCATGAGTAAATGCGATCTATGTAAGGAGAGGGCGAGAGATGATCTGCCTCCAGCTTGCGTGGAGCTCTGTCCCGCTGGAGCCATATTATTCGAGGAGTACGAGGAAGTCGAGAAGTCGAAGAGCGAAGCCGTGAAACTACTCCTGGAGAAGAGGGTGATTCACGGATAGGTGGTGGATGGGTCTGCTCTATCAAGCTTTACTAGTCGTCCCTGCTATAACCTTCTTCTTCAACAAAAGGGCTTCCAGAATACTCCTTGCGGTGATCGGGACGTTACTTATTGCGCTTGGTCTAATAGGCGTCTCCCCCCTGCAGCTCACGCAGTACTTAGTCATCATAGCTTCTCTGATTCTCCTAGTTGATCCAGCAAACGAAGCCCTGGTCATCTCGTTGGTTGCGCTAATTGGGACGGCGCCACTCGGGATGGATTTGACCCTTATCGCTCTGACACTATTACTCGTAGTCTTCTCATCAGTGAAGCGTAGCCAGGGGAGGATAGGGCTCTATGCGATGGTTGCCCTCCTTCTGACCCTTTCCCTAAAGTTCCTCGGACAGAACTATGCCGTGGCTCCTCTTATCCTTCTGTTAGTTGGAGCCGTACCTTTCCAGAAGTTGCTACCCGACCTGTACACCAGCCACAAGTCAGTGGGAATACTTGTCTCACTAGTAGCAGTGACCCAGCTCTCAACGAATCAGGTGGAATACACCTCTATAGTGCCCTTGCTGCTCCTCCTTGGCACCATTACGGTGATCATAGGCGTCTTCCAGTGCATGACTTGTAAACGATTCACCGATCTCTTCTCATCAATCCATCAAGTGGCCTTCGGATTGCTCCTCGCGTCTGCCTCGACAAATCAGTTAAATGCGCTCTTCTACTACCTTCTGTTCCCCTGCGTCCTAAGTCTCACGATGATTAACCAAATACATGGGAGCCTCTCCGAGAAGGCTGAGGGGATGTTTGAGTTTGGTGGGCTTTCTTCGGTGATCTGGGTGGAGTCCGTCTCGACTCTCGCCACATACCTCGTGCTATTCTCACTTGTGAGCATTAGCGCGGAGATCTTCATGCAGATGGGGGTTAGGGGAGCTACCCAATTCGTGGTTCTGGGCTGCGCCATGATCTTCGCTGCTGCCGCTACGCTTGCAGCCTCATTCAGGAGCTACACCCTTGTATTCGAAGGCCCTTCACGGAGTGGCGTTGCATCATTGAGAACAATGAAATATGCAATTGCCCTGACCTCGGCGGTCAATGTCATTATTGCCTTAGCACCGGCTTTACCACTATCCACGTTCTCCTTTGTGACAGGGATGGAATTTCCAAACTTTGAGACCTTCAACAACATCCTGCTATTATTACTCGTTGCGGCGTTGCTTTCTGCGCTAACAATGGCTCGCGGAAAACAGGCTAAGAGAAAGTCGTGGACAATGGGCTATGCCTCGGTTGAAGATACCCAGGGGTCCCACGGGGAGATATTCACTTCTTGGAAAGAGATATTCAAACCCCTATATGATATTACTATCCCCGATGAGAAGACTACAAAGGCACTCGAAAAAATCAATCCATTGATTCTGGTTGCTGTCTTGGCTATCCTGGCAATTCTAGGAGTGATGCTATGAACGTCCCGATACTAATTGTTAACATCTTGCTTGCGATCCTCGTAGCACCCCTAATCGACGGTTTACGTCGGAAGATAACCGCGAGGCTCCAGAACCGGATCGGCCCACCGATCACCCAATCATGGCGGGACCTCGTCAAGCTCTTCCACAAAGAGACCATCCTACCTGAGGGGGGCGGAGCTCTTCTTCAGGTTGTACCGGCGCTCATGTTCATCCTCTCTATCTCGATGTTCGCCACAATCTCGACGGTGACCCCACAGTCACCCCTCGAGGAGGGGGGAGTCATTTTCATAGAACTTGCGGTTCTTTCCGCGTTCGTCTTCGCCGTCGCAGGGAGCATGAGCAGGAACCCCTACGGAGTGGTCGGCGGCTCCAGGGAGGTAATCTTAGCGACGCTCGTCGAGCCGTCGATTATAGTCTCACTCACGTCACTCATCCTCTTCAAGAGTTCCTCAACTCTCGACGACTCCTCACGTGGCGTGACTCTCGGGGTCTTCCTCGCGATGGCCGCTCTAGCCTACCTATTGAGCCTCCTTGCTGAGAGTGGGCGGGTGCCCTTCGATGTTGCTGAGGCGGAGTCGGAGCTATCTGGGGGCGCTTTAATGGAGTTCAGCGGGGCGCCTTTGGCCACTTTAAAGTTTGGTCAGTACGTGAGGAGTCTCGCCTTATTCTCGGTCTTTAAATTTTACATCTCCCCCCTGATACCACTTGACGTGACGGGGATGGGGTTCAGTGCTGCGGTAGTAGTTGTATATATCATAAGCCTACTACTATGCACCCTACTGGTTTCCCTAGCGGAGTCCCTCAACGCAAGATATAGGCTCCTTGAGGCGTCGAGGTTCTACGCATTCGTGCTGATCTTCGCGTCCGTGGTTCTGACGCTCTCATTTCTGTTCCCTGGTCTGAGGTGAATGAAAAACGGCTGACATCGCTATTGATGAGCTGAGGAAGAGGTTCCCGGATGTAATCCTTGGGGTCAGTGAAGTTCGGGATAAACTGTTCCTAGTTGAGCTTAGAAGGGAGAAATTACCGGTTGTAATCGACTTCTTGCATAATAATCTGGATGGCCAGTTCCTAACGATGGCTGGGACAGACTTCGTTGACTCGCTTAATCAGTTCGTTGTCGATTACGTTCTTGGCTGGTACAATAGGGGAATCATACTGGTAGTAAGAGCGAAAGCGCCTAGGGGGGACGAATCCTTCCCATCTGTGACTCCCCTCGTCCCCTGCGCCGATTGGTATGAGAGAGAGGTAAAGGAGACATTGGGACTGAACCCCGTAGGCCATCCCAACCCGAGGAAGCTGCTCACCTCGGATGACTGGCCAGAGGACCTATTCCCCCTGAGGAAGGACTTCAAGATCGAGGCACCACCGCCATACAAAGCCGAGGCTACTTTCCCATTCGAGGCACCAAAGGAGGTAGGCTCCTTCAATGTCGTCCCCTACGGCCCATACCACTTCGCCATCCACGAACCGATCTACTTCAGGTTCCACGTCGACGGGGAGAGAATAGCCAACGTCGATCTGAGAGCGGGCTTCAACTACAGGGGACTGGAGAAGATCGCTGAGACGAGGATGAGTTATGAGACGGTGCCCTTCATAGCAGAGAGGATATGCGGCATATGCGGATCCGTCCACTCGGAAGCCTACACCCAGGCGCTTGAGAGGGCGGCCGGTTTCGAGGCACCTAATAGGGCAAAGTGGATCAGGGTCATAATGCTCGAGTTGGAGAGGGTGCACAGCCACCTCCTCTGGCTCGGGGTAGCAACCCACATGGTGGGCTTCGACTCAGGCCTCATGCAGTTCTGGAGAGTCAGGGACAGGATAATGTTCCTGGCCGAGCTGCTAACAGGCAACAGGAAGCAGTATGGTATGATCGTCCCCGGCGGCGTCAGGAGGGATATAAGGGAGGACAAGAGGGAGAGGGCCATACGGGAGGTCTCGGAGGTCCTAACCGAGTATGAGGAGCTGTTAGACGCCGCACTCAATATAGCCACCCTGAAAGTTAGGCTCAAGGGCGTCGGCTATCTCTCGAGGGAGGATGCCTTGAAGTACTCCGTCATGGGACCCGTGGCGAGGGCATCCGGCGTCGACATTGACGCTAGGAGGGACTACCCATACGAGGCTTATCCAAACTTCGAGTTCAAGACGCCCATACAACCGGGAGGCGATGTGCTGGCTAGGACCATCGTCAGGGCTCAGGACACTATTGAGTCGTTGAAGATAATCAAGCAGGCGCTAGAGTCGCTCCCAAGCGGTCCAGTCCACATCCCCATGGATTACATTCCGCCCGACGTTACCTCGGTGGGCCTAGTCGAGGGGCCTAGGGGGACGGATGTTCATTACATGATAACAGGCGGGCAGGATACGGTCTACAGATGGCGCGTGAGGGCCCCGACGTACGCGAACCTGCCCGTCACTCCCCTGATGCTTGTCGGAGAGACGCTGGCAGACGCTTCCGTAGTCATAGGGAGCGTCGATCCCTGCATCTCGTGCACGGAGAGGATGATCGTAGTCGACGATAAGACCGGCATATCGAGGATCGTCACGAACAATGGCCTCATGGAGGGTGCTTATTGAGCGGGATCTTGAAGTTGCTGAGGATTGGGATTAAGAGGGGTCGTGTAACCCTCAATTACCCAGCCGAGACTACACCTACACCCGAGGGGCTCCGGGGGAGACCGGTTCTCGACTTCGACGCCTGCATAGGATGTGGGGCCTGCGCTAAGACTTGCCCTCCCAACGCCCTGACCGTCGAGGAGAAAGACAGAGTCTGGACACTCCGGCTTTTCTACGGCAGATGCATCATGTGCGGGCTCTGCGAGGAGGTGTGCCCAGTCGACGCCTACAGATTCTCGGATGAGTTCGAACTCGCCTCGACTACTAAGAAGGACCTAGAGGTCGAGCTTCAGCTGCTCCGAGTCAAGTGTGGGAGCTGCGGGACATATTTCACTACTAGAAGGGTTCTCGAGGAGACTGCCGCGGAGTACTCGGAGCTGGGTGACGTCTACGATGAGGGGCTAAGGGGTATGGTTTCGCTGTGCCCGGATTGCAGGCGGCGGGAGTGGAGCGAGGCATCAGCCGAGGCTTATAGGGGGGCAAGGTATGGAAGCTGACTCGAAGCTGAAGGAGAAGCTAGAGAGGATTAGGGGGCTCGGTAGGAGCCCATGGGTATTTCCCGTCAACACAGGAGGTTGTAATGGCTGCGACATAGAAGTCGTGGACACACTGACGCCCTACTTCGACGTGGAGAGGTTCGGAATCAAGTTGGTCTCCTCGCCTAAGCACGCCGATATCCTGCTTACGACGGGACCGGTGACGAGGCAGTCACTAAAGACTTTAAAGAACGCCTACGAGGCTGCGCCTGATCCGAAGCTCGTGGTAGCGATCGGTAACTGCGCCTGCGGGGGTGGGATATGCCACGACAGCTTCACCGTCCTTGGCGGCGTGGATGCCGTCATCCCGACGGACGTCTACGTGCCGGGGTGCCCGCCGAGGCCAGAAGCTCTGATATTTGGTCTGCTTCTCGCACTGGGGAAGGTGGAGCAAAAAATTGCTAGGAGAGAGCACAGGGAGGAAGATCTTGATGGGCCTACTGTTTAAGCGAGCGCTCTACAGGGAGCTAAGGAGCTCCGTGGGCTACTACGACGCGCGTAGGATAGTGAGGTGCATCGAAGGCGCAGGGGAAATCAATGGCTTGGAAGAGATTGGAAGAGTCCTGAGGGGGGCTGGATTCGATGAGAGGCAGATAGTCTCCACCCTCGAGGCCGCAGAGAGGAATCTCCCTCTGCTGAAGTTTGGGAAAGCTTGAACTGACGAAAATCTTTATATCAACTCCCCCAGCGTAGTCTTTGTCGCGCCGCTGTAGCTCAGCCTGGGAGAGCGCTCGGCTGAAGACCGAGGGGTTGTGTGTTCAAATCACACCAGCGGCACCAACGAATTCCCCGGATAAAACTTAAGGGCTATATGTTTCTTTTACGCGCATGGCTCTCTCTTTATACGCTATTTAAATCCGGAGAGCCCCAGAATCTTTGACAAGCTTTGCCAGAGCCTATTACTTACCAATGCATCAACTGCGGGGTCTGCTGCAATCGGCTTCTTATTGAGAGACAGGGGGTTCGCAAGGGGCTGCCACTCCTCCCAGAGGAGGTAGATCTCTTCAGGAAAGATCATGTAAGACCAGGTTACGGAATCGGGAAAAACCCAAGAGACCTAAATTTCAAGATAATTGCCTATCAGATGCGCCTGAACTCATGCCCTCACAGGAAGCTTGGCGGCTGCTTCATGCATGCTTACCGCCCTGCAATCTGCAGGTCCTACCCATTCGTTCCAGTCATTGAGCATGGTAATAGGGTCGTTAAGACCTTCGACATGACCTGCACAACCCTGAAGGATCGCATAAAAGACTACCCCAACAATGCAGTGCCTGTAATGGCCTCAAGCCTCGAGGTTGAAAACGAGTACTACCCACAAGTGGCAGCGATCACTGAGAGGCTACTGAAGGACCTGGATGAGGCTTGGTTTTACAATCTTAAGACGGGGTGGTGGGTGCCCTTCAAGAAGATGTTGCCTGTGTGGGTTTCCGAACAGCCTAATACACCGAATATTGGAACAACTAAACCCTGAGAGGGCACGTATTGTAGAAGGGAAAGGTCGAATTGAAACACATGTGGCTTTGAGAGAATTGGAGCCAAGAGTAACCGCTTCTGGATAGTTTAAAACAGGGCTAACCAGACCTATTATATTCATCATGCCGGCGAGGCGCGACTGATG
>JBGPRA010000082.1:0-9624 GCA_041489375.1 Bathyarchaeia archaeon | reverse complement strand
TGATGAGCATCTGCCACCCGGGATAGCTGATTCGGATCGGCTAAGCGGATCGGGATCGGATCGGGTGCGGATGCTGCTATACGTATAGGCGCGGCTAGGAAAACGGAGGGTCGATCCGCTCCGCTCCGATCAGCAGCAGCCTCCGCTACCCGCTTCTGCATCTGATGCAGCTAACAAAGTCCTTGGGCAGAGCGGGCATTTTATGAATCGATTGTCGGGGCATGGGAATTTCTTAACTGCCTAGCGCGCACGTCATCCTACGAAGAGGCGGGACATGTGTGTCCTCTTAGATAAGTCCTCCATCTCAGCGTCGGTCGGCTTTGGTGCGTTCAAGCTCGCAGCCTCCAGAATCTTGGGAAGCAATCTCACGTCACCGCTTGTGTTTAGGAAGATGGTGCCCTGTCCGAGAATCCAGGAGACGGCTAAGTTAATGTCTCCCTGTTCTTCGAAGGGCTCGTACCAGGTCTCGGCAGTGTGTTGTTTCTCCCCCCACGGGCCTCTCGTTAGTGACTTGATGGTCTGGACTGCGACACCTTTATCCCTGCACGTCTTCAGCAGGGAGTCGAATTCCCTCCTGTAACGCTCATCCTTGTAGAGGATGTAGTTCCAAGGTAGGAGGACGGAGTCAAAGTCGTATTTCTTTAGGCTCTTTATATGCATGCTGGGGGCGAAAAGGCCGTGACCAGTGACACCGATGAATCGGATAAGTCCCTGCTCCTTCGCCTCCTTCAGCGCCTTCAACGCACCATCAACGCCCATCGCGGTCTCCCACTCGTCGGGGTGAGTTAGGTTGTGGAGCTGAATGAGGTCGACACCCTTGACCCTGAGGCGCTTTAGTGACTTATGGAACTCCGTCTTCGCGTCGGCGTAGTTCCTCATACCAGTCTTGGTAGCAAGGAAGAAGTCTCCCCTACGCTTCTCCATCCAGGGGCCTATTCGTAACTCAGCATCCCCGTAGCTCGCAGCGACGTCGATGTGGTTGAGACTATACTTATCCAGGAGATTGAGAGTCTTGTCCGCAACCTCCTGTGTGACTCGACTCAGCGCCGCTGCGCCGAAGATGGTGGCTGAGCTGTTGTGTCCGGTACTCCCAAAGGGCTGCTTCCTTATCATTTCAATCACAGATCGATTCAACGGGCCAGTTTAAATACCCCCTACCCGTCGCGCCGAAAGGGTTATCCAAAAACGGCACAACTAGGAGAACAACACGGGATCCAGATTGGAGTTCTTCATAGACACCGCCGACATAGCCCAGATCAGGAAGTACTATAATATAGGCGTAGTCGACGGGGTGACAACAAACCCAAGCCTAATCGCAAAGTGTGGTCGCCGATTCGAGGACATAGTCAAGGAAATCACCGAAGTGGTGAAGGGGCCAATAAGCGTCGAGGCCTGCAGTACCACAGCGGATGACCTAGTCGCCGAGGCGAAGAAGTTCGCTGCTTACGGGGAGCACATAGTAGTCAAGATACCGATGACCGCAGAGGGACTCAAGGCAGTTAGGGTGCTTAGCAAGCTCGGCATAAAGACCAACGTCACCCTCGTCTTCTCCGCGAATCAGGCCCTCCTAGCCGCTAAAGCGGGAGCTACCTACGTCAGTATCTTCGTGGGGCGCCTCGACGACAGGGGACATGAAGGCATGGAGGTCATCGGCGAGGTAATGCAGATACTTAACAATTATGACCTACCCAGCAAGTTAATAGTCGCGAGCATCAGGCATCCCCGCCATGTGACACAGTCAGCGATGCTAGGAGCTCACGTCGCCACGATCCCCCCCGACATCATCGAGAAGATGCTAACCCACCCGTTAACCGATGAGGGACTCCGTATCTTCATGAATGATTGGGAAAAGGTTCCGAAGGGCTAACCCCCCCTTTAGTAAACTGTTTAAGCAGCGCGTCCGAATCCAAGAAGGAGTCCAAGTTGAGAGTCAATAAAGCCATACCGCTTTTCCTCATCCTAATCCTTCTAATGCAGATAGTGTCCGCCCAAGCGGCGACACAATACAAGTACACGATAACCTACACATTCGAAAACAAAGGCGCCACCGCCATCACACTCAAGAGGGACGATGTCGCCGTCCCGCTCTTCATTAATAGTCAATCACAGACAGTCACTGTCACCTCATCCTCACCATCTCTAGGCCCCACTTACACAGACGAGGACGGCAACCCCTTAGCGGAACCAAACCTTAGTCTCACAATTCCTGCAAATAGTAAGTTAACTTACACAGTCATCTTCCAAATAACCTCCTCCGGTATGGCAAAGCCTCAGTTCGACGCATCGAAAGCTGGGGTAATTTCTGATATCCCCACCGCTCTTGTCTCAGAGTACACAATTACTACTGAGACCTTCTGGTCGAATAACACCGAGATCGCCAAGATAGCGAAAGACATCACCCATAAGGAGACTACAGTACTTGGTAAACTCACACGTCTAGTCAAATGGTTCAGGGCAAATGTGACTTACCTAAGCCATGAGATACCCCTCTACCCTGACAAGACTCTCACGCAGAGGCAAGGCGACTGCGACGACCAGTCCATACTACTAATAAGTATGCTTCGGAGCCTCGACATCCCAGCCTACCTCGAGATAGGTGCTGTATTAAGCTCAAACATCGACAGCACTGACACCGTGTGGGACGGTCACCTGACCATATCTGAGAAGGGGATCGGGTGGCACGGCTGGGCGATGGTCTACACACCCCCATGGGGCTGGATACCAGTAGACTTAACACTCACAAACTACGACGACCCAATGCAGACGATCCAGAACGCCCCCCAATACACCCCCACTGTCGTAACAGCGTTGAAGATACACAAACAAGTGTACACAACCCTCAGCGTCGAAACCCGACAGAGGATAGTATCTTCAAACATCTATGTCACATCAACCGAGATCGCTGGTGGAATTCAGGCGAGTTGGATCGATCCCACTATGATATTTTTAGCGATTACCTTAGTTGGAGCAATCATCCTCATGTTCTACACGTCGAGGCGACTTAGGAAGAAGCCGATATAAACCACCGAACCGAAACCATCACAGGTGAAGTTTTGGAGATACCAGAAGCCATACTGAAGAGGAAGAGTATACGCTCCTTCGCGCCAAAAGGCCTGACCGATGAAGATATCGAGATTCTAATCAAGTCCGCGATTCGCGCACCAAGCGCTGGAAATATGCAGCCTTGGGCCTTCATAGCCGTCAGGGACCAAGATGAAAAGGAGGCGCTTGTCGAGGCCGCACACGGCCAATCATTTATTGCAACCGCCCCTTTGGTCATAGTCGTATGTGCAGACCCCGCCCGGACAGCACCCAGATACGGCGATAGAGGGACTACCCTGTACTGCCTACAGGATACTGCAGCTGCAGTAGAGAATATAATACTCACAGCCACCCATAACGGACTTGGCGCATGCTGGATAGGCGCCTTCGACGAAGGTATGGCTGCCGCTGCGCTTGGAATACCAAGGGGAGTTAAGCCAGTAGCGATGTTACCCATCGGTTATCCCGACCAGGATCCGCCATCTCGTCCTAGGCGCCCCGTCTCCGAGGTCCTCCACATAGACAAATGGTGAATCCTCCAACGTCTTTTATCGCTCCTCGCTTATCCTAGACTCGAAATAGCTTGCCGAGAAGCATAAGGTTCTTGGACCTCAAGGTGAATGACGCCTACACAAACATGGCGGTCGACGAGGTCATAGCCAAAGCCCGGGGAGAAGGAAAAGCCCCCGACACCCTCAGGTTCTACATGTGGAAACCGAGCGCAGTCACTCTTGGCTACTTCCAGAGTGTCGAGGACGAGGTCAACCTCAAGACGCTCCAGCGGTTCGGCTTCAACTTGAACAGAAGAATAAGCGGCGGGGGAGCTGTCCTCAACAGCGAGAGGGGAGAGATCACATACAGCGTCATCCTAAAGGAGGACGACCCCCACGTCAGCACCGACCCCGTCGAGTCCTACCACTACCTATGCCAGGGCATCATTGAGACCCTTGCTGTGCTAGGTATCAAAGCCGATTTCAAGCCCATCAACGATATCGTCGTCGCGGGGAAGAAGATATCCGGCAACGCCCAGATCAGGCGATACGGAGCCGTCCTCCACCACGGCACCCTCTTGGTCGACTTTAATGCCCGTGAGATGTTCGGGGTATTAAAAATTTCCAAGGAGAAGCTGAGCGACAAGATGATACAGCAGGCTGAGGACCGAGTCACGACAATCAGGCGCCTACTTGGACGGCAGATAGGTTTCCCCGAGGTTAGAGACGCCATGGAAATAGGGTATAGAAAGGCCCTTGACGTAGAACTCGCTAAATCCGATCTAACCCCATACGAGGAGGAGCTCGTAAAACAATTCAGGGAACGCTACGCGAGCAAAAATTGGATATACAGGAGGTAGCTTCGTGAAGAGATTTGAGTACAAGGTTCCTGGGGGCAAGCTCCTAAGGGTTAAGCTTGAGGTCAAAGCGGGGAAGATCAGGTTTCTCCAGCTTACAGGTGACTTCTTTATGCAGCCAGAGACCGACTTAGAGGAACTCGAGGTACAACTAATCGGTTCTCCCGTCGACTTCGCGACTATAGAGAGCGTTATCCATGGATTCTTTTCGACAAAAAAGACAGTGATAACGGGTGCTTCCCCATCAGACTTTGCTTACGTTATCAATCAGGCTGTTAAGGCCTGAACTCTGGAATCGGAGGGACGCAGGATCGGAGACGTCTGAAGGCGCGAATCTTCTCCTCATCCTTTACATTCGAGGATGATATCCCTGACTTTAGGATATCGACGGCCTCGTCCATTGCACGCCTGTTGACGGGGAATGGGACGCCATCCTTCCCACCGAAGGCGAAGTTGAACCTTACTGGGTCTTCCCAACTAGCCCGGTCCCCGTAGACGAGTTCGGCGATGAGGCTAAGACCCCTAACTGTGGAAGGGCCGACACCCTTGAAGGCGACCAGCTCCTCGTAGCCGCTTGGCTGAAACTCGTAGACCTCACGTAGGGTGTCCCAGTTAACGCTGCGGGGCATTACGAGCTGCTCTTGATTAGGGATACCGGCCCAGTAGTCCAAACGACTCTGCTTCGGCTGTACTGGGGCGAGGAAGGTCCTCCGCAGCCTCTCGGGGTTTTCCTTGGCAAGGTCTACACAGGCTTTCCTATTCCCGTCGCTGCATATACTAGTCATATTGAGTACGTGGGGGAGGCGGCTATCACAGAGGATTGAGCTCTGTGGCTCCTCCACGAAGCTCTTGTGGTTGATGGACCAATGATAGCGGCGAGCGTTGGCTCTCTTCTGGTTTATTCCCTGCTGGATTACTATCCACTTCCCTCGTTCGTCGAAGAAGAAGCAGTGGTGGTAGAGTTGGTAGCCGTCCTGGACGAGGCTGTTATCGACCTTGGCAGCCATTCTGCTGCTGTAGACTAGGTTTTCTATGCTTTTCTCGCTTAGGTCGAATGCCTCGCCCATCTCCTTGATCTCGATGGGCGCTTTCGTCGATGTCTTTCCCTTTCCACCTGCGATTGCTAAACCCGTTTCCATTGGGTCAATCGCCTCTTTCAGCGCCCCACAGGTGACTGTAGTCGTCCCACTGCTGTGCCAGTCGTAACCGAGGACGCAGCTCAGACTCTGGAAGAACCAAGGGTCACTCAGCCGGTTCATTAAGCCTTCTTGACCATACTCTCCGATCACAATTTCCGTTATGCAGCGGGCCAGTTCCACCATTCTTCTGAACAGCCATCGGGGAGCCTTCCCAGGGTGCAGAGGGAGCAATGCCGTGGCTGAGGCGCCCATTGAGTTGGGCATTGCTATCCGTGGATAAAACCGTGAGCTACTTGCCGAGGGCGGAGAGTCGCCTGAAAGTGGAGATGAACCTAATATTATTGACCCGCTTTTATATTTCTATTGTTAACCTAATCGTTCACAGAGATGAACTGGATACTCCCTGCGCACGCGGGCAAAGGTAGGAGCCAGTAATCCTACAAGTTCCCAGATATATCCTCCAATATTATCTCTAGTCCCCTGACGATGAGACTTAGAGCCATATGAGGCTCCTTCGTTTCTACAACCTGTTCTGGTAGCTTTGGGACGTGGATGAAACCTGCAGGGATGTCGAGTTTCTTCGAAGCAGTATAGTCCATGAGGTTGTAGAAAATCTGGTTGCACCCGAAGGCACCCGCTGAGTTCGATATCTCCGCGGGGACGCCGCCCTTCCTAATCTTATAGAGCAGCCTCCTTATTGGCAACTTGGTGAAATATGCAGCTGGGCTTCCCTCAATAAGGGTGACATCGCTCGGCTTGGCTCCACAATTATAAGAAACTCTAGTCGCATCGGCAACATTGATGGCAATCCTCTCCAGATTGAGCCACGAGCCACCGCCCTGACCCGTACAGATCACTGCAGCGGGCGTATGTTTTTCAATCAGTGTCTCAATGGTCCCTCTTATCTCCTCGAACCTGAGCGGGACCTCCTCTACCTTTACACTGCAGTTGTTGAATCTTCGACTATCCAGCTCTCTGCAAGCTAGGATTGACGGATTAACCTTCTCCCCACCAAAAGGTTCGAACCCCGTAAGTAAAATGACATTATCAGGCATCTAGTATCTTAAGAGATTGAGCTCTCAACTATTTGGGGTTAGCCGATGAGGCGGCCATACCGGTCGACTTCCTGGCGACGCACACGTGTGCTACTGATGGGCACTCCATCGTCCGCAAGGATCATCTTCATGACGAAGATTAGGAGCGGCTTCTCCCCCTTCTTGACCCTGATCTGGTTGATCTCCTCGGCGCGTGCTTCAGTCTCCTCGCTGACGAGTATTCCTTCAATGTAGCCTTCATTAATAGAAGGACCATAGGGGTCGTCGAGTGGGAATAATTTCGCCCTCCTTAGTAGACCTTTCTTCTGGAGGTACTTCTTGACATCCCCAACGCGGACCTCATATGGGTCGATCTCATGAGGCTTCTTCATCGAGGCGGCGAATCGGTCAGTGGTGATGCCAACAATTACCTTATCCGAGACGTTGAACGCCTCGTCCAGCAGTAACCAGTGGCCCTTGTGCATAACGTCGAAGGTGCCCGCGACAGTTATCGTCTTGAGCCGCTGTCCCGACATCACATGGTCCTCTGGAGCTCTTTTAACCGAAACATCTGGGAAATTAAAGTTGTTGGATAATGGTCAAGCTATGCCTTTCATCGCCAAGAACCACTTGATCAATGGAAGCCCTATTACAATGAGCAGGATGAATCGGATAGAGTCCGCGATAATGCCTACCTTGATCATGTCTCTCATTTTTACGTAGCCCGAGCTGTAAGCGATGGCCATGGCAGGGGTCGTACTCGGGAGGGTGCTAGGAATCGTTGTTGCTATAGCGGTTCCGATGATTGGTGCAATGGGGTTGATGCCCGCGGCTGCGGATAGTGACACGGCGAGTGGGCACGCTACGGAGGCAGCACCGGTGTTAGACGCGGGATAACTGAGCAGGAACCCAATCAGACAGCATGCGCCAAAGATAACGAATTCGTTGGGTGCTGAGCCCATGTAGCCCTTGAAGATTATCCCGACCCAGTTGCTGAAGCCGCTCTTCATAAGACCGAGACCCAGTGTGATGCCTCCTCCGACGAGGAAGATTATATCCCAGTTAATCGACTCGTTGAGTACCTCATCCCACTTTAGGAGGGGTCTGTTCCCAACTTTTAGTAGAGGGAATAGAAACATGGCGATGGCTGCAGGGGCAGCCTCGGGCAGCACCTTGGCCAACAGAGTGCTTAGAGACTCAAAACCCTTGTTGTCGACTGCGATGTTGGCTACCATACCTGGGATGAGCCAGAGGAGGATCGTGAAGACGAGTATCCCGATGGTCATCTTCTCCCCCATTGTGATTGGGCCGAGTTCCTTCAGCTCTTTCTTTAGCGTAGATGAGTCGAATGGGAGCACGTCTTTCTCGGGCTTTATCACCCTGTAAATAATGAACCATGTTAGAAACAAGCCGATGACGGCATGGACGGTTCCAATATAGAACCAGTCAACGAACGTGAGGTTCACCCCCGTCGCCTCGAGTACAGTCTTCTTACCTATCAGATTCGTTGTTGTGCTGGTTAGGAAGAGTAGGCTACCGGCTGTAGCAGCCTGTCCGAGAGCGAGCATTGTCCCGGAACCGTATCTGCTGCCCTGCTTGAAGCCCTGCCTGAGGAGGAAAGCGATAACGAAGCCGTAGACGATGCTAGTCGCCGCTGTCATAGATCCCGTGACCGTTAATAGGAAGACAGGTAAACAGGCGACAAAGAACGCTGCGAGCGCTGGGTTCCTTGTCTTGCTCACGCTGGCGAGGGTCAAAGCAACCCTTTTATCGAGTCCCCAAATCTGGAAGGCCTTCGCGAACACGAATCCAACAATAATGACCCAGATGAGGGGATCCATGAATGGGGCAAGGGCATCCTTCCATACCATAAGTCCAACGAGACCAAAGAGTATTGGTGGTACGAGGGCAGCAAGGCCGAGGCTCGTAGTCTCAAAAACCCACCAGGTGGCGGTCCAGAGAAGCACACCGAGTCCGTACTTCGGTCCTGCTGCGAGGCTAATCCCCGCTGTCTTCGCGGCTTCGTTCATCGCTGCGTCATTAGGAATCAAAAGACAGATGATGAACAATAGTGGACCCAAATAGAGGCTGATCCTCTTCATCGACCAGCTGGATCCATTATCCTTGCCAGCGTCAGAGCCCAAGCTGACTTTCCTCATCATGAGCCCGACAGCCATAAGAAAAAGGTATCTCCGCATCTTTTCTGCCTCACTTTTAGTTCCTGAAGTTGGCGTTTACCGTCCTCCACTCTTCGGGGGACCTCTAATAGACTATGGGTATGGATCCCTTCTGGGGTCTCGACGTTCGCTCGTGCTCACCTTCATCGATTAATATCGTTTATAGTCGCAGTTGTCGAACGGAGATATCCAAGGTATTTTTAGCTGTTTCACTCCATCACAATAGTGATAAGGTTGAAGATTGGGGTCCTAGCCGATGATCTAACCGGCGCATTCGACACCGGAGTTCAGTACAGGAACTGGGGGTTATCCGTTGAAGTCCTTATTGGAGACCTAAAAGAAATCTCCAAACTGGATTGTGTCGACGTCGTTGTCGTGGACACTGAAAGCCGCGGGCTCAAGAAAGAGGATGCCTTCTTACGAGTTTACCGCGCCACCGAGAGACTTACGAAGTTAGGTGTTGAGATGATATACAAGAAGATCGACTCCACGCTCAGGGGCAACATCGGGACCGAGCTAGACGCTGCCATGGAAGCTTCAAAGATCAAGTTCACCTTCTTCGCACCTGCTTACCCGACCTATAAGCGCACTACTCTTGCTGGGAAGCAGTATGTAAACAATAAACCCCTCGACAAGACCGAGTACGCCGATGAGCTGGGCGCGAAGACCGCAAGGATCTCCACCCTTATAGGGGTGCAGAGTAAGAGAAAAGTCGGCCTGGTCGGATTCGACACCGTTAAAAATGGTGTCAATTCGATTAAGACCAGAATCGAGGCGCTCAAAAAGGATGGAGGTGAAATTGCCGTCTTCGACGCGCTAACCGAGAAACACCTCATAGATATCGCGAGAGCTGCGGGGGATACGCGTATGTTCGTTGGCTCAGC
>JBGPRA010000081.1:0-9753 GCA_041489375.1 Bathyarchaeia archaeon | reverse complement strand
TAATCGGAATAATTATTGCTGGCGTGTTTTACCCGCAGCAACTACCCTGCTTCTTGCCAAGGGCGCCGTAGTTGATCCTTGTCTCCTTGGCGATGACCATATTACACTCGGCGAGGATGAGGGCGAACCCCTTATCGTTTCCCTCCTTGAATTCCCTCGTCAAAATCAGGGCCTCAGCTAATTCTCCTGCCTTTGCGAGGACGATATTATTACTACTCTTTTCAGCCACAGCAGCTTCCTCCCTGAGTGAATGCAAAGCGTCTACCAATCTTCTTACTGATCAAGTCGTCAGTCTCGACTAGAAGCTTAGTCAACTCAGCTCTCGACTTGTTAAAGTTCTGTATAGTCTCATCTACTGCGACTTTGTCGTCTAGGTTCTTTAGCTCATCCATGAGACCGGGCTCAAATCGACCCAGCTTTAGTCTTCTCTGCTTGCTTTGGTACTGTGCAAGTAGCCTCTTGGATGAAGTGTTCTCCTCGAGCGACTTGTTACATTGGACGAATCTCTTGTATTCATCTGAATCTATAATTGCATTGGCGAAATCCCTCGCCTTTTCAACCGGGTCACTCATTTCCTCTTTTTCACTCTCCCTTAGTCTTCATTATGGCATGTAGATGTTACATATCTATAAATCCGAATATATAAATATATTTAGTTCTCCTATTTTATGTTCATAATTATCAACCTGCGCGCGCGATATTATAGAGGCTGGTGAAGAGTTGCTATGACCAAAGCTGGGTAGTAGAGAACACCCAACTAGAACTATAACATCTTGATGTCGATGAGCCGACGCGTAAGCTCCGGATCCGCGACACTGTAGTAGACCCATTTCCCATCCTTTCTGCTCTGCACAAGTTTTGCTTCCTCTAGTATCCGTAGGTGGTGGCTGGTTGTGGGTTGAGTCATGTTCAGCGCGACGATGAGTTCACAGACGCACATCTCGTGTGAAAAGAGGAGACTGAGTATCCTCTGTCGCGTCTCGTCGCCGAGTGCCTTGTAGAGCTTGCCCCTTTTCTTCGCCTCCACCGGGTCCGCATCTGTCTTCGCGAGGTTACGGAGCTGCGTAGCGTAATCTTTTACGTTGACACAGTTGCACTTTCCCGTAGAAACGAGCCTCTCAAGAGACTCGTCTGTCTTGGACATACCAATAGATTGATCATTTAACGAATTTAAATATGTTATGTGCGTGGTCGGCATTTCTCTCTTTCAATTCACGCGCGCGATAAGATCTAAAGAGTGACTAAAAAAAGAGGTACACAATAAGGATAGAATTCAGGTTCAGCCACAACAGGTCTGACCTGTATTGACAGACCCCTTCTTCTCATCCTTCTCCTTAGTAGGACCCTTCGCTGAACCGGAACATCCACAGGTTTTCTTTTCACTCATCGGTTTCTACACCGAATAGAGACAATGCATAAGAGGTATATCAATATATCGGAAATACTTATATTGTCTTCCAATATATTATCTAGTTGATTGAGATGGAATTAGCTATTCAAAACGCCCTGAGCTTCTTCATCAACGTCCTCATAGAGATAATTCCACTCTTCCTAGCCGTTACCTTCCTAGCTGGTCTGGCACTCGAGTACATCAAACCCCAGATGATTAGAGAGAGACTAGGCGATAAGAAGGGAATAACAGGTATACTGGCCGCAACTGCCCTGGGTTTCGTCACCCCATTCTGTAGTTGCTCTACCATACCCCTACTTGCCGGCATGATTGCAGCGGGCATACCCATCGGAGTCCTAACTGCTTTCCTCTTCGCCTCCCCCTACCCAGTCGAGGCTGGAATGATCGTCCTAGGCCCGATGTTCGGGTGGACCTTCGCGGTGGCATTCGTCGCTACAGGTGCGATAATTGCCGTCATCAGCGGGTTGCTCCTTCAGAGGTTCAACTGGTAGAACCAGATCAAAGACGACTTCATCAAAGGCTTGGAGCCTAAGAACAAGATTGAGGAGACAGAATCGGCGTGCGACTGCGGAGAAAATAGTGGCAATGATGCTGATCCGGTTGGGTGTGGGTGCAGTGATGTAGAGAAAAATGAGCCGAGTATCAAGAAGACATCGGCGTGCGATTGTAGTGGTAATGGGGGAGACAAACCTGAGCTATCTGGATGTGGATGCGGTGTAGTCGAGAATAATGAGTCGAGTATCAAGGAGACGAGTGAGGATGGAAACCGCGTTGATGAGAATCAACCAGCATGCGGCTGCGGCGTAGCTGAGCAGCACATCACAGAGGAGGCGGCTTGTGGGTGCGGAGCCTCACTCGAGGCAACGACAAATCCTTCTGGGCAGACCCAGGCGCACATCAGGGACGGGTTCCCACAGAAAGCCAAGCGTGCAGCCCTCTATTCTCTTACTTTCTTCAAGCGCATGTTTCTATTCATCCTAGCAGGCAGCATAATGGGCTCAATAATCTACGGCTTCGTCCCCGAGGACCTTCTAGCAACATACATGGGCGGCACCAGCATATTCGCAGTACCCATCGCGGCCCTCATAGGGGTCCCACTATACGTCAGCATCATCCCAGTGATACCAATCATCCTAAGCCTCAGCGGGAAAGGGGTCAGCATGGGTGCAGTCATCGCATTCATGATTACCGCCACCTCGATAAGCCCTCCAGAACTCATCATGCTCTCAGGCATGTTCAAGAAGCAGTACATTGCTCTCTTCGTCGCTATGATGATCATCGGCTCCATCGCGACGGGTTACGTCTTCAACATAATAGCCCTGTGAGCTCAACATGTCAAAATCAGGGTTTATGGATCGCTTTTCTTCCATGGATAGCGTTAAACTCTCCTCAGTCGAGGAGTATGATGAGGGTGGTCCAGTGTCGGAGTCGGATTACTGGGAGAGGTCCTTTATGTCTGGCTCTACGAAACTCTACATACTCTCTGTGCTGAGTAAAGGACCCTTACACGGCTACGGTGTTCTTAAGGAGATCAAGGACAAGTCAGAGGGGTGCTGCACGATTACGCCCGGTACGATCTACCCGGTTCTCAGGGAGCTTGAGAGGGACGGATTTATCGTGAGCAGCGAGGCTGTTACTGGGGGTAGGATTAGGATAACATACGAGCTCACGGAGAGGGGCAAGCAGGTCCTTGAGGCGGGGTTGGTTAAGTGGGGGAGCCACATAGAGGGAGCGAAGAAAATCCTAGGATTGTAAGTTCTAGCGTCGCGCAATCTAAAAAAACATATTTAAATTCATTTCAGGAACATATTTGTTTGATGGTTAAAACAGAGGAGGCCTTAGAGAGGCTCGTCTCCTCCGGACGATGCGACTGCCATAACGTAAAGGAGTACGCCGAGCAGCTGAAGCTATTGGCTAAGCGAGAGGCAGACAGAGTAGAAGCGAAGAAGAGAGGCAGATTCTTTAAAGCACTCGGGGACGAGACCAGGCAGAGGATGCTGGGGCTACTCTCGATCAAGGAATTATGCGTATGCGAGTTAATCACGGCACTCAACATGACTCAACCAACAACCAGCCACCATCTCAGCATCCTCGAGGATGCAGGTTTAGTCGAGAGTAGAAAGGAGGGGAGATGGGTGTTCTACGGGATTACTGATAAGCAGAAAGTATCCTCGCTGCTCAAGATGGCGGTCTGAATAACTCACTTTATTGTTCTCGGTTATCATCTAGCTCTCTAATGAGAGCCTTCACTTTAAGCTGGATCTCATCTCGGATCTTTCTAACTGTCTCAATCGGTTTACCATGAGGATCATCGAGCTGCCAATCCCTGAGTTCATTCGGTACAACAGGACAGGCTTCCTCACCGCAGCCCATCGTGATTGTGGGGTCTGCTTCGAGAATCATTTCTTTGGTCAGCTTCTTCGGTTTATTGCCACTGATGTCAATACCGACCTCCCGCATCGCCTTCACCACAATAGGATTAACAGCATCTGCGGGATTGCTTCCTGCGCTAATTCCTCTGTGATGTCCCTTGGATAAGTTGTTGAAGAAGGCCTCAGCCATCTGGCTTCTTCCAGCGTTGTGAACGCAGATGAATAGCACCGTGACCATGGTAGAGGAGAGTTGAGCGAGTTTGATATACCTATTCAGGTGGCTAGAGTCTTTTACCTAAGAACAGCAGCATATTATGTATATATTTAAATACTTAGATTTAAACAGATGTCTGATCAATCCATAACTATAACAGGCTGAGAAAATGACTCAGAAGGAAGCTAAACTTGGAATCCTAGAAAAGTACCTCACAGTCTGGATTGGCATCTGCATAGTAGTAGGATTACTGCTTGGTCGATACCTACCGAGCTTCGGCGAGTACCTCGACTCCCTCAAGTTCTCCCAGATCTCGATACCCATCGGCATCTGTCTCTTCTTCATGATGTACCCCACTGTGCTCGGCATCGCCTTCGGCGACGTGAAGAAAGCAGCGGGTAACCCGAGACCTTTAATGCTAACGGTTTTAGCGAACTGGATTATAGCTCCCGCACTAATGACACTTCTAGCCAACGTGTTCCTTGCGGGACACCCCGACTACATAGCAGGCGTAATCCTCCTAGGCCTCTCCCCGTGCACCGCCATGGTCATGTGGTGGATGCTCCTCGCCAAGGGCGACATGGCTCAGGGACTAATCAACACAGCCGTCAACGCTGTGCTGATGATAATCCTATACGCCCCGATGGCGGCGTTTTACCTAGGAGTCAGTGGCATACCTGTCCCCTGGGACCTCATAGCGCTGAGTGTGCTCTTCTTCATACTCCTGCCTGTGGCAGCCGGCGCCCTAACCAGGCGACTACTGATCCCCAGAAAGGGGCTTGAGTGGTTCAATAACGTTTACAGAGAGAAGGTCGGCAAGATCAGCTTCATCGCCCTGCTAATCACGCTCATAGTGCTGTTCAGCCTCCAGGGGAACATTATCTTGAGCAACCCACTTCTGGTACTCTACATAGCTGTACCAAACCTACTACACTACGCGATAATGATCACTTGGACGTACCTCACAGGATATTATCTGGGTTGGAACTACGAAACGTGCATAGACTGCACACTAATAGGCTCGAGCAGCCACTTCGAGGTAGCCATCGCGGTAGCGACAACGCTCTATGGGATCGGGAGCGGGGCCGCTCTTGCAACGGTTATTGGGCCACTCTTCGAGGTACCGCTGATGCTTAGTCTCGTCCGCTTCGGGCTCCTAACCTGCAGATACTTCCCGAGGAGAAAAAGAAAAGAGGCTTAGAAATTGTCGGAGTACACATATTCGGCGGACAAGTTCGTTTTCAGGGTCAGGAAAGACCTTCTCTATTCTAGCGATGACGTATGGATGAGACACGAACCTGATGGTGTCATGAGAGTAGGCTTGACCGACTTCGCCCAGAGGAGGAGCGGCGACGTTGTATTCGCTGAAGCTAGCCCAGCGGGCACTAAGGTGGAGCGTGGAGGACTGCTCGGTAGCTATGAGACCATTAAAGTTGTGCAGGATATACTGAGCCCGGTTGCTGGAATCGTTGTTGAGGTCAACCCTCTATTAGACTCTAGGCCTGAGGTCATAAATAGTGACCCCTACGGTGAGGGCTGGATTTCGATCATCAGACCAGAATCAGGCTCAGGTGGGCTCCTCTCAGCGGAGGAGTACTTTGAGCAGATGAAAACGAAAGTAGAAAACGAGTTGAAGAAGATAAAGGGGATGTAAGCGTTGAAGAAACCAATACTAATTCTACCCTGTAGTGGCATCGGGAAATCTTTTGGATCTATTGCACGTGACGCAACATTCCGTGTCTGCGATGAGCTCCGACCGGGTAAGGCGGATACGCTCTGCCTATCACTTCTAGTCATGGGTGACGAGGAGGCTAGAAACAAAGTATCCTCCAGTCGTTGCATCGTCATAGATGGGTGCCCACTTGCTTGTTCTAGCAATAACGTGGAACGTAGTGCGGGTAACATTGTTGCTGAATTCAAGGTTATGGATCTACTCAGGGAGAATAGGGGGTTGAAGCCTAGAGAGGTTACGTTCCTCGACGAGGATGGTGAGAAGCTGTCAACACTGCTAGCCGATAGGATAGCAGCAAAGGTGGACGAGCTAACGGAGGAATCAGATTGAATATCAAACCTAAGGTAGGGGTAGTATCCTGTAGCGGTGAGTGCTGTGGTCTCGGCACAATCAGCAGGATCGCAACGCGCCTTGCACTCGAGGAGCTTTACGATGAGACTGTCACGATTTGCCTCCCACTCTTCCTCACGGGGGAGACCCAAGAACACGGCTTCGCGAAGGAACATCCCACGATAGCGGTGGATGGCTGTGGAAAGCTCTGCGCTAAGAAGGCCATAACCAAGTATAGCAAGAATCCCGTGGACTCGGTTGATGTGGAAGCGCTTCTCAAGAAGTGGGGCGTCGATACCCCAAAGGACAGGCGTGTCCTCAAGGGTAAGGACCTCGAAAACGCCAAACGGGTCGCTAAGCTACTCACTGAGAAGGTCGAAAAGATCCAGGGTGTATCGTAGTGGCATCGTATAAAACGGTGACAGAGTGGAAGGGCAGCCATATTGGGGAGGTTCGGTTGAGCAATGGCCCGGTCCTCCCCTTCTCCGCCCCAGCAGCCAGTCAAGGAGTAAAGGGCATGTTGACGCCAGAAGATGCCTTCGTGGCGGCCCTTAACACCTGCTACATGCTGATGTTCATCTGGAGCGTTGAGAGGCTCAAGATAGACCTCGTAAGCTACACGTGTGAGGCGGAGGGGCATGTCGAGGAGTTCTTTGACCGGACATCGACCTTCGACAAGGTAACGCTCAGGCCGAGGATAGTCGTGAGTGGATGCAATGAGGAGAGGGTTAGGCGAGCCCTAGACCTAGCTGAGAAGTACAGCTTGGTATGGCAATCCATTAAGGCGAATGTTACCTTGGAACCTGATATAGTCATTAAATGAGTCGGCGCGCGCGCTCGTGGGATCCGAGTCCCACATCTCAACCTTCACGTTTTCACAATTCGTTAGTTTTACAGGGTTATCAGTTGAAGCAGCCTCTTCATACCCGCAGCGTCCACGTATGGGCAGTTCTCAGCGCTCTTCTCACCAAGGAACAACTTGGAGGCGAAGGCGAAGCAGCCGCTCTCGCCGCACTCCTTACAGTTTGTCTGGGGCAGCTTCTTATTGAGGACCATGGGGTTCAGCTTCTTCTTCTCCTCGATGAGACTGTATGGTATTTTTGGGTGGGATGCTTGGTAGGCTAGGCAACGATTCAATAGATCGGTTATCTTCTTCTTCAAGTCCTTTAGTTCGTCATCGTCCTTGATCCACGTAACCGCGACCTCTCCGTTGTAACTGACGACCACGTTGTGTCTGTCGAATGAATAGCTCGTAGTCTTTGCCGACTCAGAGTACCTCGCGTTAGGCGCCGCCAGGAATAGGATGGGTAAGATGCTCTCCAGTTTCTTGTCTGTCTTAGCTATGATCTTGAACCTCTCGGGGTCCGCTAAACATGGTGATCGGTCGACTTCCTCAAATTTTTCTATGTAGATACCGGGGAACGTAAGCCGTAAGAGGTCACTCATCCTCTGTATCTCCAACGAGTTGTATATCACATCTAAAAATTTAAATTTATACATAATTAGTATTGCGAAAAGTACGGCCTTGTATGGCTGTCAATCAAGGCCCAAGTTACCTTAGAACCTCAAATCAAGCTACTTTGACGACCTTATTCACGTTCGTAAGCTATCGCGCGCGTGCTCGTATTTTTATTGCTGGCGTCCTCTTTCATGATATTCCTGAGGGTTTACCGCTACAAATACTAGTTTAGCTAACGTTGTGATGTCGTAGACAGGTAAGCCCATGGCGCGCACGATTCAAAGACAACGTCTCTATTTTATATTTTTAGAACCTTCAAGAGTTACCCATGCCTACATCGATGCCTAGGCAGGGTCCTAAACCTGTAGCCTGTGGGAACAAGGTGATGGTGAGCAGCAGCCATCCCACCGTGACTAAGGTCATGGTTGATGTGCTGGAGGCTGGTGGCAACGCTGTTGACGCAGCTGTCGCGGGCAGCCTAGTCCAACCCGTCTACGAACCACATATGACGAACCACGCTGGAACCGTTGCAGCTCTCCTGTGGGTGGGTGACGAGGGGCGGGCGTACTTTGTCGATGCTTGCGCAGAGCTTCCCTCGGGTCTGAGGCCTTTCCACCCAAATCCCTACGCTGCCTCCAACGCCGCTTGCATACCTGGATTTATGCCTGGGCTCGCCTCGATGCTTGACAGGTTTGGTACTATGAGTTGGCGTGAGTTGTGTGAGCCCGCGGTCAAGGCCGCAAGGGAGGGGCCCATAGTTACCCCTTGGCAGTATGGCTACTTTCACGCCAGCCTCGTCTACAGGACCTATTTCCCGTCCTCGAGAAGTTTCTTCTGCCCAGATGGGTTCCTCGTGCCCGCCGGTGAGCGGTGGGAGGTACCTGAGTTGGCGAGGACGCTTGAGAGGCTTAGGGATGAGGGACCCGAATACTTCACCAAGGGAGACTGGGCAAAGAGGCTAGTGGAGGAGGGCACCAGGCTTGGCTGGGGGATCACCTTAGAGCAGGTGGCCTCCTTTGAGGCCATGTGGCACAAGCCCATCATTTTCAGGTACGGTGAGGATGAGATCCTAGGTATGCCTCCTCCTCAGAGGGGTGGCTTGTATGCGGGGCTCATCATGGGGGTTCTCGAGGAATTTGACATTGAGAAGATGGGGCACTATACGGAGTCGGCGGATACCTTGAAGTTGATCGCTTGGGCACTGGCGAGAGCCCACGCTGAGAAGGGGCTAATGCATGACCCTCAGTTCTATGACGTGCCGGTCGACGTTCTCCTCTCAAAGGAGTATCACCGGATAATAGCCGCTCTCTACAGGGGGAGTAAGCCTAGGGTGGATCTAAGTGATTGGCTCAGGTTGAGTCTCTCGAAGGCAAGTCTCGAGGCAGGGTTGCCTGTAGGTGAGAGGAAACCGCATGATAGTTGTGAGCTCAGTGTTGTGGATGCTGAGGGTAACTGGGTTCAGATGATGAACACTGGGAACGGCGGCGGGATACCTGGATTGGTTATAGATGGCGTGAATGGTGGAGGAACAGCGATTAACACCGGTGATGTGACTGGGACCGGAAGGTTTGGGACGGTTGTGGAGCCTGGTGCGAGGACTCGGCACGCGATAGCGAGCACGATGGTGCTGAGGGATGGTGTGCCTTGGCTGTCTCTAGGCAGCCCTGGTGATTGCATCTTTACCGTTCCTGTCACACTAATAAACATACTCGAGTACAAGATGAGCCCGTACGCAGCTGTTGATGCGCCGAGGTTCTGGTCTCTTGGGGAGGATGGAAGCCTTGAGGTGGAGAACCGGATTTGTAAGAGGGTTGTAGAGGACTTGCTGCGTCTTGGTGTTGTTGTTAAGCCAGCTGGGGAGTATGATTGGAGGATGGGGTCGATTCAGCTGGTTTGGAGGGATCGCAGTAGCGAGAAGCTTTATGGAGTCGCTGATCCGAGGAGGCTCGGGAAAGCCGATGGCTTCTGATTCACGCCTACTTTTTATCACAATTGCGTTCAAGATAACAGTGTGAATAAGGCCGACACGCGCGCAGTCGCTATAGCGCTAGCTCTTAGCTTCGCAGCTACCGGACCACAGCTACTCGCGCTAAGCCTACTCATGCCAGACATCAGCCAAACACTCAACATATCGATAACCCTCCTAGGTCAACTAAACACCATATTCAGCATAGTATGCATCGTTGTAAGTCTAGCTATGGGGATTCTTACGGTAAAATACTCATCAAAAACGCT
>JBGPRA010000080.1:0-9753 GCA_041489375.1 Bathyarchaeia archaeon | reverse complement strand
TAGGAGGATCCTGTGGTCCCTGCCGTTGACATCGTGGCTAAGCTTGAACCACCGGGAGTTCTTGCCGTAGTATATATCCAGCATATCTAGGACAGCATCAAAGTTCTGCTGGGTCCCCATCAGAATCATCGCAGTGCTCTTATGCCCCTGAGCCGCCAACGCGCCAATTTTCCTAACATCCTCCGCCGGCAGGAGGTTTAAGACACTCTGAATTATGTCGCGTGCAATAACTAGGGCGCCGGTTTTATCGGATGGCCACACTAGGTTAACGCAGTGATCAACTGTTTGATTCATCAACGCACTGGTTGAAATACCCCTGCTCCGCGCCTCATTCTCTAACGCCTCAACTAGATCCTTCCTCATGCTGAATGTACGAGTGACCATTATCCTATTCGGCAATAATTTAGACCCCAAAATTAGTGCATCCATAACTTTAACTTTTTCTTAATCTTGCATGCACCGTATCTCGTGCTCGCATATAAGCTTTAGCTTCCCATCGTTAAGCGCGCACAACCTTAAAAACTACTTAATGATGTATTCTTCATTTTGGAATTTAAGCTCATTTAACCGATATTTACCGATGATACCGGTAATCATATGTCCTTTACAGAAAATAGCTGATATTTCAACCGGAATGGTTACTAATATTCTGATCGTGAAAATACTACCAACCATTAAAGTGGAGTTGAGGATAAGATTAGGTAAAGTTCGGGGAGGCTACCAAACTCGCGCGTGCGCCCGAAGAATAACTTATTTACCTCTCTCGCGCGCGATTGGGACACATTTCACGATATCGTCGTGTGAGCCACCCCTAAAATCCATGCAATGCTATGAAGTATAATTTTATCGACAACATTAAATTAAGGTTTAACCTCAATCGTGGCATGGCACTACCTAGGCTCAGTTCAACTCCTCAATCAGTTGCTATTGAAGAAATTAATCTAAAAGTCACTTCAATAGAATCATATTCAAGAGGAAGTGCCTTCCATCCTACTAAAAACTCAACCGCCACAGGATTTTTCGTAAAAAAAGGTGAAGATACATACTTAATTACTAATCGTCATGTAGTAATTAATGAAGAAAAAGAATATTACCCAGATTTTTTAAAAATCACAATACATAACAGTACAACTACTTTAACGAGTATTAGAAAAGTAGAAATTCCATTGTACAATGAGGGTACACAACTTTGGTTTGAACATAACGATAATATAATTATTACAGAAATTAAAGAGAAAATTGATGTAGTAGCTATAAAGATTACGAATTATTTACAACCTACCGATGTGATTAACCATTTCACTTATGATGATTTTCCAACTATTGGAACCGTTATTGCCCTTGGAGACCCTTGTCTTGTCATAGGTTTCCCATATTCTTTCCTTGATGAAATGCACTTCCTACCTATTGCAAGAAGTGGTACGATAGCCAGTACTTGGAGGTCTTTTTTTAGAGGAAAAAAATTATTTTTATTAGATTCTATTCTTCATCCAGGAACAAGTGGTAGTCCGGTATTGATACCCGAAGCAAGTATTCGTAGGACTGCTACATCCACTATAGTGGGTGAGTATTTCCCTCCCTTGTTGATTGGGATTCAATCAGGTGAATATCCCGGCTTAAACTTAAACGCAATTTGGTATTCCTTCTTAATCGAAGAGATTATACCTTAAACTTATTCATAAACCCTGATAAGAATATAAATCGATTCTGTTAACATAACTAAATCGAATGAGCGTGCGCATTAAAAAGCACGAAATCACTTAACGGGCATCGTGCGCGCCCGTTATACCATTCTTTACCGACTCGATCAGTATTCTGAGTCCCATTAGCTGAAATGACCGAGCTCTGAGCCGGAATGAATACTAATATACTGATAGTGCAGGAGTCAAAGGCGATACCCGGTAATTAGCTCGTGTTAAATTATCCTTCTCAGAAGAAACTTCGAATTCGCGCGCGGTTCCCAATACAAAATATAAAGTAGATCACAACTAATAATGCAAGAGCGAAATAGTCCGGACCTCAACTAACTCTATATCGCTTGAGCAAGATCAACAGCTATTATACTTCTATTATTAGTTAGATTATGGGATTTTTTACCGCTACAAAAATACTTGACTTTCTTTAAATTGCTGGCATCTTTCAATATGGGGGCGCACGCGCGATTGTATAAGAATGTTTATAATAAATACATTTATCATAATGAAACCTTGTAAATAGAAAAGCCCAGAACGACATCGCGCAGGTAACAAGTGGATATTGAAAAAGTTTAAAAAAAATTAACGCCAATTCCTCACTATGTCTTTCTGCACGAACTGTGGAAAACCCATCAATCCAAACGACAAATTCTGCGCATCATGTGGTAGCAAATTGAAGAACTCGGAGTTACACCTTACCCCGCAGAGTCAAACCCCCCCTCCCCAGCGGACAGCCGTGGAAATCTTCACCAATCCACTACAGCCACAGAGTGTAACAACCATAGATGAAACGAGTCCGAAGAATACCTCAAATGAAAACATTCAGCTAGTTTTCTCAGATTATAATGTGAGGAAAGGCCTCCTCAGTGCAGAGCAATACACACTAGTCGTCACAAATAAGAGAACAATCTTCGCCAAACAAACTAGAGATGTCGAGGAGCAGGCGCTGAAACAATACAAAGCCAAGATAGATGCTGCAAAAGACGTGTCAGGAGTCATCAAGTGGATAGCCAAGAAAAGTAATTCCCGCGCATACATAGAATGGTACTCCGATAAGTCCCCCGACTCGATTCTAGACGAGACCCCTGGAAACTACGCAATCGACAACTCGAACATACTGAACGTCACTTCAAAGTTTGACGGAGACGAAGAATTCCCAATATATTATATCCACTTCACAACCGTAAACGAAGCCATAAAGGGGAAGACCATGCTCAACCCCGACTCACTAGTCATGGTCTACCGCACCCGAAAATAAATCCGCGTAGATGACCTCAAAATAAAAAATGAGTGAATTCAACAACCGTATACCACACCCTCGCACCATTAAACTCGCGCGCACAAACTCGTTTTCATCGCTATGTTTTTAGGGATTTCCACATCTTCTGTATGAGAAGTGGAAGAAGTGACATTAGGGAGATTAATTGCAGTTGGAGGGTTTTTAATAGCTGCATTATATTTCCTGTGGCGCTTTTTGAATGGGAGTAAACAGAATAATGGTCGAAGAACTGTATACGCCGATTATAGGGTGAAAGATTAGACGCACGCGTTGCTTTGATATTTTTCCCTCCAATCGCGCACGCGAATTTTGTTATTTGCTTGTGTAGGAGAGAAGACCCAAAGTAGGATAATCTCCATAAGCCGTTGATAATTATTACATTACACTATTATACTTCAGGAGCCGACCCACGTGACTACCTCTACAACTACCTCTAAAACCGATTATGTTACTGTGCTTATCGCCTATCTGAGCTTTGTCGTGCTGGGGCTTCCAAGCGCGATGCTAGGCATAGCGTGGGCATCCGATAAATGGCCCTCGATCCAGAAAACATTCAGCTTGGGATTGGATGCAGTCGGCGCGCTGTTCGTAGCCTTCACCATTGGTTATTCCCTCGTCAGCTTTATTGGAGGACGTTTATTCGGGCGTTTTAACTCATCTACTTTGTTCTTTGTCAGTTCGCTCATCAGCGCTGCTGCGCTGGCTGGTTATGGTATCCTACCTGCTTGGGTTATGATCGTAGCCTGTGGCTTTCTGCTGGGTTTTGGCTCCGGTATTCTCGATGCGGGTATGAATATCTACTTCGCAGCAGTCTTCAACGCCCGCTTGATGAATTGGCTGCACGCCTGCTTTGGTATTGGAACGGTCATCGGTCCGCTGCTTATGACCGTTATCCTCAGCCGTGTTGGGGGCACTTGGCAAATAGGTTATTTCATTGGTGCTGGTGCCTATTTGCTTGTAGGATTATTCTTTTTACTGACTCGTTATCGCTGGGCAAATGTAGGGCGCGGGACACTCGAGGAAGGTACGCACTTGGGTATTTCGGCTCGTTCCACATTGAGGTTGCCGTTGGTCTGGATCAGCCTCGGTATCTTCTTAGCTTACACTGGCTTGGAAGGAGTCAGCCTCCAATGGACATTCCCATTGTTCAATAAAGCGCGTGGTATTGATGCGATCACTGCCGGTACATGGTTGGTGTATTTGCAGGCTAGTTTTACTATTGGGCGTATTTTCTTCGGCTTTGCCTTAGGTTACTTCAAACCTCGCACCATCATCCGCGTCTGCGCTGCTGCACTCATAATCGTGACTTTTTTACTCATTATCAACCCTATGCCTAATGCTGCCTTCATTCTGTTAGCTGTTTATGGTTTCACACTTGCACCTATATGGGCGTTAACGGTCATCAACGTGCAGGAACAGCTTGGCCCGGTGCATGGTGCAAATGCTATTGGCTTTCTAGTAGCAGCGGCTGGCATCGGTGCTGGTGTTCTTCCCGGTATCGCAGGCGTTCTTGCCAACCGCAGCAGCTTAGAAGTTATACCTGTTATTCTGTTTGTGCTGTCTGTCATGATGACAGCCTTTTATGAGATTACTGTCATACGCAGCATGCGCGGCGTAATAAAAGTGTAAAAATGTCTAGTCTTTTTTGAATGGAAATTAGTAATTGTTTAAGAAATCTGGATTATAAATCCGGATTACTCTTTTTTCTCTGCCTCAGATTTTTCTACAGCTGCTTCTTCAGTCTTTTCCTTCTTCTCTGCCTTCTTTTTGCCCTTTGGCTGACCGACGATAGTCATGTTGATGAATTTAGACTCAGAGCTTAGGGTGTTTCCGCGGATGACCTTCCTCTTCCTCTCGCCATCCGCCTTGGGATGGTATCCTACTCCTCCACTGAGGATAATGTGGCTCTTTGCTGAGCCATGAACATCTGGACGCATGGGTATGCCGTCTTTGTCCGTCCCGCCAGTGATCTTTAATTTATATCCCGCCATGTTTGCGACGGCACCGTCGACGATTTCGCCGATTTTCTTTCCGGCGAGGGGAGTCATCCTAGCGTCTTCGAGCTCGACCTTTTGACTCTTCCCGGTTGATGGGTCGGAGACGATTAGTAGTGGCATTATTCTTCTTCTCCTATATGGCCCAGAGTGGGTCCTTCTTCCTCTTTATCTCGATTAGTTCCGTGAGAGCCTTGTTAGCGTTCTCAGTCAGGCGCGTCGCGAACTTTTGTCGTAATGCCCTGGCATCTTTCTCCGGAACGTCCACGTAAAGGACATCTCGCTCTTTAATATGTCTACCGACGATTGGCGCGGGCATCGAGACTGCCACCTCCTTACCCTCCTCAGCCTTTCCGATAGCAGTGCCCTGGTCCTGTATCTGGGTGAGGCGACCCAGTCCCTCGTTCTCGCGGTTAACCATGACCACGTTAGGTATTAGGACGCCTGCCTCGACGCGGACGCCAAAGATAGCGGGTTTTGCGCGGCGGAAGATGAAGCCATCAAGTATCTGGATCTTCGCCGGCTGTACGAGAGTCTCAAACTCTTTACGGGCTTTCGCCTCGCGTTCCCCCTCCATCCAATTGATGTAGTCCTCCATCAGGTTGTAGATGATATCGTTTTTGAATATCTTCACGCGCTGCTCCTCGGCCTCGGTCTCGGCGTCGGGGAGGGACTTCACGTTGAATGCTAGGATGGCACCGTAGAGAGGCTCCTCGAAGCGTACTGATGCCGATTCCATCACGTCTCTGCGGCTTACGTCCCCGATGTCGGCGAGGCGGATGGGGATGTCTCTCGCTCGAATGCTCTCGACCAATGCTTCTAAGCTACCGAGGGTATCGGTTTTCACTATTATACCGGTCTGGTCATTCTGGATCTTTACGCTCTCCATCTCCCTCTCGATCTCGGCGAAGGCCTTCTCCTGCGTCATGTCACCTCCGAGGACTATTAGGGGGGAGCCGGGGAGCGCCTCCTCAATACCTGGCGCCGCGATCTTGATGCCTGCTGCAGCGGGTACCTCCGTGATCATGTTGAACTTCTTCTTTGGGTCTCTGATCTCGTCGAGGGGCTGGGGCATAAGCAAGGCGCGTATTTTCGTAGCGATAGGGCCATTCTTCCCACCGATGACTATCGTATCCTCAGCTTTCAGGACGCCGTCGTAGATGATTGCGTTGAGCGTGTGGCCGAGGCCAACCTCCTCTCGGACCTCGAGGACCGTTCCCTGTGCTCTGCCCTCGGTTACGGTTAGCTTGTCCTGCATATACTGCTGCGTGAGGCCGATGAGGACGGCGATGAGTTCTCCTATCCCCTCACCGGTCTTCGCGCTTACGGGCACTATTGCGACGTTATGGGTAAAGTCGCGGACTCTGTCGAACCGCTCCGAACTTATTCCCTCTCTGCTGAGGACCCCCATCATGTTGTAGAGCCTGTTGTCTAGGTCCTCCTGGACGAGAAGTTGCTGCTCGGCATATGTCTGTAGGAAGGCTTGGCCTTCTTTGGGGCGCCACCCCTCGATGCGGTCGATCTTGTTAGCAGCGATGATGAAGGGAGTTTTTCTGCTCTTCAGTATACGGAGGCTCTCGTAGGTCTGGTTCTCGAAGCCGTGCATCACATCTACTACTAGTATGGCTATGTCGGCGACGCTGCCACCGCGGCGACGGAGGTTAGCGAATGCCTCATGGCCGGGGGTGTCGACGACGAGGAGACCAGGGATCTGGATGTTTACGTTGAAGTTCTTTACTAGCTTCTGGGTGATGGCTACGAGGGTCTCGAGTGGGAAGTAGCTGGCGCCTATCTGCTGGGTTAATCCACCCGCTTCTCGAAGTTGAACAGCTGTGCCCCTGATCTTATCAAGGAGGCTCGTCTTCCCAGTGTCGACGTGACCGAGCATACATACGATTGGTTGGCGGATGGGCATAACAGGCACACGTCTAAATTCGCCTGTAGCTCCGCCTATTAACCTATCTGAGAGGAAAAGTGGTGTTAGGCGACCTTCATCGGTGAGGGAGGTGGGGCGTTCCCGAACATCACTGACTGGAGGCTCGTGGGCTTCACCTTTTCGAAGGCTGCCTCGAAGTGGCTCTCGTGGATCTTTAACTCGTTCTTGTGTTTCTTCGCTTCTTCTTCGTCTGGGTGGGCTGCAAGGTGGTCGTTGATGGCGGTGATGCTTGCAGCGCTGCAAATCGCTGCGATCTCCGCGCCGGTGTAGGTTTCGGTCTGTTCAGCGAGTTTGTTAATGTTCACGTTCTCGGCCAGTGGCATACCTTTTGTGTGGATGAGGAGGATCGCCTTACGTGCCTCTAGGTCTGGTGGTGGGATGTAGAGCATCCTGTCGAAGCGACCCGGTCGGAGGAGGGCGGGGTCGATCATGTCTGGTCGGTTCGACGCCCCCATCACTGTAACGTCCTTGAGTTCCTGTAACCCGTCGAGCTCGGTGAGTATCTGGCTGACCATTCTCTCGGTGACGCCTGAGTCGCCTAAGCTGCTGCCCCTGCCTGGGGCTATTGCGTCGACTTCGTCGAAGAATATTATGCAGGGAGCTGCGGTTCGCGCTTTTCTGAAGACCTCTCGTACTCCCTTTTCTGATTCCCCAACCCACTTGCTTAGGAGCTCGGGACCCTTTATGCTGATGAAGTTGACGCCGCTCTCAGTGGCGACGGCCTTCGCTATAAGGGTCTTGCCTGTGCCTGGTGGGCCGTAGAGGAGAATCCCCTTCGGTGGCTTAGCTGCGGCGTGTTCGAAGAGTTCTCTGAACTTCAGCGGCCACTCGATGGCCTCTTTTAGTTCCTGCTTTGCCTCCTGTAGGCCGCCGACATCGTCCCAATGGACATTTGGGCTCTCTACGAGTACTTCGCGTAGTGTACTGGGGTGGACTTCTTGGAGGGCGTTCTCGAAGTCGTTGTTTGTGACTGTTATCTTGTTTAGGAGCTCAGCTGGGATGCTCGCTTGGCTTAGGTCGATCTCTGGAAGGATGCGCCGGAGGCTGCTCATCGCGGCCTCCTTGCTGACGGCCTCTAAGTCAGCTCCGACGAATCCATGAGTTCTGTCAGCGACGTTGTCGAGCTTGACGTCTTTGGCTAGGGGCATGCCTCTTGTGTGTATCTGGAGGATCTGGAGGCGCCCGTTACGGTCTGGGAGGCCGAGCTCGATCTCCCTATCAAACCTTCCAGGGCGTCGTAGGGCTGGGTCAAGGGCATTAGGGCGGTTTGTGGCTCCTATTACGACAACCTTTCCCCTACCCTCGAGACCGTCCATGATGGTGAGGAGCTGCGAGACGACTCGCTTCTCCACCTCGCCGCTTACTTCCTCCCTCTTCGGGGCAATGCTGTCGATCTCGTCAATGAATATTATACTTGGGGCATTCTCCTGCGCTTCTTTGAAGACCTCGCGTAGCCTCTCCTCGGACTCCCCGTAGAACTTACTCATTATCTCGGGGCCACCAATACTGTAGAAGTTAGCTTGGGTCTCGTTAGCGACCGCTTTAGCTAGAAGCGTCTTGCCTGTGCCTGGTGGGCCGTGTAGTAATACCCCCTTTGGTGCCTCAACCCCGAGGCGCTCGAATATCTCAGGGTGCTTAAGGGGTAGTTCTATCATCTCCCTTACCTTAGAAATCTCCTTTCCAAGACCACCTATGTCCTCGTAGCTGATCTTTGGGACGCTCCCCTGGGTCTTGGGTGCCTTATCAGTGAACTCTATCTCGGTGTCTCCGTTGATGACGACAGCGTCGGTAGGTGGCTGAGCCGATGTGACTATGAGGTCAACGCGCCGCCCCATTATATTGAGCGGGATGACGCTACCTTTCGAGACAACACGTCCCTCGAGAAGCTGGGCGAGGTAGCTTTCGCCGCCTTCGATTCGTAGTGGCTCGGTGGGGTAAAGGGTGAGCCTTTCCGCAGCCTTCGCCTCGACACGGCGAATAGTAACGCGGTCGTCTAGGCCTACACCTGCATCATTGCGAATGTTGCCGTCTATTCTGATGATGTTCTTCCCATAGTCGCTAATCTGGCCGGGCCAGATGAGTGCATATGCCTTCTTCTTTCCAGTGATCTCTATTACCTCTCCGGCGCGCCAGCTTTGCCTGCTTATTAGTTCGGGATCGATAACAGCAATCCCTCTGCCCGCGACGTTCTGCGGAGCCTCAGCTACTCTTAATGTGATATTTTCCATATACTAGTCTTCCCTCGTTTATTTTAGAAAAGGATCTACTTGATCCTGATGTTGACGCCCTTTGGTGCTTCAGGCCCCTGCTTCTTGAAGATCACCTGAAGTATCCCGTTCGTATAACTGGCGTCGGCTGTGTTGGGGTCTACCTTTACGCTGAGGGGTACCTCGGCGTTGTAGGGCTTTCCCAAGTTGTTGGCGGTGATCGTAACATGTTCCTCGGTAGCGTTTACTTTGATGCTATCCTTGTCCGCTCCAGGCATCTCCACGATTACTTTTACTGTGCCCTCCTTTTCGTCGACCGAGACGTCGACAAGAGGCTCTCGGACGCCGAGTTGCATCTGCCCACCGCGTGGCTTTACGTTTCCAAACTCCTTAACATGTGGTTTACCATCGGGACCTATGTTTACCTGGTAGCCATAGTACCATGTTTGGACATTGGGGTCTTTCTGCATATCGTCCCACATCTTGCCCATGTTCTCATCGAACTCCCAGAAGTCCCTGAGCATGTCGTCCCAGAGGCCTCCGAATGGTCCCGTCCTTCTTCTCCACGTCATGTCTTTCACTGAAGTGGTGGGTGTATGGCTTTCTTATAAACATTATGTCAATATGTCATACGTCTGACGTA
>JBGPRA010000079.1:0-9791 GCA_041489375.1 Bathyarchaeia archaeon | reverse complement strand
TGGGGGCTCGCCGAGATCAGAGTCAGAGTCACTGTCGAAGGGGGAGGCATCAGCTTCGACTATTCGGGGACGTGCCCACAGGTCGAAGCGCCCATCAACGCTCCGCTCGGTGTTACCATTGCGGGTATCTACTATACTTTAATTACTGTCACTGACCCGACCATCCCGGTCAACGACGGCTGCTTCCGCCCCGTTACCCTCATTATACCTGAAGGCACCATGACGAACCCGCGGAGACCAGCACCCGTCGCGGGTGGTAACGTCGAGACGAGCCAGCGTAACGTCGATGTACTAATGAAGGCCTTCTCTAAGATTGTGCCAGGTAAGGTCACCGCCGCCGGATTGGGTACAATGAACAACGTGAGTGTTGGTGGTATACGTCCCGACGGAACTCCGTGGACGTTCTACGAAACAATCGGGGGAGGTTCAGGAGGCCGTCCTAACAGTGACGGCGTCGACGGTGTCCACGTAAACATGACTAATACGATGAACACTCCTATCGAAAGCCTCGAGGCCTACCTGCCCATGCGATTCCTCTCCTATGGTCTACGCCCGGACACGGGCGGCGCAGGGGAGTACCGGGGGGGATGCGGAATAGAACGAAGCTGGATGCTAACCACACCGAAGGCAACCCTAAGCATTCTAGCCGAGAGGACAAAGATCAATCCCTGGGGACTGAATGGGGGAGAATTCGGCGCCCTGGGAGAGTACATGATCGTTAAGAGGAACGGGGAAATCTTAAAACTCCCGTCGAAATGCACGGTCCAGATGGAGGAGGGGGACTCTCTAATTGTCCATACGCCGGGAGGAGGAGGGTTTGGCGACCCAAAAAAGAGAGCCCCAGAGAAGATTAAAAGAGACATTGCTAACGGCCTTCTATCTGTCGAGGCTGCCCTGCGGATCTACGGCACTAAAACCCTTAACTAAATAGAGAAATTAAAGGATCGGAATGGTTCTCCTGCACCGAATACGTAGGAGGCAAAGTAATCTTGGTTAAAACCTTCCCATAAATGAGATTGTCTCAAAATATCGTGTGCCCCGCTTTCTAAGAAGGAGGGATTATAAGTAGCTGCCTCTGAGCAACTGCTGATATGTGCCTCGCGATCCCAGGTAAGGTAGAGTCGATAGATGGCAGAACTGCTATAGTTGACTTTGGTGGCGTCAAACGTGAGGCTATCATTGACCTCATGGAGAAGGGAACTGTCGATCTCGGGACTTGGGTCCTTGTTCATACCGGCTTCGTGATACAGATCCTCGACGAGAAGGAGGCCTTGGAGACCCTCGACGCCTGGAGAGAGGTTCTCAGTAATACACCGGGTCCAGATGAAGAAGTCTAAATTTCTCTTCTCAGCTCGTAGACGACGCCGTCGAACCATACTCCGTTCAGCTCAACGGCCTTCTTCTTGTATTCGATTTCATAGAAGCCTAGCTTCTCAAGCACTCTAAGTGAGGGCGTATTACGTGGGTTGGCCTCGGCGGTTATTCGCCCTATTCCCTGGTCAAAGAGGTGGTGGATCATGGTGGCAACTGCTTCAGTGCTATATCCCCTACCCCGCGCGGGGGGAATTACACGGTACCCTATCTGTACTGAGCCATCCTTCTGGTACCTTCCAACAATCTGCCCCACCTTCTCGCCCAGCGTGTTTTCAATGATATACCATAGCTGATCCGGCTTATTCCTTGGGAGCCACTCCTCAAGTTCACCTCTGGTTACAGGCTCAAATAGCTCGAACTTGCCTGCATAGTCGGGGTCGTTGTTCCACCTGAGTAGGAAGTCGGCGTCCTCGATTCCAAAGGGTTTCAGCTTTATGGTCTTCCCGTTGATCATGATGCCTTGAAATTGTCTCCTAGTGTAATTATCGTTGCGGGTTGATTTCGGGTAAACATTAAACGCGGGACCAACCTTCTATTCCTGAGCATATATGGTCGACTACTGGCGAGACTTCCCCGCAGGACCCAATGCACCAAACGAGATATATGTGGTCACTGAGATTACGCGCGGGGGACGGAATAAATACGAGTATAAGGCAAAGCAAGGGGTCTTCATCCTAGACCGTGTCCTTTACACCTATTGTCCATGTGACTATGGCTTCATACCTCAGACTCTTGATGATGATGGGGACCCCCTTGATGTTGTGCTCCTCATCAATGAACACACGTTTACGGGCTGTGTGACTGTAGCGCGCCCAGTGGCAAATATTAAGATGTGGGATGATGGGATCCTCGACGATAAGATAGTTGCAGTTAGTACGACGGACCCATTCTATAGGCATATCAAGAGTCTCTCAGATATTCCCAGGAGCGTGATCGACGAGCTGAACTATTTCTATAACAACTATAAGCGGCCTGAGAACAAGGAGACACGCGTCGAGACCTGGAACGACGTCAGTGAAGCGAAGGCGTTGATAGAGGCGTGCCAGAAAAGATTCTGGGAGAACTACGCCGAGCTCAAGTCCTAAAACGCTCAGAAAGACATTAATCACCTAGCATCGGCTATGGTCATAGGTGCGTGTTTTGGACCACGAGCGCGAGTTACTAATGATTCCGGGACCTACTATGGTCTCGCCCAGGGTCCTCAGGGCCCTTGCCAAGCCGATTCTAAGCCATAGTGCGGCGGAGTTCACGGAGGCATATGCTGAGACGCTAAAGCTCCAGAAGAGCCTCTTCAGGACGAGCGGGACGCCATTCCTCCTCGCGGGGAGTGGTACACTCGGTATGGAGGCCGCTGCTGCCAACCTTGTCGAGAAGGGGGATAAGGTCCTCTGCATAGAGAATGGGTTCTTCGGTGAGAAATGGCAGGAGATTGTTCCTGGCCACGGGGGAGTCGCCGACCGCCTAACTTTCGAGTGGGGGAAAGCGGTGGACCTCAAGCTGGTAAAGGAGAAGCTTGGCAAGGGGGGATACAAGGCTGTCTGCGTCGAGCACGTAGACACGAGTACAGGGATCGGGAACCCCATTGAAGAGATCGGCAAGCTAGTCAAAGACACTGACTCAGTCTATGTTGTCGACAGCGTCTGCGGTGTCGGTGGTATGCCCCTTAAGATGGATGATTGGGGTATCGACTTTTGCCTCTCCGGTAGCCAAAAGGCAATCGGGGCCACGCCAGGACTGAGCCTCTTCTGTCTTAATGATAAGGCTTGGAAAGCGATAGAATCCAGAAAGACGCCCATCGCGGATTACTATACCAACCTAAAGAGGTGGCGCCCTATCATGGAGGATCCGAAGAAGTACTTTGCCACACCTGCCACGGGGATGGTCCTTGGGATGCTGGAGGCGCTAAAGATCATCAACGAGGAGGGGCTGGAGGCAAGGTGGAAGAGGCACGCCTTATTCAGTAGGGCGTTCCAGGCCGGTATCAAGGGGATGGGTCTAACCAGCTTCCCCGATGAGAAGAGCCTTGCTCACACTCTGAGTGTACCGAGACTACCCGATTCTGTGAAGGGGAGTGATTTCCGTGCTGCAGTTGGTAAATTCAACGTTATAATCGCAGGTGGCCTCGGTGCCGTCGCGGATAAGACAGTGCGTGTCGGTCATATGGGCAGCGATATGGTGAATGACCTGACTGCCTCACTCTCCGCTATGGAGATGTCGCTCCATCAGCTTGGCTACATCAAGGAGCCAGGTGATGGTGTAGGCGCCGCGATGAAAGTCTTCGCCAAAGGCTAGACATTAAAAACAATTTTTTGATAGAATTCTAAAGCTCAGTCTTTGGGCAGGTTAGCTTGGCAAGCAACTCGTCAGCAGCCTTTGCCTCGAGCTTTATTGTGAAGAGGTTACCGGGGGTCCTTAGCTTGAGCTTCGTGACCGCGCCTAGTTTCTTTATCTTGCACTCGCTCGCTTTCTCTGATAGCTTGAGGAACTCGTCAGCGTTTGTGATCTCTTTCGGCATGTATGTGCCACCGTGTCTTGACAAGAGAAATGGAGGCTAATATTTAGCCTTTCGGTCGGGGTTAGACCTCGAACTCGTCGCCTTGGTTGGGAGCTGTGGCTTTGAGGCCACACTCGTCCTGGGCCCACTGTGCGAGGAAGTCGCAGCTGTCGGCCTCCCCGTGGATGACGTAGAGATCCGGTTTCCCCTTCAACCCCTTTATGAAGTTTTGAAGTGGGGTCGCGCCGGTGTGGCTGCTGAAGTCAAAGTGACGGACCTTAGCCGTCACCTTCTCGTCCTTCTCTGCGATGTTGAATGTGCCCTGCTCGAGAAGCTTGGAGCCGCCGGTGCCAGGGACTTGGAAGCTTACCAAGAAGATTGCGTTCTCGGGGCGGAAGCCGAGCTTCTCCATATAGAAGACTGCTGTGCCTCCTTGGAGCATGCCACTGGGGGCGATTATTACGTTAGCCTGGCTTATCGCCTTCCTCCGGTCCCTCCATCCGCGGACCTCCTGGGCCCGCATGCAGGCCTGCTCGAACTGGGCGGGGGTCTTTACAGCCTCCGGTCTGTCGAGCAAGATGCGGTCTACCGCGCGTGCCATACCGTCGAGAACAATTGTGCCCTCGAAGCCATGGGCGTGGAGGATGCTGAACATCTCCTGGCTTCGACCAACTGCAAACGCGGGGATGAGAACCTTGCCGCCCCCGTTGATGACGTCCTTGACCGCCTTGACGAAATCAATCTCGAGCTGCTTCCTCTCTGGGTGTTCATGGGTTGCATATGTCGACTCAATGATGACGGTGTCGTACTTCTTCTTGGGGACCTTAGCTGCTGTGCAGAGTCGTGTCTCGATCGCGTTAAAGTCGCTGGTGTAAAGGATGCTCTTGCCGTTCACGTCGATGTCGACCATGGCTGATCCGGGGATGTGCCCTGCGTTCTGGAGGTTGAAGTTGATGTCCTTAAGCTTCACTTCTTGCCCGTATGCGAGATCGTTCCTCTGCTTCATCATATTGTCAAGTTCGATGTATTCGAAGGGGAGATAGTAGTTGTTGAGTTTGATCATGTCTTCGAGGAGTATCTTCGAGATGTCGGCTGTTGTTGAAGTGCAGAAGAGGGGTTTCCTCTCGCTGAGGTAGAACATCGGTACCCCGCCGCTGTGGTCAAGGTGAGCGTGTGCCAATACTATGCCATCGAGGTCCTTCGCCCTGACGTGTGCAGGAAATTCGGCAGGTTCACCTACCTTCACGCCGTATTCTAATAATAACTTCGCTTCATTCGACTGAAGAAGGATCGCATTACGACCTACCTCATGGGTTCCACCCATGAAACTTAATTTTACCATTTCTATCTATACCTAACCTAGGCAACGAAGCGACCCGCTGTTATGAGGCTGTGTGCCTACGGATCGTCGAGTCCTTTCCCCGGTGACCTATCAGGTCTCCCTGGGGGGACAGTGCATCTATGTTTTTCGTGCACTTATACCTTCCCCTTCGGCTGATCCTTTAAAATATGATCAAAAAGAGTCTATTCTAGGAAGGTGGGTCTTCGAGTCTTGAGTATATTAGCGAGGTTAGCAAAGGCATCAATATTCCAAGGGTCGTTACTCCAAATTGTGGTTAAGTTAATTTTGGAATCATCGCAGGCGCACATGAGGGCGGACTCGACCTTGTCGTCCAACTCACCTTTCCCCCTATATAGGTAGACGGCCTTATGGCCGCTTAGGCGGACGTAGTTGGTGATGGTATTAGTGGTGTGCCTCGTGGTCTCGAGGTCGAGAGGAGTGGCTATCTCGAACTGGGATAAAGGATAGGTCTCGGATAGGTCAGCAGGGACGGGTCCGTAGGGGGCTGTGTAGAAGCATATATGGAGCTTGTCTGCGTCCTTCCCCAATGCTTTGTATATGTGCTGGTTGAGGCGCTTGTACTCGTCGCTACCGTTAAAGGGCCTGTGGGAAGGCGCAGTGATTAGGAGGAGGGTGTCAGCCCCGGCTGGTCTTCCATAGTTTTCTTCGAGGAGGTGAGTGTACCGGGTGACCTCTGGGCGTGCGAGGCTGTGGTAGTCGTAGTAGAAGACGCCATGGCCCTTGAAGGCGGGGCTTCCTCGTTCTAGATCGTCTCGGTACTCCCAAAGTCGTTTGAGAGCCGAAGTTATAGCGGGGTGGCCGCGGCTTCTTCTCTCTACAAGATCCCAGAGGCTTCCCTCGAAGATGGCCTGCTTAATCGCGTCTATCTCGGCCATGCAGACGTGAAGATTATGCTCAGCGAGGAGTCTCTCCCGTTCAGCTTTTGTCGTGCCTTTAATTTCCTCTACATTGTGTTTCCTACAGATTGGGCAGGAACACGGGAGATAATTGATGTCCTCGAAGCGGAGGGTTCCGTTGGGAGTGAGGTATCGCCCGTCCTTCGCATAGAGAGCATAGCTTGCGGAGTCGAAGAGGTCGCATCCCAGTGCCACGGCAAGGCTGAACATCATTGGGTGACCCGCGCCAAAGAGGTGGAGTGGTCTATCGGGGGGAAGGTTACGCTTCGCGGCTACTATCATATCGATTAGTACTGGGAACATGTAACGCTCCATAACCTCGGTGGGGCTTCCAAGAGCGTGGATCTGATAAGGCATCGCGCCGATTTTATGTGCAGACTTAGCAACTAAGTCAAGGTATCTCCCACCCTGGACAGGGCCAACCCACAGTGCATCGCTGTCCTCAATTAGTGGGAGGGCAGTCTCAGCGCGACGGAGTGTCTCGTCGACGGTATATTCGACCTTCTCGCGTGGGACGTTCCAGCCGGTGGGGATGTCGAGAATAACGGCTATATCGCTGTGTATCTTCCTCTGATAGTCTATTATTTCCGCCTGGGTGACCTCGACCCCACCGTAGACGAGTATCTGATATGCGCCCGAGTCGGTCATGACAACGCCATCGTAATCGAGGAGCCTGTGGATATCGAGGTTAGGGACGTCGGAGAAGTTCTTCTTAGTGATGTAGCTATTGGTGATAACGATGTCGGTGTGAAACTCCTTTTTCATCCTCTTAGGTGGAATGACCTGGGTTAAGGGGTTGATTACTGGCATAAAGGCTGGGGTCTCTACTGTGCCGCCTTTGGTTCTTAGGCGACCAATTCTGCCCATAAGGTCCCTGTCCTTGAGCTCGAAGGCCATATCGGCTCTGGGTGTGTGTTGTCGGGTATTTCACCTTGGTGCTGAACGTGAAAAATGATGCATACGGCGTACCTAGTAGAGTAAAAAAATTAACCCAGGGTTTCTGTCTTGAATCTCTGGAAGATGTCCCTTACTCTGTCAGCTGCGGGGCCCGTCCCATCGATGACACCGGTCTCGTTGAGTCTAATCTTGCCCATTACTATGATTATACGTGCTTCTGGGATGAGCTGCACCATGTTAGGGAACACCTTATCGAGCCTCTCCTTCAACCCCTCGAGGTTGAAGGGCCTCTCGGAGGCTAGGATTCGGGCGACGCTACTTCCGGCGAGGAAGACCCTGTGAGCCTTGCCGCGCTCGGTGTTTACATTGCCCAGGCAGATGCTCAGCGTGTTTGAGTCGTACCCGAGGAGTTCGCCGTCGTAGGACTTGCCGGCGGTGTCGAAGACCGCTACGGGCTTGCCGACGAGGAGACCAAGTTCCTCGAAGAACCTTCTGCTGGTTACAGCCGCCATCTTGTTTAACCTCTAGACCACAGATACCCTGCCCTTATATAAAGTTGAGAAAGCTCCCGAGTTGAGGGCTGTGACTTGTTAACTGTAATATTACGAGTTTAGTCGTCTGAAGCTAGGGGTATAGTCCTCCCCTCCGCCCTCCTTAGCCTTAAGGCTCTTCATTAGCTCGGTGGCCTCCCCCGGTGTCTCGGCTCGGCCGTAGACGCGTAGGGTCTTGAGCTCGGCGCGGTGATTGCAGTGGGGACAGGTTCTGGTATGATTGGTGGTGTTAGCTAGCACGAATTCCCCGCACCTCGGGCATCGATATACGATGTACATTTTAGAGTTCCCTCAGGAGTGCCTCAGCCTCGGGGCTGTTCATCCAGTCCACTGCTCCATGGCTGCACTTTACCTCCCCATCGAGGACAGCAAGGACGAGCTTAACGGTTTCCTCAGGGGTCTGGGTTGTTGTATCTATCTCATAGATTTTCTCCGGATCCTGGACGGCAAGGGCGTCGGTTAGGCATGTGCCAAGTAGTTCTGCTTCTACATTCTCTCTGACCTTGCGGGTGCTATACCCGCGGGTTAGTAATTTCTCCCGGATAACCCAGGGAGCGCAACGAAGGACGACAACGAGTGTGGTCTCTTCTCGGGGAGCGATGTCTGGAGAGTAGTGGCCGTCGATAATCAGGGGACTTGTGGTGTTGTTGAGGATGTTGGATATGGCGTTCCTGAGGGCTTTCATGTCGGCGATGACTGTGGCACGTGCCTCGTCCCAACCCTGGCTAAAGCCGCCTTCCTTGACTAGGCGGGTGAGCTCGATGTGCTCTGCACCCAACTCGGTAGCGAGGAGGGTAGAGATTGTAGTTTTACCTGTGCCGGGGACGCCTGTGACTAGAAGAATTTGGCGTTCGTCCATATTAGGCGCCATCAGGGCTTTTCGTTGCTCTTCTCCGTATCTAAACGGATCATGTCCCCTATGGTCTTAGCCCCCGTATGTTTTGCCAGTATATTAGCCTTGGAAGCGTCGATGTGCTCCACGATGTCGATGCTTAGGTACTTCCTGATCTTGGCGATTAGCTTGTTATCTGGTGTGAACTCCTGTTTCTCGAGGTTCTTAACGACGGACTCCTTCTCCTGCATCTTATTTGCCAAGTCCTTCTCAGATAGGCCGAGTTTCTGGCGCGCCTTCCTGATCTGGGCGCCATAGTCCTCGATGAGTTCGAGTTGTTCTACGGATTCCACGTCGTTTCTCATTCGGGGGCGTGGGGTGGGTGTTGGAGTTGCCTGTACCCTGCCTGGGGTCTTCACTGGTGCCGGTCGGTTGGGTACCCAGTCTGATTTCCCAAACTGTGCGCATCTTGAACAGACTGTCAGCTTCGCCCCCTCTATGACTCTTCGCTGGGGTGGACCTAAGATCTCTCTTCCGCATACCTCGCAGCGCATAACGGAGCCTCACTATTGAAGGGGAAATCGGCTTATAAAGGATAGGCGACCAGTCTGGGGTGGATTGGACGAGGAACTGAGACGGATAAGGGCCGTAGCTGAGTACCAGTTCGGCCACGGGGTGGGGTTAGCCCTATTTCCGGTTGATGTGAGGATAGTTCACTCCAGAAACACGGGCAGGATAAGGCACATCTATCTGGGCAGCACCCTACTAGCTACTTTTCGCCCAAACGACGGCGTGTTTACCCTCACTATCGCAGCCGCTAAGCGGCTCGTAGCGCAGATCTCCGACCTAGCTTACATCGTCACAGTGAGAGAGGATGTAGCGGAGTTCATTTCTCAAGGGAAAAACGTCTTTGCCAAGCATGTCCTCAGCGCTGGGGAGAAGATACGTCCCGGTGATGAGGTCATCATAATCACGGAGAAGGCTGGAGTTATAGGCGTCGGTAAGGCACTACTCCTAAGCGAAGAAATGAAAGCATTTAAAATTGGCGTAGCAGTGAAGACGAGGCGCGGCGCTGAAACTGACGCCTAGCTACTTCTCGAACTTGTCGCTTAGTTTCGTCTTCTTTCGGGTCTCACCCTTACTGAAGTGGGCGAAGCGAACAGCAGTGTCATTCGCCTTCTCGACCTCCCTGGCCTCGTCAGCGGTCTTCGCTGCTGTCCTGAGCAGCTCATGGGCCGCAGCAAGAATAGGCAGATACCTTTCCGGCTCCTCGACCTTGAACGTGCCCTCTGTGCTGAGTGCGGCGACTCGGCGAGACGCCTCAAAGGCGGCTATAGCCTTACCCTGCGCATAGGGATTGGAGATATGTGCCGCTGCGAGTGCA
>JBGPRA010000078.1:0-9868 GCA_041489375.1 Bathyarchaeia archaeon | reverse complement strand
GTGGGGGTCTTTGTGGGGGCTCGCATGGGTAGACCTGAGAAGGCGAAGGAGCGTAGGATGGCCCCCTACGTCCACAGCCTCTACCCAGTGAGTGAGGCTGGCGGCCCCCAGCGAGACATCCTAAAGGCCGAGAAGGGGAAGGCAGTCAAGGTTGAGCTTGTCCAGCGCCAGTGCTTGGACTGCGGGGACATTGGATCGACCACAATCTGCCAGAATTGTGGCGGCGAGACGCGTGAAATACGAAGGTGCAGTCGATGCGGCATAAAGTTCGATGGGGTCCGCTGTCCCCAGTGCCGATCTGAGATTGTTTCTTACGCCAATGTTGACGTCGACTTAAAGGAGGAGCTCGAAGCAGCTCGAAGATTGATTGGTGGGCAGCTACCGAGCCGAATCAAGTGCGTCAAAAGGCTTATGAATGAGACGAGGACTCCAGAGAGCCTCGCCAAGGGTATTCTCAGGGCACGCTACGACCTCAGCGTCTTTAAGGATGGAACTCTTCGATTCGATCTCACCGACATTCCCCTGACTCACTTCAAGCCGCGTGAAGTTGGGGTTTCGATCGAGAGGCTGCGTGGTCTTGGCTACACCCACGACACTGAGGGGGCTCCACTCGAGCAAGATGGACAGATGCTTGAGCTCAAGGTACAGGACGTCATCCTCCCTGAGGATTGCGGCGAATACCTCCTCAAAGTATCTAAGTTTCTCGACGATCAGCTACGCGACTTCTACAAGATGGAGCCATTCTATAACGCTAAAACTAGGGATGATCTCGTTGGATGTCTCTTGCTAGGGCTTGCACCACACACCTCAGCCGCCATATCTGGCAGGTTAGTGGGATACACTAAGGTCAGGAACCAATACGCTCACCCACTCTGGCACGCGGCTAAGCGTAGGAACTGTGACGGGGACGAGGACGCTGTGATGTTAGCCCTCGACCCACTCCTTAACTTCAGCAAGATCTACCTCCCCCAGCAGAGCGGGGGCCAGATGGACGCGCCCCTCTTTATAATTCCGATACTAAACCCGAGTGAGGTCGACAAGGAGGCTCATAATGTGGACGTCAATACAAGTTATCCACCTGAGTTCTATCGTCTCTGCAGTGATGGTGCGGGGAGTGGCCTTTATGGGGGCTTGGTCGACACAATAGGGGCTCGCCTCGGCACCGCGGCCCAGTTCCAGGGTTTCGGCTACACCGAAGAGTGCAGCGACATAAACCTCGGCAGCTTCCACGGTGCCTACAACACACTGACCACTATGGTCGAGAAGCTCGATAGTCAGCTAGAACTAGCTTCAAAGCTCCGTGCTGTCGACTCGAAACAGGTCGCGCTAAAGATATTGAACAGCCACTTCATGAAGGATATCGTTGGGAACCTTCGCGCTTTCACGAGCCAGACATTCCGTTGCACAAAGTGCAACCGGAAATACAGGCGCCCGCCTCTCAGTGGGAAGTGTCAGCGTTGCGGTGGCCCAATACAGATGACGGTCCATAAAGGAGGGATAGAGAAATATTTACATATCGCCCTGGATATGGTCAAGAAGTACGGTCTAGATCAGTATTATGTCGACCGTCTTGAACTCGTTAGCCTTGAAATTGGTCAGATCTTCGTGGATGATGAGAAGGAGGATGAATCTTCGAAGCAGTTCAGCCTCACCGACTTCATGAGAGGGGCGCAAGCGAAGAAACCGACACAGTAACCCTTTTAGGGGGAACTGCCGGTATCTGGGTGGACCATCAATGAGTGCAAAGAAGAAGAAAGATCAGGCTCCAGGTATGCCACAGAGCAGCGCAGGACTCATGAGGTTCTTCCAAGACGAAACAAACGGTCCGAAGATAAGGCCTGAGTTCGTCGTCGGTGGCGCCTTCGTCCTAATCGTACTTGTGCTCACTGCGAGAATCTTCTTCGCTGGCCTCACCCTATAAACCCGTCTTAAAAGACTTTTAACCACACCCTCCATACGTCTCTCAATTAGGTAGGGTCAAATCTGTCATCCAGCAGAGAAGCAATAAGCAACATAATCGACTATTACTCCTACCTCGTCACGTTCCCTTCACGCTGGGTCATGATTGCCTCCGTGATCGCCACGACCGGGGTGGCGGGTGCAGCATCATTCAGCCTAGCCATGGGCTACACGGGGCTCACCATCGGGTTGATCTTTGGTCTACTCGGCCTCGCGGCGCCAATAATCGTGTCGGATCTCATCACAGAGATCTTCTACCACGACGACCCTCTTCTGACCCCGCGGCGTATCAACATCGTTTCATTCGTATTATGCCTAGCCACCGGGGTACTCCTAATAGTTGTTGGGATGCTCTCAGGCTTCACTGGGAAGTCAGATCTCCTACTAAGAGGGGTTCTGCTCACAGTATACTCGTCGGCCGGGTTACGCTTACTCATTTTTTCAGTCTTCTCAACGAGGGGCGCCACGAAGACAGCGTTGGCCGTCAGTGTTCAACCGTTTCTTATGGCTATAGCAACTTACTATCTCGACCCCGATGTGTGGCGTATACCTTTCACTAGCCTGCTAGCTGTGCTGATTCTCATTCTGCTTGGACCCACGATAATCCTTGTTAGGATCAGCCGGTGGAATTTCAGCGACGAGACTCTGAGGATAATACCGCTCTTCAGAGCTTTCGTCTACGCTTGGGCGGAGCAGCATAGTGAACCATTTGAGGAGCAGCTCGCCGCGGTATCGGAGTCTGCGAGGCTCGAAACGGATGTAATGGTGTTTACTGATTCAACTGGGTGCTGCATAGGCAGAGTCGTGGCTCCCTACATTCACCCCGGCCCCTTCAGAAACGTGGGCAGCAGCGGCCTCAGCCTCGTCCTCAGCGAAGGCCTCGGTGGGGGCTGTGAGACACTCGTCGCCCATGGCGTATCGAGCCATGAGCGCGACTTGGTGAGGAGCTCGGATATGGAGAAAGTTCTATCCTCTCTTAGGAGCGCTACGATGTCCGCTCCATCCAACGTATGCAGCCTCATGACCCGCGGAGAGGTTTCAGGGGCAAAAGCATCCTGCCAGATCTTCGGCGATACGGCTCTATTCACCCTGACTCTCAGCCCAAAGAGCCACGACGACATTCCGGACACGGTTAAGGACCGTGTGAGGGAAGCCGCCTCACAGTTCGGGCTAAACGCCGTCGTCGTAGACGCCCACAACTGCATCAATGACGACGATCTACTTGATGAGAGAGACGCGGATAACCTCGTAGCGGCCGCACAGGAGGCGTTGCGAAAGGCAACAGAGACTTCGCGGGAGTCCTTCATGACTGGTTTCTCCCGAGTAAAGCCAAAAGAGTGGGGACTCGACGAAGGCATGGGACCATGCGGCATCGGCGCCATCGTCGTGCAGACGCTAGAATTGAAATACGCTTACTTGATCTTCGACGCCAACAACATCATTCAGGGACTCCGCGAGAAGCTCCTCGAACACGTAACGTCCCTCGGCTACGTAGATGCGGAGATACTGTCATCAGACACACATCTTGTAAACGCAATAGGAGCCACGGATCGGGGATACCATCCAGCCGGTGAAGTGATGGAGCTCATAAAAGTCTGTCATTACATCGAAGAGGTCCTGACGGGAGTTACGCTAACCCCTGCGATGGCATCCTATGCCCGGATTGCCGTCGACGACGTCCAAATTATCGGTGTTAAGGGCATTGAGTTGCTTAGGATGGTTGTGAAGACGAGCTTCATGGTTTTCATAAGGACCGCTGCGACGGCACTCCCTCTCACATTCATTGCAGCCACAGCCGCGGCGTTTCTCCTCTAAATGAAGCATTGAGTCGAGAGTCCTCGCAGCTGGGGTAAACCTTCACTACTTTTATCCTAGATGGGACAAATTAGACCCCGTAGAGGGTGAACAGGGTTGAGTTACCCGAAGATAGTTGTCACGCCTCCTGGACCCAAGGCGAAGAAGATTATCGCGAGGGACGAGAGGTACATATCCCCCTCCTTCGGCAGGGCATACCCGCTTGTTGTGAAGGAGGCGAAGGGCTGTATAGTCACAGACGTAGATGGCAACGAGTTCATAGACATGAACGCGGGCCTCGCCGTCACGAATGTCGGCCACAGCCACCCCAAGGTTCTAAAGGCCATCCATCAACAGGTAGACAAGTTCCTCAGCTATAGCTACACCGACTTCTTCTATGAAAACTACATCAACCTCGGAGAGCAGCTCCACGAAATTGTACCGGGGGCGTATAAAAAGAAATTCTTCTATGGTAATAGCGGCGCTGAGGCGAACGAGGCAGCGATCAAGCTCGCCCGCTGGCATAGTAAGCGTCAGTATATCCTCGCATACATAAGCAGCTTCCACGGGCGCACCATGGGGGCGGTGAGCCTAACTGCGTCGAGGCCCGCTCAGCGCCGCTACTTCGCGCCCCTTGTGCCTGGCGTAGAGCATATATTCTACCCCTATTGTTACAGGTGCCCCTTCCATCTCGAGTGCCCAAGCTGTGACTACTACTGTGTCGACTATATTGAAGAGTACCTCTTCAGTAAGTTTGTACCGCCGGAGGAGGTTGCGATGCTCATCGCCGAGGCGGTGCAGGGTGAGGGCGGTTACGTCGTCCCACCTAAAGGCTACTTCAAGAAGTTGAAGAAGCTCCTCGACAAATATGGCATCCTACTCGCGGTGGATGAGGTACAGTCAGGGATGGGCAGAACAGGTAAATGGTTTGCCATCGAGCACTTCGATGTAGTGCCCGACATCGTCACCATCGCTAAGGGAATCGCCGCGGGGCTCCCGCTGGGTGTGATGGCGAGCCGCGCTGACCTCCAAGACTGGACCCCTGGGAGTCACGCATCCACCTTCGGCGGTAATCCGGTAGCTTGCGCTGCCGCTTCAGCCGTAATCAAAGCGATGAAAGATGAAAAGATGCTGGAAAACGCCCAGAAGCAAGGCGCTCACATTATGAAGAGGCTAGCTGAGATGAAGGAAAGCCATCCAATGGTCGGCGACGTCCGCGGTCTCGGGTTAATGTGTGGGCTAGAACTGGTCAAGGACAAAAGAAGTAAAACTCCCGCCCCACAAGAGACGGAGGAAGTGATGATGGAGTGCTTTAGAAAGGGTATAGCTCTCGTGAACTGCGGTAAGAGCGTTATCCGCCTTATGCCACCGCTCCCCATCACACGGAACCTCGTGGACAAGAGTCTGGACGTCCTCGACGAGACCATAAGCGCCTTGGAGAAGACTCGGAAGTAGCAATACCAACTCGTCACTATAGATAAAAAAAATTTTCAGCTACTTTTTGAGGACCGTAACTCGGGTAAACTGGGTGCTGGTCACCTGCATAAGTCCGTCAAAGGGCTCGCGGATGTTACCGTTCTCGAGCCTTATACGAGCACCAGCGGTGAGGCCCTCGACAGCCTTGCCGTGCTCCCTCCAGAGGCTTATCCGGGCCTCTCCCGTGCCATCGTCGATGCGGAAGCTGACTACGTTCGCGGGACCCCTCATAGTGTTGACCTCCCTGCTTATGGGATCATCGAGGAGTTGCCCTTCGACTGTGATGTTCTTCCGTCCCTCCTGGAGATCCTTGATCTCGGTAACGCGGTTGGCAGCATCGAGTTTCTCGACCTGGACATCGGCAGGGTTGATTTTCATAGAGCCGAGGCGGCCAACGTTGAGGTCTATTGAATTACCATAGCCGGCTCGTGTGTAGCCATTCTCGACAGCGACGACGGTGCCGACGGGCATATCACCAAGGGCATTGACGTCATCGTCCCAAAGGCTGAGCCTGACGATACCCGTCTCGTCCTCGAGGACAACTGAGGCGACTCGACCTTTTGTCCCGTCCTTCCGGGTGAACTCGCGAGGCTCGCCTATGCTGATTACTCTGCCAGCGGCGTTGACGCTGCGCATACCATCACTTAGCTCTCCTATCTTCGTCCAATGGCTAAGGGGCTCGCGTGGGAGTACACCCTCCTCCAGCACCTCGACCTCACTGCTTCTGTTGAGGTGGATTTCGAAGCCGCCACCCTGGCGGACCTTCGAGTTAGCTCCGATTATCCGTACCCTCGTGCCATCCCCGAGCTTCGCGGCCTCCTCGACTTTCTCATCCCATAGAACTGCGGTGATCTGTCTGCCACCCTCCTCGAGGCTGAGGCGGATGACCTTTCCCTCGGTGCCGTCCTTCCTAGTGAAAGTTGAGGATGGTGACCTGCCCATAATGACACCCTCGACGTTGACTGCACCAGTAGAGCTAACCTGGCCCGGATTCTTAAAGAATGAGTCCATCTTGGGGAATTCAGCGTCGACAGCGTCGAGTGGCTCCATGTAGACACTTCCGCGGTTGCCAACGTTGACCTCGACCTCCCCGGTGCCCTGTCTTTCTCGGCTATATCCGTGTAGAACCCTGATAATCTTGTTACGAACCACTTTACTCGCGATTATATGATCAGCTTTATCGTCCCAGAAGACGACAGCAACTATCCCCGTGGCGTCTCCGATGAGCATCCTGAGGACCTTCCCCTGTCGCCCGTCAGCGCGTTGGAAAGTTCTCGGCGGAAAGACGTGCAGCACCCGTCCTGTGAGGCTGACATCGTTCAGACCTGAGGTCAGGGCGCCTATCTTGAGCTTCGCCTCTATTCGTTCACCTGCGCCGTCCATGCCGAGGTTCGAAGCAACCAAGTGCGCCGCGGCCTCATCTGTAAGAAGCCCCGCTGCCTTCGCCTTCTCCTCCTGAATAAGGCGCTCGACGACCTCCCTCGTCAGGTTCGGCTTCACGACCAGAATTCGTTTAATGACGTCCTCGGTAGATGACATGGTGCAACGCCCTACCATGAGGACTGGAGCTATAAAACGAGTATGTTCACTTTTTCTCCTCGGGTTTCACGAAGACGTAGAGGAAACCGAGGCCAGCAGTCACTATGGCGAGTATCCAAGAGAGGTTGTTCAGAAGCATGTAGAAGGCAGTATTGTCCATATCGACATAAAAACTTGGCCAAGAGTATATAGGCTTAGTCTTCCTCAGCCCTTATTTGAGCACGCCACTCACCTATGAGGAGTGTGTAGGCCTCATCCTCCTCCTCTACGGAGTCGTAGTTCCCAAGGGCTTCGGCGAGTCTCTGCCCGAGTAGGTGGTAGCATAGTCCAGTTTCTCCGTCAATGACACGGAAATAGAAGTCGTCGCACCCACAGTACCCAGCTTTTGGGTAGACTTGATACTCGCCGCCTTGTCCTATGACCACCCAGATTACTCTACCTGAGGGATGGAAAGTGTATCGCTTGACCCTCCGCTCCCGGACGAGCCTCCAAGCCCCATCGAATCTGTAGCCGAAGGTACCGCGTAGCCTCTCCCAGTTCGAGCGGCTGATCTCCCTCTCGCTGCGCACTTCGTCGAGGACTCTCTCTAGGATGAGCCGCTCCTCGGTGACCATGGAACTCCATGATAGACTACTCTTAGCCCTTTTTTCACCGTTGTGGAGGGGAACCGGTTTAAATCCGGCGGTTGATGGTGTTTCAGGGAGCTCTTGATCCGACTTCTTACGCCTTGGCCCGCACTGCTGGCAGACATCGGAGAGAAGGTACTCATAGTGGCTGACCTACACATAGGTCTCGAATACGAGCTGAGTAAGGCTGGGGTCAATATTCCCTACCAAACGGAGAGGATACAGGGTGAACTCCTTGCCCTTTGCAGGGAGTACAAACCCGATAGGCTCGTTATTGCTGGAGATGTAAAGCATGGAGTCCCGGTAACCAGCTTTCAGGAAAAGAGAGAGTTGCCCACGTTATTCGAAGTTCTCCTCAGTGAGGTCCCAAGGATTGATGTCACCCGTGGTAACCACGACGGTAGTATACAAGACCTCGCCACGAAAGGCGTCGAAATCCACAGCAGCAAGGGTATCATCCTCGGCGATGATTTCAAGATCGCTATCTTCCATGGCCACGCTTGGCCGAAGCCTAAAGCCTTTGAAGCGAACTGCTTAATCGCGGGGCACAACCACCCCACTGTAATCCTGAGGACCCCCCTCGGCATCAGAATGACGCAGCGCGCCTGGGTTAAGGGCGTCGCTGAGCCAGCCAAACTGGCGAAGGCTTTCCTCGAGCAGGACGATGTCAAATATGAGGGGGACCCTGTGGCAGCCTTCGACAACCATTATAAAACAAAGATAGGGAAGCCAGAGATGATCCTTATGCCGACATTCAACGATCTACTCGGAGGTCTTCCCGTGAACGGTGAGGCCCCCCAGAGCCTCCTCGGCCCAATGCTTAGGAGAAACGCGATAAACATTGAGGACTTCGAGGTCAACCTTCTAGATGGCTCATACCTAGGGACAGTGAAGTTTCTCCGAGAGAGGAACAGCTACTGAAGCTCTTTGAGCCTCTCATAACATAGGTGGCACTTGTTGACGTAGACGTCCTGAGGTTGTGTCTTCAATAACCCCATTGGACCCTTCTCGCTCAAGACTTTAAAGACGTCCCTCCCCCAGGCGTCCATAAGCATTCCCTCAAGGCTCTGATTTTCCAGGTTCCCTAGCTCGAATTCTCTGAGCGTCGCGGAAGCCGAGCAACAGGCGAGGACCTCACCATTTGGCCTGACCCCCAGGTCCCTAAGGACGCCCCCACACCCTCCTGTGAGAGGCGATCCGTCAATATACCACTCGCTTCTAGAGATTGCGGCGCCTCGACCTACGGGAGTAAATCCCGACTCGATGCCAATAGCAGCGTGTTCCCAAGGAATTGCTTCCCCCGTCGGGGGGATCTCTTCCCCGAGAAGCCGTGAGACATCTACTAAGCGGAGTTTGCTGGACTTGCTCAAAGCAGTCATCACAACAATCCTGATACCGAGACTTTTCGCTGAATCGTAGCTGATCTTGACCCTCTCGAACGGAATTGTAGCCTGGTGGAAGTCGTCTACGCTTATGTTCAGGACCGTAAGCCCCGCGTCACTCAGTCTCCTTAGCAAGTCAAATGCCTTCTTTGGCGTTGCCGCCCAAGAACAGTTAGTGACCAACTCCGTCTTGAGACCATGATCAGAGGCGTAGGCAACGACGTCCTCCACCAAGTTTGCATGGAGCATCGGTTCTCCTCCTGTCAGACTGATCCACTCGATCGACGGAATCCTCAAGACTTTGTCCACGTAGTTCTGGGCGTCGTACTGGGACATAGTCACCCCCCTTGTAAGGTCACAGTCGAACCAGCAGTGGGCGCAGGCTGCGTCACACTTCTCGGTTATCATGAGGGCGACCCTAAAGGGGGGAGGGGACCAAGGCATCGTCGACACCGAGGTTAGAGCTTTTCCAGCGTCGCCTTGATCAGCTCGTTGGCTTGGTAGAACCCGTCTTCTACCAAGTTTCTCTCCCTAACCAGCTTAGTGTAGAGGAACTTGAACTCCGGTGACTGGTGGAGGGTCATCTCCGCGAGGTCGACGATCTGGCTGATCCTCGGGAAGGGCTGGGCGCCGAAGGTCTCCATGCTAACTTGGTTTGTTATGTCGTGGTCGCTGTGGGCGATGGGGTTCACGTGGCGCCCGACCCACATCAGGCATCTGTTGAGTTTTTCGACCTTCGTTGGGTCACCCTCCTTCGCTACCTTCTTCGCAGCGATCTCCAATCTCTCGGAGAGGACTCGTAGCTCCTTGGCCTCATCGATGAGGGGTATAGGTTGTAGAAACTGCTGATCTTTTCAGACTTGGCCTGCAGATCCTCTAATATTTTGATCATCCTCTCTGCATATTGGATGTAGTTGAAGGGGAGGACGGGGCAGTTGGCAAGTCGCCATATGAGGTTGAGTTCTATCTTTACGTCGGTGACGAGGATGTCGATATCCATTTTATCGTGGGTCTCGTAGGGTGTATGCCACCACCAGCCACCACCTGAGTAGTTGACATGGGGATCGTAGGTTTCCTTGGGTCGGCTCGTTG
>JBGPRA010000077.1:0-9943 GCA_041489375.1 Bathyarchaeia archaeon | reverse complement strand
GGCTACTGGAGTCTTCACAGCTTTCTTGATCGCCTCGGCGAGGTACACGTTACAGCCCCGGGGGAGAAACATACTAGGAAACATCCTAAGGCCGGCGGTTCGGTCGTTAAAGGTCGCTGCGGATACATGAATCAGGTCAACTTTACCATCCAGTATTTTTGCAAGTTCAATCGTTTCCTCTAACTTCATCCCGCCTTCCGTAAACTCATCGCCGCTCAGGCGGATCTCAATCGGAAAATTTGGACCGCATTTTTCTCGGATATTTTCAATAACCATCAACACCAAACGTGCCCTATTTTCAATGCTTCCTCCAAAGCGGTCTTTTCTATGGTTGTGCAAAGGTGAGAGGAATTGTGAAAGGAGCCATCCATGACCCCCATGGATCATGCACATCTGTACACCACCCAACTTAGCCATCTCAGCTGCATTTCCGAAGGCATTCACTACCTGTTCGATTTCTGCTTCTCCCATCTCAATGATTTGTTTGCTATAGAAGGATGTTTCCGCACTTGGACCGTACACTGCCCCGTCTGGCAGCTGTGTCCTTGACCGGATTCCAGCATGCAATAATTCAATGGAGGTAACCGCACCATGTCTTTTAATCGCATCTGTGGTGTTGATCAGGGAGGGCAGGATTCCCGGGTCATCCAGCGGGTTTGCCCTCCCGTGAGATGTTCCTTTCGAATCCACCATGCTTTCTCCGAGGGTGACAATGGCTGCCCCGCCTTTCGCCCGGAGCTCATAATATGCTGTATTCTCAGTGGTAATGTATCCTTCTGGTGTGCCATGTGCTCCCATAGGTGCTGATTCAATCCGATTCCTTAATACATAGGGCCCTAATTTCATCGTACTGAAAAGTTTTGGAAAATGATTCATTGTATGTTCTCCGTACAATAACTTATTAGTACAGTATTTGCCACTTCGCTTAATTCTTAGAGCGCATCAGCTACCTTTTTAAGAAATTAAAATTGTTCGTTCGTTTGATTGTCTGTTTTTCTTAGAGAGAGTATGGGAGAGAGAGTGTGGGAGAGTAGGTTAGTGTGTGTGGCCATAGTCTTATCCCCAAACCCAAACCCAACTTCTCTCACGACTCTTTAACACTAAACTCACCACTACCCTCTTACTCTCTTACCCCCACCACTCTCTCTATCAACAAACAAACAGTCAAACAAACGTACGAGCGCCTTTGTTTCAATTATCGAAGTATAGCGATCTGACCCATATGATAGAGGTTATGATGCAATACGCCATGAAGAAGAATGCGATAATTATAGTTTCTGTTAGGAACTTTCTCCTCAAATCTTGAAGGTGACAAACTTGACAAAGTATTCAGAAATTTGTCAACAGTATCGTTTAATTCTGTGACTGTTGCTTCCCAATTTTCCTCGGTCTCGCCTATTTTTGGCCAGTCCTCCAACTTTTGAGGTCTCGGTACATTTTCCCCTTTGAGTCCTGTAAGAGTTGCTAGCATCCAGTAATTCACATGCTTGACAATCTCCCAAATATTATGCCGTCCAGATATTGGTCTAATTTTTGCTTTTTCCGCTGATATGCCGTCTAGCAGTTGAATCATATTTGGACCATGCCACGATTCACCCGGCCCTTTGTATGTATTCTCAAACTGTTCATGTAAAAATTGAAATTCATCCATGTTTGTCAAAGTGGAACATTGTTTCGAGTAATTTAAACGTCGCGCGTGTGTTTGAACACGTCTATAATTTAAATCTAAATAGAACTCGATAAAATTAGAGCTGGGGTAGCATAGCTTGGCTAATGCGCTAGACTCATGATCCAGAGGTTATAGGCGCGCGCGCAAAATCAACGTTTACGGCTCTACTGGAGACGTCACGATTGATATTACTTGGAATATTGGTGATATTTTTATGAGTAGTGGATTCACTTTGTATTGCTCTAAGACGGGGAATGTTTGGAATGTTGACAACGGTAGAGGATGGGCGCCTTAATAATCGTATGAATGTTCGTGCACGCGCCCGTTTATCTCCTTTACCGACCAGACCTGCCTGAGCCTCACTAGGTAAACAGAGCGATGCAGAGCGCGCGCGCATTTTCTCTTGCGTAATCGATTTCATGAATAAACCTGCACTAAGCGCCAAAGATTGGTTTTACTGAATGGTTACGAGATTTGGTTTAGCGAGGAGGGAAGCTATCAAATGAGCGAAACAACTGCCCCCAGAGATGTTTATTATCCACAAGACAATCAATTCGCGAATGATTACAAAGGCACCCTTGGCTATCATCCAGTCGGCTGGGAACACGTAGACGTCACTCGAGACAATAACGGTCGGTGGCGGTTCTATCTAAATCGCGCGCGGTGATGAATAGCGTATAAGAGAGTAGAAGATAATAGGAAAGAGTTAGGTCGTACAGGACAACGCCAAAGTCGGTGAGAAGTTGATACCACCCAGTAACCACATTTTCAGTTTGGGGCGGGAATCCTATAATTGGGTTTGGGTTTGGGGATAAGACTATGGCCACACACACTTCGGATTCGTTGAATTATAATCAAGATTCTTGCTTTGTTAAAGTTTTTAACCACTCACGCTGAGCCCAGAGAGCGCAGCCACCTGAGGTTTCAGTCAGCTGAGAATGCTTCTCTCTGATCCTCATCAGGAACTCAGATCCAAGCGCATCCCGCAGCGAAGTCTCATACAGACTCGTGTCCGAGTACGGTATAAAGGGACAGGGCTCAACCTTACCCACAGCGCTAATATGGATGAAACCCCTCCCCGCCGCTAGACAACCACCGACATCCTCCTCGTCGCCTGGAAGGTTAAGGAAAACGGCCTTGAAGCTTCCCCGAAACTGTTCTCTTATCCGCCCCATCTCTATCCGCTGAGTGGGGGTGACGACCCAAGACTCCGTCCCCTCCATTACCGGCGTGTATTCATCGTAGATGAAGAACCTGCAGCCCTTCTCGTAGAGCTCTCTCACGAAATCAGTGTCAGTGACGACTTGGAAGTTGTTCCTGGTGACAGTGATGGAAGTTCCCCAGAAGATGCGCCTCTTTCTCAATGCGCTAAAGGTACCCTCAAGCTGATCATAGACCCCAGCACCCCTACGCTCATCGGTCTCGGCTCGGTGACCCTCGAGGCTGATCAGTGGTACTAGGTTTCTAGTCTCTTTGATCCTTTCGAGAAGCGCGTCGTTAAGCAGGGTCCCATTCGTGAACATCAGGAACATGATGTGTCTGTTCTCCTCGACTATGTCGAGGATCTCAGGCCTCACCAGAGGCTCACCCCCGCTTAGGACAATGAATGATACTCCGAGTCCGTCGGCTTCCCCTATGATTCGCCGTAGCTGACTCTCAGGCAGCTCCTCGGGGGTTGGTTTACGAAGCGCATTGTTGAAGCACCCCTTGCAAAATAGGTTGCATCTGTTCGTTATGCTGAAGATTATGATTGGTGGGACGTGGAGGCCATCCTTCTCAAGCCGATCCCTCTTCTGAGCAGCCTCTCTCTGCCATCTAAGCGTGTCCACATAGAATTTCGCTGTTGCCGGACTGGTTAGCGCTGCCTTGAGCATATCGCCGAAAAAGATGCCGAGGGAATCGTTGAGTTGTTTGTCGAAGACGAGGCGATCATCCATAGATTGTTCTAGTAATTCCTCTCTTGTCTCACTCATAAACAATCAGATTCCGCTCAGAGGACGCATACGCATCGTCGCTTCGGAGATATTGGCTACCCAGGCCTCGATGTCGTTCCAGTTGCGGAAATCGCCTTCGGGAAAAATCGCGCGAGCCGCCGGCAGCGATTTCATCATCCTGTGAACAATATTTAACTTGCTGGCATCAAGTTTTCCGAAGAAGACTCGATGGCCACGAGGATGAACCAACCCACTAAATTCAGCTATCTCCTTTGGCACAGCGTCGTCCAAGCTTCGACTCTGGGAGTCCATATTCTCGATGACTAGCGGGCCGCTGCTGAACAACCAAACCTGCCGATTCACTAGGACTGCTCGACTCCGCTTCACAAACTCGGTTGCCTCCTTCAGCCAGTGCCCCATATAGGCAGCGCTCCCAATCACGAAGACGTCGTAGGCTCCTAAGTCGTGGACAGCTTCAGCTGGTTGAACCTCAGCCAGCATTCCGCGCTGTGTGAGCTTCTCTGAGATGAACTCCGCGATGCCCTTCGTGGCGCGCGCGCTGAATATGCTTATCATAGGTTCAACCTGATCCTCGTAAAATCTTACCTCAAATTCACTTTGGTATAAGCCTCATCTTACGTGCAATAATCTTATCCTGAGTTCCACCTGATATTAGAAAAATCTTACCAAGTTCGCGCACAACTTTAATAAAACGTGGAGCGAATCCGTATGCGCGGTGAAGAATTATGCCGTTTATCGAAGTCAACTGGTACGCTGGTAGGGACAAGGCCACGAAGGCCAGGACAATGGAGCTTTTGACGAAGGCGATGTGTGAGGCCGTGGGGTGTAAGCCCGAGGTTGTTGAGATCGTTTTCCACGACATTGAGAAGTACAACTGGGCAACCGCCGGCAAGCCCCACGGCAACTGACACAGCTATTCCCTTTTTTAACCGATTTTGCACACGCGAAGCTGACATCTACAGGTAATTCGTATGTGCAAGAATCTCTTTTACCTTGGCTAGATGAAGAACTCTGGCTCCCTGCGTTTGCTGTAATCCTTGTTGATGCGCGCGCGCCCACGCTTAAAACGAGTTTTTTGGGGTTTCCCCCGGTAATCCGTTTCAGGGAGTTATTTACATACATATGATGCACAGCCCTTTTATGCGCTAGAATCCTGGACCTCATTATCCCAGAGGAATAGTTCCTCAATCGTCGACTTGAGGGCCACAGCTACGTCATGAGCAAGATTCAGAGATGGGTTGTACTTACCCTTCTCAAGGAAGACGATCGTCTCCCTCCTCACGCCTACCTTGAGTGCTAGGTCGGCCTGTGTCATATCGTATCTGGCCCTGAACTCCTTAATTCGGGTCCTCATGGCGTTTCACCTTTAAACGTCTTCTTTTCTCTCCAGGTATGTCTTCAAGGCGATGACTGTTACACCCATGATTATTAGCGCCGAGTTGATGACGGGCATCGACTCTAGAGGTTCTCCTCCGAGGAACTCGATGCTGATGATGTTGTAGAAGTTGAGAGCGGCGAGGTAGTAGGCGCCGATTAAGAATCCGGCTTGATATGCCTTACCAGAAATCTTGGAGGTCCTCTCATCTGCGAGGGGGAAACCAGACTTTTTTGACTTGGTTATCATCCAGAGTGTATAGATAGCCACAGCGATTATCGCTAAACCGATTACCGGGATTGTTAAAGCCCATCCGTCCATTTCACACATTCACCTTTGTTGCTTCAAACACACTATTTGTTGTGTTATTCTAACACAGTGTTAGAAATAACACACCTTATATTTGAGGATTACTGTATCACTTGTAAGAACTGATTTTTTGACGACTCGCCGCGTGTGCGGTCACATACATCCTGATCTTGACCTCATCGCCCTCGGTTAGGTCAAGGCGGAACACGCCGTTCTCTCCCGAGATCAAGCATTATCCCCTCAACCACTTCAAGATGAATGTGTTCCCCTAGATCTCCCTCGACCAGAACTCCCATGGGTTCACCAGATATTGAGAGCTCGCTTAGGTTAATTTTCGACGCCATTTCGATAGAAAATGAATGGCCCATAGACGGCAGTGGTTTTTCCATCATCTATTCACTATGCAGAGCCTAGCTTGATGTTTGAAAAGAGGCTCGATTGCTCAAATATGCGCGCGCGCAATGTTGTAACTTTTTATTATAAATCTCGTATAGTAAAAATGGATGGATGTCTTTGTCTAAAAGCCTACGCGAATTAATACTTGGGTTCGCCGACATCAATGAAATCAAAGATTTGATTGATAACGAACTAAAGTCCCATAAGAATCCGCAGCTGATCGTGGATGAATTGAGTCAGACGCTTAGAGAGGTCGGGGATAAGTATGAGAAGGGTGAACTGTTCCTCTCCGAGTTGATGATGATCGGCTACCTTGCCAGCGAGGTGGCTAGTAGTCTCAAACCCTACGTATCTGAAGCAGGTAAGCGAAGTAGTGGAAAAATAATAATGGGCACAGTGAGGGGTGACATCCACGACGTCGGAAAGAACATCGTTGTGATGATGCTCCAGGCTGATGGGTGGGAAGTATTAGACCTGGGGGTGGACGTCCCTCCTGAGAAGTTCGTTGAAGCGATACGTAAGGAGAAGCCTGTGATTCTAGGCTTGTCAGCCCTTCTTACCTCAACTCTGGATGAGATGAGGAAGGTGATAGAAGCCCTTGAGAGGAATGGCTTGAGAAACAACATAAAAGTGATAGTCGGTGGGAGGCCAATTACGAAGACGATTGCTAAGGAGATTGGAGCAGATGGCTATGCTGAAGACTCGGTAGCAGCAATAACAGTCGTCAAGGAGTTGGCGGGTCAGGGGAGAGATTCTTGAACCACAGGGAGAGAGTACTTAAAGCCCTAAATTTTGAGGAACCCGATCGCGTCCCCATATTCGAGAACGGCATAGATACCCCGCTCATGGAGAAGATCACGGGTGACAGCTTCCCATACGCCGTCTCGCGTCAGAGCCCCATAATCACAGACAGGAACCACGAGAGTAAGAGGGTCGACCTCAGGCTAAAATGCTGGAGAAGAATTGGCTTCGATCTTTTTCCCATAGACCTCTCAACCCCGGACGGCTGGAAGCCGCGGATGACCCCTGAGGGGGACATGGTTGACCTGTGGGGAAGGATCATGAAGCTCGATAAGATGACGAGGGCGTGGATCCCGTACTCCACGGTCTTCACCGACCCCGATGACTATGATGAATTCGAGTTTCCAGACCCCCTCACAGGAGGCTGGGTCTACGCCCTCGAATACGCTAAAAGGGATCTAGACGGAGAGATGGCGCTAGCCAGCTCTCTGAGGGATCCCTTCGCCCACGCCTGGGAGATGTTCACACCCATGAAGTTTGTCCTCTGGATGTACCGTGAACCAAACTTCATCAAGAGGGTCATAGAGGACATCGCAGACTTCAACATCGGGATCATAAAGCGAGTCGCCGAAGTTGGCGTAGATCTAATCATCAGCAGCGGGGACTACTGCGACGCTAAAGGCCCGATGGTGCCACTGTCCTTCTTCAGGGACACCATCTTCCCCAACCTCAGGAGGCAAGTAGATGCTGCTCACAAGTATGGCGTCAAATACATCAAACACACCGACGGCAACGTCAACTCACTCCTTCCTGACCTCGTGGATATTGTCGACGGATGCCACTCTCTCGACCCATCAGCGGGAGTTGACATTGGATCGGTCAAGAAGATGTACGGCGACAGGCTCGTTTTAATGGGCAACATCTCGGTGGACAACCTAGCATTGAAGGGGAGAGATGACATCATTGAGGAGGTCAAAAAGTGCATCAGGAATGCATCTCCTGGTGGGGGTCACATACTTTCCTCAAGCAACTCATGGGCAGCCGGCGCCAAGCTTGAGAACTGCCTCACCATGGTAGAGGCTGCTAAAACATTCGGCGCCTACCCCATAGAGATGTAATGATGCACGCACACACGATGTCGTCTACTGAGTTAGTCCTCGTAGCTCACCCCAACGTACTCAACGTACCTTCGGCCGCTAAGCTGGAGCGCCATCTCACTAGAGGGCCTCAGCTGCCCAGGGTAGCGCCTCACGAACCTCTCCAGGGTCTCCCCACCCAGGTTCGCATAGCTCACGTCCAAGACGGTGCGGTGACCTAGGGCATCCTCGATGACGGCGTAGGCCACGAAGCGTAGGTAGTCGACGCGGCCGAGGGTGTCGGTTAGGCACTTCTCGGAGTCGCCAACGCAGTCGAAGAATACCTGGTGCTCAATGGAGTAGAGCCTCCTGAAGGCGTAGTCCCTGATCTCGATGCCGGGATACCTGCTTCGTAACGTCCCTATGACTGCGGTGGAGTCTGTGATGGGCATGAGGCTCACAATAATATAAAACGACGCGCGTTTTTTAATTTTTAACCGAACAGCGCTTTCGCTCGCGTGCTCGAACGGGGTTACTTTCTCTCGTAGACTATCGCGCGCGCACAGGGTAATTTCATATCTCTAAGCCCCCTCTCCACATCTGATGGCTAAACTAGACTTCTCGAGCTCCCCCGTCGTTGACTCCCACTGTCACGCGTTCCTACCCGAGAAGGAGACGAGACCCTTCGAAGCCTACCTGACCCTAAGCGACCTGCCGCAGAGGCACGAGGACGTAGCCTCAACCATGCTACACCACATGGTCATGCGTGAGCTCTCTCGAATCCTCTGTGTCAATGGGGAAGAGAAGATAATCGGGGAGAGGCAGAGGAGGATGAGGTCAAACCCCGCCGACTACATTGAGCTCCTATTCGACGATGCGGGCATCGAGACCCTGCTCTTGGACTCAGGCTACCCTTTTAAGGAGACAGTCGGCTACGGGATCGATCTCAACGACTTCGCAGAGATGGTAAGCAGGGATGTCAGAGAGATATTCAGGTTAGAGGCGGCATTATATGGGCAGCTGAAGGACCTCGCCCCATACGATCAAGCCATTGAGGATTTTCGAGCGCAGATAAGGGAGGCGGTCTCAGATGGGTGTGTCTCGCTAAAGACGATAATCGCCTATAGAACCGGTCTGGCCGTCAAGCCTTGGGATGAATCATTTGTTAAAAGTTCCTGGGAAAAAATGATCACCATGGTCAGGAAAGGAAACAGACCCGCCACGATACTGTCTGAGAGGAACGAGAGGAACAAGTCGGTGTATGACTCGTTCCTCATCGCTGGAATAGAGGAGGCGAACCGCCTCGCAGTCCCCGTTCAGATACACACGGGCATGGGGGACAGCCCCTCGATGGACCTAAGGATAGCTAACCCAGCCCACCTCTATGATCTCCTCCAAGATCCTCGGGCCAGAGAGGCTAGGCTGGTTCTAACCCACGGCGGGTATCCATATCTCGAGGAAGCCGCCTTCCTGGCGAACGCATACCCCAATGTGTACATCGACCTTAGTGAGACCATCCCTATCGTCTCCGTCGGACTGAAGAACAGGCTTTTAACACTGCTCGAGATGGCCCCCACGACCAAGATAATGTATGGATCTGACGGCTTCAACGTTCCGGAGCTCCACTGGTACTCAGCCATTATGACCAAGAAGGCGTTGGCCACTACGCTCATCGAATTGATGGAGCACGAAGGGCTTGCAGAGGAAGAAGCGGTTAACATTGGGGAGAACTTCTTGGCAGGAAACGCAAAGAGGTTCTATCATCTATAATTAGTTTATTTGCGCGCTCTTCCCGCGCGCGATTTGGGCGAGCCAGGTAATTCTTTTCACTGTGAGTCCATAGATCATTGAATAGGTGAAGGTGGAAGTGATATACCGTAGATTAGGGAAAACCGGACTCAAGGTCTCAGAGATCGGGTTCGGCTGTGGTAACATAGGTGGCCTAATCATTCGAGGGTCCCACGAAGATCAATTAAACGCGGTCAAGAAAGCGGTAGAGACAGGCATCAACTACTTCGACACCGCTCCAAGTTACGGCGATGGGAAATCAGAGACTCACCTTGGAAACGTGTTAGCTGAACTCAACCCCGAAGTTGTGCTTGCGACTAAAGTCGGCCTCACCTTGGAGGATATGAGAGATGTAAGGGGAGCAGTGCAGCAGTCAGTCAAGAAGAGCCTGAAGCGGTTACGACTAGGCAGCGTTGATGTGCTCCAGCTTCACTCCAGAGTGGCTATGACGCGGGGTAAAGCGCCATGGGTAGGCGCATTAAGCGTAGATGACGTCATCGGGAAAAACGGCGTTGCAGACGCATTCGACGCCATCCTCTCTCAGGGCCAAACACGCTTCATAGGTTTCACCGGCATTGGTGAGGCTGCTGCGCTGCACGGAATCATTGATAGCGGTCGATTCGATGTTGTGCAG
>JBGPRA010000076.1:0-10011 GCA_041489375.1 Bathyarchaeia archaeon | reverse complement strand
CTCCCTCCGACCATTAATCGACTCGATCAGGGAGGGTTGGGATATCTGCACGGGCTCAAGGATGATGCAGGGCAGCCTCGTTAAGAGATCGATGACGAGAAAATTCTCGTCGTTGGCTTATAACCAGATGATACGGATCCTCTTCGATACAGGCGTCCATGATCACCAGTGTGGCTTCAAGGCTTTCAACCGTCGTAGCTTATTCGCGATCCTTGGAGAGGTAGAGGACACGCATTGGTTCTGGGATACTGAGGTCCTCGCCGTCGCGATTCATCGAGGCTATAAGATCAGAGAAATACCCATCACCTGGGTTGAAGACAGGGGAACCACCGTGAACTTGTTTAAGGACTCGTTGAAGATGTGCTTCAAGGCCTTCGCCCTCAGGATTAGATTCGCACGCGACTAGGGTTTAGTGATCTTTAAAAAGTGAAAATGGGGGAATTCGATTTCAACCGCCCTCGTGCGCTAATTTATTTGGAATATCAATCACGTATTCTATCTTCTTCGTGAGCTCTTAACGTATTTTAGGCGTAATGATACCGTCTGCTTTTCGGGTCTAGGGGTTGGCTCTATCGGCTTAGGTTCCCCCTTCTCTAGAATGTGATGAATCAGCGTCAATGTATATGGTGTATTGTATCCAACCTCATCTCTCATTTTCTGCTTGACGCCAGGGGCTTCATCGATGTAGTCGTTATAATGCTTCGCGGCCTTCTCGAAATCTGGGAACCCGATCGTACGGATCCCTTTGATCCCTTTTCCCTCTACGAACACACGGTCTGAGACCCCTCGAGCGTAGAAGTGACCGCTACGGGGCTCAAGCGCCCACGTCTCCAGCTCCAATCCTCCGCCCTTTAGCTCATCCTGAAGCCTATCCCAGTATACCCTAATCTTACCCAATTCCAGTCTAATCAACAAGTTCCAGCTAATAGTTGGTGAGCACCCATAAAAAGGAGCGCCCAAGCGGTGCTATCGCACGCTGACTATTGGGTTTGTTTCACCGAATCAGCTTGTTTAGGTCTTTCCATCACCCTGGCCGACGTAGTGATCAGGAAGGCTATGACAGCCCAGAAAGCTACGTCAAGGATTAGGTTGACCCAGTTGTAGTTTGTGAAATGGGTGGGGATCACTCTGCTTGTCCAGGGTAGAGGTGAGCCATATTGGATTACGTCAATTTGTATCTGGGTAAGTGGGGCAGGCAATTGGCCTGTGATCCAGGTCAAAGCAGCGCCCAAGCAAATACAGATTTTAAGCAGGGTTGTCCTTTTCACCATTTTTTATTCAAATTTTCGTCATGAATCGCTGTGGATAAACCTTGACAGGCACTCGAATTCTCTTTATTTGGTATCGAATGGGGAGCAGAAACTGGCGCTGCAGCGCACGATGACTATCCATAGTTACCGGAGTCTCGTCGATTTTAGCTGTCTAAAAGTTAGTACGAGTAAGATTATTAAAAAAGGAGACCGAAGGGTCCATTGATATAGTTGTCGTTGAAGATTGGAAGGCTCTTTGGTGTTGAGGTGCGTCTCCACTACACCTGGTTCCTGATATTTGCATTACTTACCTGGTCGCTAGCTTGGGGATACCTTCCATTTGGTTACCCCGAACAGGGGGATGTCTTCTATTGGGGTGTCGGCGCATTCTCCGCGGCTATGCTATTCGTCTCGGTGCTCATCCACGAGGTCGCTCACTCCGTAGTAGCGCAGAGGTACAAGATCAAGGTAAACAGCATCACCCTCTACTTCCTAGGCGGAGTCTCGGAGACTGCTGAGGAAGCACACACCCCTGAGGCTGAACTCAGGATGGCAGCAGCAGGTCCACTGACTAGCATAGTGCTTGGGGTTACATTCTACGCTCTCTTCCTCCTCGGTAGTGGATTCCTGCCCATCGCCGTCGTGGCGGTCCTCGAGTACTTGGGATACATCAACATCGTGCTCGCTGCCTTTAACCTCATTCCAGCCTTCCCCATGGATGGCGGCAGGATACTCAGAGGAGTCATCTGGGGACGTAACAAGAATGTGCTCAAATCGACCCGCCTCGTAACGAACGTCTCCCGCCTGATCAGCTTCCTCTTCATCGCCTTCGGCTTCCTGAGTACTATCCTCTACTCCGACTTCAGCGGCATATGGTTGCTCTTCATAGGCTTATTTGTCCAGAGCAGCGCGCAGGCGAGTATGAACGAGACTCGGATAACCCAGGCATTACAAGGCATTAAGGTCGGTGAAATTATGACCCGGGAGGTGAAGACCGTTGAGCCCAGCCTGAGCTTGCAGCAGGTCCAAGACTATGCGTTTATCCCCTTCAAGCATCATGGCTTCCCTGTTGTAAAAGATGGAGTGCTCCTCGGCTTGATCACGGATGAGGACGTTAGGCGAGTGAAACCGGAGCACTGGGACGAGAGGCGAGTTGAGGACGTTATGAGGAAAACGGCCGACCTCGTTTCAGCGAATCCAGAGGACGCTGCAGTGGATGCACTGATAAAGTTGGCGAAGGCTGGTGTCGGTAGGCTACCAGTCATCGATAATGGTGTGCTCGTCGGGATCATAACCCGTGGCGACTTCACCAGAACGATCCAAGAGCGCCTCAAGTTCAGGAGCTAGCGAAGCCAACGTGCTAACTAGTTTCTCTCTTTGAGGAACATCATCGCACGAGCAAATCTCAGAGAAACGACAATAATTAGATTAGGAATAAAAGTTATGGTGGACGCTGGGGGATTTGAACCCCCGACCTCTCGGATGCGAACCGAGCATTCATACCGCTGAACTAAGCGCCCAACGCCGCAACACTAATGATGGCTCCCCATTTATGCTTTATGCGGGTAGTAAACAAGATAAGAAGCCTTATGAAACGTGTCATAAATGAAGCTTGAAAACAAGTCGGTGTTCATCAACACACGCGCTAAGTTATGAAAGTCTACTTCCTGAGGTTAATGTTCCGTTCCTCGATACCGTCTTTCGTAATAAGGAGCATGTCCACGCCATCGCCGCTCGCGATGTCCCTGGCCACAGCGGCTTTTATCGCTTTTAGTGCGAGTTCGGCACCCGCCTCGACGCTCATTCCTTCCTTATACTCTGCTTCGATGACACCCATCGCTATGGGTGCGCCGGTGCCAGCGGTAATGAACGGATCGGGGATAAGGCTTCCCATGGGGTCCATGCTGAATAAACTGGATCCATCCTCATCGACGCCCCCTACTAGGGTCTCCATTAAGAGGGGAAACATCCTGCGCTCGAAGAGCATGTTAGCAACGAGCTTCCCGGTCGCCTTTACGCTGATGGGTCTGTTGTTATCAAGCTCGTAGAGGCTCGCGTATGCCGCGACCTCACGCGTTAGGGCTTGCATGTCACTAATGAGACCAGCAAAGGCGAGGCCTATCCTGTCGTTGAGCTTGAAGACCTTCAATCCACTCCTACTTGTAAGCATGTTACCCCAGGTAACACGTTTCTCAGAAGCGAGTACAACTCCCTCCTTACAGACGAGGCCAATCGTTGTGGCCCCTTGATAATCCTGCCAGCCCATGCCGACACTTCCGAACCCCCTTCCTTCTGGTGCGATATTAACTTGACGCTCTCCGACGCAGGTGCTTAACCTTCGGCTTCCCAGTTTCGTAGTCCACATCGATGAAATAGCCAAAAGCCTCGAGGACAGGAACGGGACTCTTGCAGCCTTGTCCCTTCAGAAAGGCCTTGTACGAGGCGAGGTCGCCTCCCTCTAGCTCCTCAAGGCCCGAGCGTAGCTGCTCCAGCTTATCCTGGGTGACGAGGACTCCCGGAAGCCTGATGTACTTCACCTTCTCTGCTTCAATCCTACCGATGAGCTCTCTGTCGGTGAGGCCGAGCCTATTTGCCACGTCGTCAATGATTATAAGGTCGCCATAGCTGCTCTTCCTCACTGGGCTCTTGATCTCTATTATCGTCTCCTCCTCCGCCCTCCCCGCTCTGAGCAATCCTCCGTGGCTTCTACTATTCAGCTCCAGTGGCCTCGTCTCGCGGTGCCTCGTCGGATAGACCACATCAGCGAGGAGTCTCCACTCCTTTGACTTAATTAGATTAGCTAGAAGTGCCTCAACCTTACTACCACGTATTCCGATTTGCTTCGACGGCTTCAATATTAACTCAATGGATCTGACACGGATATCAGGCTCACCCAGCGCCGATGCAGTCTTCTCGAGCCGCTCGTTTTTTCCCGAGTAGCTTATTGATATGTGGGTTGAGTAGGCGAGGACAACTGATGCGAGTGCGAAGTTGTATAGTTGGAGCAGCTCATCAGGGGCTGGCTCCCTGAACTCTGTGAGGCGCTGTTCGTCGAGGAGGTCTGCATAGATATTCTCCTCAAGGTCCTGAGAAGTGATACCAAGTCCCAACGCCACTTTCGCCATTATCTCGTACCTATCCTTGTCTGTGATCGATGACCTCCTCGCCGCCTCTTCGAAGAGAAGCGTACGCACTTTGATGGGTGGTATGAAGGATCGTGCCTCGAATACGCTGCAGGAGTCGAGTACAGCGGAGAGCCCTCTGACTAGCTTGAAATTATAGCCAAGTTCCTCGCACTCCGAAAGCGCCTCGTCGAGCTCAGCCCTCTTCCTGAAACGGTTCTCCTTGTAGATGGCGATGAGGGTCTTCGCGAGGCTGAGCTTTTCGTCGTCAGCGAAGAGGGGAGTTAGCGCCGTTTTAGTCCGCCTGACCCTTATGAGTTCAGGTGGGAGGATCATGCCTCTTTCCTCCTCTTGCTCAGTAGCGTCTCCGCTGTACCAAAGCTGACGAGTTCGTATAGGGTCGCCTGCTTACCCTCCTTCTTTCTTAGAACCCTGCCGAGGCGCTGGATGAACTCGCGGCTGCTCCCTGTCCCGCTTAGGATGACCGCCACAGATGCGTCGGGAACGTCGATCCCTTCGTCGAGAACTTGGCTGGTGATTATCCTCCTGTAAACGCTTCTACGGAACCTGTCGAGTATCTCCTCCCTCTCTTCTTTCGTAGTTTGGTGGGTGATAGCGGGAATGAGGAGGCTCCGGCTGATCCGGTATACGAGCTTGTTGTGGCGAGTGAAAATAAGCGCCTTCTCGTTAGGATTGGTTGAGAGGAGACCCCGTAGATACTCCTCCTTGCTCCTGCTATTGAGTGCAACGTCCATAGCAGCATTCCTCGCCATCAACGCCCTTCTCGCCTCTGGGTCTACCCCGCTCCTCTTGACGAAAAGGAGGTAGTCTCTTGCACTCCTGATCCTAATACCTCTCCGCTGGAGGAAGTCCTTGTAGACAGCGAATTGCCTATCGTACTCAAGCTTCTCATCTGGCGTGAGTGGTATATTCAAGGTCTTCACAGTGTATTCGCTGAGGTGCCTACCGGCTAGTTCCTCGACGGCTTTCTCGTAGATTACAGGGCCGACAAGATCCTTGAGACCGTTGATGACTTCCTCATTCCTGCCGATTGTAGCAGTTAGGCCCAGCCTGAAGGGGGCGAGGTAGTTTAGAGCTATCCTTGAGTTGCTCGGGGCTGGGAGGTGATGTACCTCGTCAAAGACTATTAGTGAGAATTTATCGCCGATCTCCCGAGTCCTGAGGGCCGCGGAGTCGTATGTGGAGACTGTAACTGGCTTCAACTCGTTGGAGCCACCGCCAATTGCACCGATCTCGACACCAAACGCATCTTTGAGTGTGTTCCTCCACTGGTCCATGAGAACGATGGTAGGCACAACAATGAGTGTGGCGACCTGTAGTCTCTCCATCGCCTTTATTGCCATCACTGTTTTACCCGCACCGGTTGGGAGGACGACGATCCCCCTGAAGCCTGCCTTCTCCCAGCTAGCCACAGCTTCTGACTGGTAATCCCTCGCCTCGAAGCGGGAGTTAGGTAAATTTACAGGAGGCGCCTTGAGGGCATCGTCTCGATACTCCAAGCCACTCTTCTTCAGCTCCGACAGAACCCTGGTGTAGTCGTTCGCATGTCGGCGAGTTGATTCTTTACCATGATCATCTTCAACTAGAAGTGCCCCTCTGTCGAACCTGAGCGTGATCAAGGCTGTGGATTGATTCTTGGCTCGGCGCGGTTAAACCTGATCTGTGTACTTGGGATTTGTGACGCCTTGTCCCTCGATAGTTATACGCCCATAATTCCCTTCTGATCCCTCGATCGTTATCCTGGCCCCGATGATTCTCTTCGCTAGCTCCACGGCTGTGAGGGTGTGCATAGTCAGGCGGGACACAGTAAAGCTCGATGTGCCTATGGCGAGAGAGCATGGTAGTATGAGGTTGTCAGCAGTGTGCTGATCAACGTATGCGCCTGTTTTTATCTGGGTTACTATCCTGTGGGCTGCCTCTGTCCCCACTTTTTCAGCTGTCTTCCCGCGCTCGCCTAAACCATCGTCGCCGATTAGTGCGGCCCCTTCTACCCAGAGACATATAACGCTCCCTGGTGAGATGGGCTCAGATGCCCTACCAGGGGTAGCGACGTCTATCTCTGCCTCGAATCCCTCCTCTCTGAGTACTTTGGTGGCGGCGATGGCCTGCCTCTCAGCGACGTGTCGGGGTAAACCTCCACAGGTCGAGATGCCACGGATTCTCTTGACATCAACCTTTTCGCCTTGGATTGAGTTGAATCTCACGATGGGGCTTATCTTAGCCTCAACGAGGCCTCCACCCTTGGGATAATAACCATCACGCAGTACGCGGACCTCACCAATGAAACCCATCCTACGTAATCCAGCCCAGACGACGTGTTGTACTAATGGCATGGGTGGCGACCATCGAACTGCAGTCCCCCCGGTAACTCTAATTTTTATAGTTTCATAGGCATACGCTGCGACAGGAGCCGCACATTGTAGGAGAAGGCTGCAACTCCCCGCTGTCCCTATATTGAACTCGAAGCTTCCACCCCTAAGCTTACCTGGATGAAACTCCACCTCACAACTCCCCAACTCTAACCCCTTCGTGGTGGCAGCGCAGAGCTCCGCCACCGCCTTAAGAGTAATCAGGTGCTGGGGTTTTAGACCGGGCTGCTTCCTATTAGCGCGAACGTTGACGATCCGAACAGGCTTACCAAGGATGGCGCTATAGGTGGTCGCCATACGAAGTAGCTGCCCTCCACCCTCCATCAGTGAGCCGTCCACCTCGATCATGGGCACTACCTACGTTGAGGTCCCACCACAGAAACGAGTAATATATTCTATGCCTACTTTCTCGGCTTTCCTGAGCCCCTCGTCGCCTATGCCTGGAACGCCACATGTCATGAGGAGTATGTTCACTGTATACGTGGTCACCTTACTGTAATCAGCATCCCTATACGGATAGACGGCTATCAGTCTCTCATCATCTTGGATGATAGCCTCTCCTCCACTTAATTGGATTGGCTTATCCATCCCGATGCCGAAGAATTCCTCACCCTTCACCGCTTCCCTCATCAAGGGTTCCCCCCTCATCTTGTCAAGGTCGAAAGCACCGAAGGGTATACTCGTGGAGACTGAAGCAAGGTTGTAAGCATCTACGAGAGTGTTTATCGTCGGTAGTTGGTTTCCCCTAAGAATCCTCCTTAAGATCGCCTCAGCAGCTGGACGCGTCTTCGTCGGATCGACCTTGACCTTCCAGAAGAAGTCCCGGTATGCCCTAAAGACGGGGTTATCTTTCAACGACTCTACATCCAACCTCTTGGTCGCGTCCTCGAATATCTTAGCCTTAAACTCCTCGAGTTGAGGGTCTCGAGGGGCTATGAAGACTCCTTGAATGTGGATTATTCTTGCGGATAGGCCTGGGAATTTGGCGAGCAGACCGGGGTCCAGTTTTAAGTACATTGAGTTACCCTAAATTGTTCTCTTCGTGGATCCTCAGAGTCGGATTTTCCGAGGTCTCTGATGCGGTTCTCGCCATCGATCTCTTTCACTATGAGGTAGACAGGGGCGGGGACGAGTTCACTCCAGTCCTCCCCTTTTAGGATTCTCCGCCTTATCTCAGTCGCTTCATACTTGCTCCTCTTATAGAGGGGTATCTCCTTTACATTGTACCCTGCCTCTACTAGGAGCCTGCTAGTCAGGGCTTGATTCGAGTAGACGACGTCGAATCTCGGTGTCTGTGACTCGACATAGCTAACCCATGTCCTGTGGCTAGGTGCGTCAGCGATCGGGATGAGCATGAATCTTTTTCTGTCAACCTTCGCCTCGGCGAGTGCGGCTCTTATCATCTCTATGCGCTCTCCCGCTGTGAATGGGTTGTCTGGCTCATGACTCATCTGGGCACTACCCACCACGATGATAAGTTCCTCAGCTTTCTCGAGGATCGTCACTATGGCATGGAGGTGACCGAAGTGGAATGGTTGAAACCTGCCGACGAAGAGCGCACGGGTCATCTGAACCACCGAGTGTTGGAGGGAAACTAGTCGAGGGACTCTTTATCTGTTTCCCCTAGATGTCGATGCCCTCGGGTATCCTGCTTTCGCAAGGTATGCCCACTTGGCATAATCCGCAGCCGTAGCCCTCGAAGTGGTAGGTCTCCTCGACAAAGGCGTGGGTTGTGTCGACATAATCGCTACACTTTTGTTTTTCATGTCCCTTCTCTGAGATTGCCCCAGCGGGGCATTTTTTAATACAGGCTCCGCATGTGCCTTTAGTGTACCAGAGGCAGTAGGCGTGGTGGTTGGTATATGGACGTGGTGTCGGGGGTATCCCGATCTTAGCGATGACTGAGCCAACTCTATGCGCCTTTCCTTTCTCAGTTATGAGACCGTCGCTGAGGCCGAACGTACCGAGCCCAGCTACGTAAGCGGCGTGTCTCTCCGACCATGATGATGCGAACAGGTATTTCTTGGACATATGTTGTTTCCATAGGGGTGAGAGCATCGGAGTGACGGCCGGGTATCCCGCCTTCTCAAGCTTATCTACGATGTGGGCACGGAGTCGAGTATTAACAGCCTCGCCCATGATGCGCGCTCTCGCCCATCTCTCGCTAGGCATCCTCGTTTCCTTCCGGTGATCGTATTTCGTAGCCTTAGTCTGTGGAAGCACCCAGCTGATTACAGTGAGTTCATCGGCTTTAGCCTGAAGCGAGGGATATGCATCTCTCATGAACTCGGTAGGGAGGACGTAGAAGCTGCCTATGTCACTCTTAAAGAAGTCGTACAGAGGGTCGGCGCCACTCGAGAACCCGACTAGTGGCTTATCCCAGGCTGGCTCACCGATGTCGTTGAAAGAGTTATTGGGGCTATCAACGTAGGACTCCACGAGTCTTATTACCCACTCGCCGAGGTCAACCTTAGGAACCATGTTACAGAATCGATCTACCCGGATATAAACAGAGGTTAGTATTAGCATCTCGCGCGCGAACTAAGAAACATCTTATCCTCACCCCTAATTCGCGCGCGCACGCCTACTCATCTGAAGGGTACTCAAAACAATTCCAGTCTCCCGCGTAAGGAAGGCTAGCATCTCTCGAGGTAATTCTTAATCTCCCAGGCTCTGGCCTCTGACTCGCCAAGCTGCTCAGCCTTCATATACTCCTGGAGTTCACATCGTTTTTTATCTAAGAATATATCTACAATATCCTTTCTTAGCACCTTAATCACGAAACTGCTGGACTCCAGATTATCTAGGGAGGTCCCTAAGCTGGAAGGTAGCTGAGTTATTCCAAGCTCTTCCTCTGTTTGATCGTCATTTTTTCTACATTCTCTTTTGTTGGTGGCATCGGCTCCTTTTTTCGTTCTACACCGTCAAGTCCAGCTGCTAGCAGCAAGGCCGAGGCCAAGTATATATTCGTTGAGCAGTCCGGTGCCCTGTACTCTATATGTGCCTTCTTTTCGTAGCCGGGCACCCTAATAAGAGCGGTCCTGTTAGCCACGCCCCAGCTTTTATAAACAGGGGCCTCATGACCGGGAACTAGCCGCTTGTAGCTATTGACGGTAGGGTTAAGGAACGCCGTCATAGCATCTACATGATCCATGATGCCTTCTACAAAGTGAACAAGGAACTAGCTTACTCCCTTGTCGGGGTCCCCAAACAAGTTCTCATTGCCCCTTGTAAGGTACTGATGAATGT
>JBGPRA010000075.1:0-10080 GCA_041489375.1 Bathyarchaeia archaeon | reverse complement strand
GAGAGCCTGAATCACTATGATGGATAGACCACCCTTGATGCCCGCATACTCGGTTTCGACTCTTTGCCTAAGCTCTGCATCAAGCTCATCAGGTAAGACTAATGTAACTTTCCTCGTTTAATCTCCCCCACATTACACACAAAAATGCGCGCGTAGAAGGGGATACAGTCAGTCCTCAGTATGGGTTTGCCATTGCTGTTGGGCTCGATGTCGAACACTGCGTCAACCTCAAGCGGAGCCGCCAACCTCACGAAAATGATTAACCAAACCGATGCGAAGAACCCCCTGAATAACCTGGGGAGCTTCCTAAGCAACCCCGACACAACGAGCGGGTCAAACATACTGACCACTCTCCTCGGGGGCCAGATGAGTGGTATCCAGAGCGCAATATCTCAGAAGACTGGGCTACCCCCCGCGGTGGTCAACAAGGTGCTAGCAATCGCGGCTCCGATGGTCCTAGGCCAAGTCAGTAAGATGTTCATGGGGAAGGACATGGATTCGGTGGGACTCAGCAGCTTCCTTAGGGAGCAGTCGAAAGCAGCATTACAGGCATCGCCTGACGCGGCCTCCTTGGCGAAGCAGTTCCTTACTCCTCAAGAGGAGAGCGGCGGATTAGCGAGCTTCTTGAAGAAACTGCTCGGAGGCGGCGCGGGCACGCGTTGAGCTTTTCACAAAGACCCTTTTTATGATATTCCAAAATTGTAACACGCGTATTTATTATGATAATTTTTATTTTCAAGGTTTCTTTATGCTAACGGTTTTAAGCAATGAAGTTCAATTATCAGTTGAGAGATAAGCATGTCGTTATTGGATAAAGCGAAGAAGAAGGTTGAGAAAGGAGCAAAGAGTGCTGCTGAAGATGTAAAGAAAGTAGGCGCTAAAAACGTCGCGAAAGCCAAGAAAGCAGGTGAAAAGGGCGTTCGAGACGTGAAAGAAGTTGGAGCTAAGGCGGTTAAAGAAGCTAAAAAGGCTGGGGCTAAAAGCGTTAAAAAGGCTAAAAAAGCCGCTGGTAAGGTAAAGAAAAAGCTGTAAGAGAAGAATCTTTCAATCTTTACCCTTCACACGCGCGATTTGTATTCGTAATTTATAAAAAAGTTTCGCAACCGTAATGAAAGTAAACCTATTGTTTAAATTTTAATGTTATCCAAATGGCAATAACCTATTTTATTCGCTACCCCAATTCCTCAGACATGGAGCATTTTGACGTCCTAGTGGTAGGCTCAGGCTCTGGGATGACGATAGTTGAAGGAGCCATAAATAAAGGGCTGAGAGTCGCCCTAGTCGAGAAAGACCCTCTCGGAGGTACGTGCCTTAATAGGGGCTGTATTCCTAGCAAGACAGTGATCTACCCCGCGGACGTCGTTCAGCAAATAAAACACGCTACCGCCCTCGGGATCAATGCTACCATAGACAAGATTGATTTTTCCGCCATCATGGAGAGGATGAGGCATAATATCACTGAGGACAGGCTCCGCATGGAAGAAAGCGTCGGGAAGGCGAAGAACCTCACCTACTACAAAGGGCAGGGCGAATTCATCGGTGACTACACCATGAGGATCGGTGAAGAGACCATTGAAGCTAAGAATCTCTTCCTCGTCTCAGGCGCTAGACCAGAGATCCCACAAATTAAGGGCATAGAGGATGTTGAATACCTCACATACAGGAATGTCTGGGATCTTAAGGAGCCGCCACGGAGCATAATCATCACTGGTGGTGGCTACATCGCCTGCGAGCTTGCCCACTTCTTTAGCAGTCTCGGCGTCGAAGTCACAGTAGTCAGCAGGAGTCCTCTCCTCCTCAGAAACGCTGAGCCCGAGGTGAGCGCGACCCTCACCCAAGCCTTACGCACGAGGATGTACGTCAAGACTTCAACAGAAGTTGTAGAGGTTGGGGAAGCCAAAGGCGCCAAGAATGTGACGGTTAAGGAGGCTAAGGGCGTCGATGAGGTTATCGAGGCTGAGGCACTTCTCATCGCGACGGGAATACGCGGGAACGCTGACCTTTTGAAGACTGAGAAGACCGGTGTAAAGGCCGACTCCCGTGGTTATGTTATAGTCAACGAGCACTACGAGGCGTCGAAGCCCCGCGTCTGGGCTTTTGGTGATGCAATAGGGAAAGCTATGTTCAAGCACGTCGCCAACAGGGAAGCGGAGATCGTCTGGCACGCCTTCGACCACGGCCACAGACAAGTCCTAGATTACGACAAGATCCCATACGCCGTCTTCACGTCCCCCCAAGTCGCATCTGTCGGCATAAAAGAGGAAGAAGCCAAGAAGAGAGGGCTAAGGTACCTCGTTGGCACCTACTCCTACGGCGACACTGCCTACGGCTCCGCTATGGGAGAGAAGGACGGCTTCGTAAAGCTCATCGTGGAGGATGAGACTCATAGAATACTAGGTTGCCACATCGTAGGACCGTATGCCGCGATGCTAATTCACGAAGTCATTGTAGCAATGAACGCGGGGGATGGCTCAGTTTACCCCCTAATCGACTCGATTCACATCCACCCCGCCCTCTCCGAGGTGGTACAGCGGAGTGTCTGGCGCTTACAGAGACCCGGTAATGACCACATCTAGCTAAGACTATTTTAATAGCTAGTTTTCCAATCAAAACAATCGGAGATGAAGTGAATGAATGTCACCGACGCAATTGAGACCCGGAGGGCATATAGGTCACTTGAACCCGCTGAAATAACCGACGAGCTGATCAGAGACCTAGCTCGCCACGCCGACTTGGCACCCAGTTGCAACAACAACCAGCCTTGGCGCTTCGTCTTCGTGCGCGACCCCTCGCAGCTCACCAAGATACATGCAGCTCTCCCAAAGAACAACAAGTGGATTGAGTTGGCAAGCATGGTGATAGCTGTATTCAGCCGAGCCAGTGAAGACTGTGTTGTGAAGGAGAGGATCTACCACCAGTTCGATACAGGTATGGGGGTAGCGTTCCTCATCCTCCGAGCAACCGAGCTTGGCCTCGTCGCACACCCTGTTGCGGGCTTCGACGAGGCAGCCATCAAGCAAGCCCTTGGTATCCCAGAGAACTATCAGATCATCACTCTTGTAAACGTGGGGAAGCACTCAGCAAGCATACACCCATACCTGACCGAGAGCCAGGTGGCGAGGGAAAGGGAGCGCCCAGCGAGGTATCCCTTCGAGAAGCTCGCATTCATCGACAGATACACCACCACGACTCCATCATAATGAACAGATAATATTCATCACCCTCTAGGCTTGTATAAAAAAAGTGAAAAAAACCGTGTCTATTTCGTCGCTATGGTGTACTTTACGTCTAAAGGCTCCAAAGCTTCATCGATCTGCTCGATTAGCATGTTAACCTGCTCCATCTTCGGTTCCTTGAACCACTCGAAGACGAAGTCGAAGTCACTCATTTTGATGCCACTCTTGCTGATAATATTCCCACAGCGCTTCTCGGGGATGCCACCAATGGTCGAAAAGTAGTTCATTATGCCCTCGTTTGTGTTGAACTGAGGCATCGACGACTCGATCATAGTGTTCATGATGCAGACCTCTGGCATTTTCACCGCGATCTTCTCGAGGGCCTTAAGCGCCTTAAGGAGCGGTGGTCCGTAGATTCTGACATAACTCTTCATTTCTAGAACCTCAACTACGCAGACGTAATCTTTCTTAATAAAATTTAGCTTCCTTCAAGTTACGGAACCTAGAACTTCTCCAGTTGACGCTGAATTTCAGCATAATCAGGCTCCGCCCCTGGGTTATCTGAAACCCACTTCCAACGTAGAACTCCCTCTTTGTCGATGATGAAAACGCTGCGCTTAGCGACGATGTAACCCTCTAACCCAGCGAAATTGGGTAGCTCAACGCCATACATCTTAATCGCCTCACGGGTGTAATCGCTCAGGAGGGGGAAGTTGAGAGCGTTGTCCTCGTGGAAGCCCCTCAAGCTAAATGGGTCGTTGACGCTGACACCTACCACTTGGACATTAAGTTTCTCCAGTTTAGCGAGGTCGTCACGTAGGGTGCACATCTCCTTCTTGCAGACGCTAGTGAATGCCCCGGGGAAGAATGCGAGTATCAGCTTCTTTCCTCGAAATTCCTTGAGGCTCCTCTGCTTAAGGTTCATGTCAAATAGTGTCAGTAAGGGCGTCTTTGCTCCGACATCTACCATGTCAATCACTTGATAGCCTGTTGGGGCAAGATTTAACCTAGTTGTGGGGGATAGGGGCTCTCTTGGGCGCGCGCTCTTGAGGATAATAGCTGTAGTGCTTCTTTTTCCCAAAGATCAAATGGGCTAGGGATAACAAAATTTGCTAATAATAGTCTCGAAAGAGGCGCTAATCCTCATTAACCCGTGAAGGGTTATCCCCTCAGTGTAATGTATGCCGAAGATAGACGGACTTGTGACATTCCTCTACTATGATGACCTCGCTAAAGCTACAAGGTTCTATACTGAGGCCATGGGGCTGAAAGTTGTAGTTGACCAGGGATGGGCGAAGATACTGAGACTCGCGGACAATGCCAACATCGGGCTTGTTGATGGGAAAAAAGGAAGCCTAAGACCAAGTATGAACAAGCCTGTGATGATAACGATTCTTGTCCCCAACGTGGACGAGTGGTACACCCACTTAAAGAAGCTGGGTATTCCGACGATGAACGAGCCCCATGACGAGCCCATGATGAACCTGCGCCAGTTTATGCTTAAGGATCCCGAGGGCTACGTTATTGAGATACAGCACTTCTATTAATTTTATTCACGCGCACTTCGAGTCATGTTCAGGCTATGAGAAGGTACAACACTGCTTCGAGAACGCAAATAAGGCCTATGAATATGTCAGGATCAGATAATCACTCTCAGGCATAATTTCTTAACACCAGATCCCGATATTCTAACAGTATTATCAAAAGGAGAAGCACCTAATGGATGAAACAGTTATTAGGAGACTCATCGACGCGAGAGGTTGCTCTGCCTTCATAGCCCTTGGTGTGGATAACTTCCGCTATCTCACGGGCGCGACGCTACCCTTCGCGGAGAACTACCCTGAGAGGAAAGCCGCGGCGATAATCCCTGCTGAAGGTGACACATGCGCTATCGTAACACCTGTAGACTGGCTTCAAGCCGTCAAGGACCAAGGATGGATGGAGGCAGCCATCGCCTATGACGAGAACGACGGCCCCCACCCAATCGCCTTCGTCAAAACACTCGCCAAGACCCTAGTGGGCATGGGTCTCTCAAAAGGCAAGATTGGGTACGACGCTGAGCGAGCTTCAGCCGGCCTCGTCGAGGCGATCAAGGCCGCGACCAAGGTAAAGCTGATCCCAGTCGACGACGTCCTCAGCGAGGCGAGGGCGGTTAAGGGCCCCGCTGAGATCGCCCTAATTGAGAAGAGCTGCGAATTCGCTGATAGAGGCATAATCCACGCACTTAACCACCTTGAGGGGACCCTCTGGGGCCCTGGATACACGATCCCAGAGTTCGCTGAAAGGATACGTGTGCATGCATTCGAGAGCGGGGCTAGCGGCGTCGGCCATATGGCGGTGACTGTTGGTGATGACACTCGCCTTGAGTACGCCCCTCTCCGAGGGGACATCGATGAGGGCCTCCTAATACGTAACGACGTAACCAGCCACAGCATGGGTTACTGGTGCAGCATAAGCAGAATGGCATTCACAGGGTATGCCCCCCCAGAGGTAGAAGACGCATACGCAGTGAACCAGAGCCTAAAACAGAAAGGCGTAAGTCTACTTAAGCCTGGAGCACGCTGTGACAAGGTCTACGCCAGGGTCGTGTCTGAGGCTGAAAAGATGGGGGCCAAGCTACACGGCCCCATAATTGGCTACGGCGTTGGCTGTAGCCACTTTGAGGCACCTTACATCATTGCAGGGTACCCCGTGGAACTAAAAGTTGGGAATGTTATTTCTCTAGGCATCGCCACCCTTGGTCCTCGTAGGGAGATTATCGTCGATCGCGATGTCTACGAGATTACCCATGAGGGTGCGAGAAAACTCAGCTGGTATAGGCGCTGGGATAAGATTTACGAGGTGACTGGCTTCAGGGCCGTCCACTAGGAGGATAAATGAAATGGAACTTTACAACAAGATAGTCGCGGCGGTGAAGAGCTCAAACTTCGATGCGGTCGTCGTCACTGGCGCGGACAACTTCGCTTACATGGCAGGGGTAACGTTACCATTCCTCGTCCTTTACCCAGATTCACCTGTCATCGTCGTCTGGCCACGTAGGGGTGACCCAACGGTCATCGCCCCTGAGGAGTGGGAGGAAACCGTAGTTATGCTGAGTAGTATAAAGAAGATCCACACCTATTCTGGAGGTGTAGACGCTTTTGCCAAGGCGGTAGCCGATATCCTCAAGACCACGAAGAGCGCCCGGATTGGAGTCGACCTCCTCAGGATCTCTGAGGCCACCCTACAAAAGCTCAAAAAACTACTCCCGGAGACGGAGTGGGCGAGCTGCGACGGTTTAATTCGAGAGCTACGCTCTGTTAAAACCGAGGAAGAGTTTGACCTCCTCAAGGACGCCGCCTACAGGGTTGACCACGGGATCTTCGGTACCCAACATCACGTTCTCATCACGAGCACTCGAAGCGAGATGAGCCTAGGCGAGGAGGTCCGGGTTCACTGCCTAGAGCGCGGCCTCGACGTCGTCGGCGCGCACAGTATAAGCCAAGGCGCTAGCGGCCCCAATGCCTCAAAGTTCTGGCCACGTGCTCCCTACTACGGCATAGGCTATGAGAAGAAACTCATGGAGGGTGAATACGTAAGGATTGAGGCGCGATACAGCCTCGACGGCTATTGGGCGACAGGAAGCCGTCTTATGACTCAAGGCTACCCAACCGCTGAGCAGAGGAAGACCTACGGATACATCGTCGCCCTAAGGGAAGCGGCCATTTCAGCAATTAAACCCGGTGCAAAGTGCAGTGAAATCTACAAAGCGATGAAAGCCGCCGCGAAGGAACTTGGTGTTAAGCTCATTGAAGGCCTCGCCCTTGGCCATGGCATTGGAGTCGCCGATGTCGAGGCGCCCTATATCTCAGCGAAGGATGAAACGAAGATATGCCCCGGGATGGTCCTTGTAATCCGCCCTGTTGTCGAGGGACCGAAAGGGGAGCTTCTCTGGAGTAGTGACACCGTCGTTGTCCGGGAGAATGGTCCCAGCATCATCGGATGGTACAAGGACTGGCGTGAACCCTACGTCGCCAACTACACCCTCTAGGTGACTCGAGTGTCGCTTAGTATAGGCGGTGTAGAGATCAAGCCTGGAACCCGTGGCAGGGGATACATCAGGGTCTCCGAAGCCTCGACACACGAGGTCAGGGTCCCATGGGTCGCATTCAATGGCTTCTTTCCCGGGTTGACCCTCTGCGTCATCGGAGGCGTACACAGCCTCGAATGCACTCCACTTGAGGGGCTCCTAAGGATAATCGAGGAACTCGACCCGTCAACTCTGATGGGTAGACTAATCATTGTCCCCGTAGTTAACATGACTGGCTTCAACGATCGGACACCCTACGATAACCCGTGGGACCACCTCAATCAAAACAGGGTCTGGCCTGGCGACCCCGAGGGTTCCCTCACGAAGAGAGTTGCTCACACCGTCTGGACAGAGTTCCTCAGCAAGGCCGACGCTGTCGTCGACGCTCATTCAGCCGATCTCGGTGAGGACGCTACCCGAAGCGTCTTTATCTTCAAGACCTCCAACGAATCGCTCCGTAGCAGAATGCTTGAGATGGCTGGTTGCTGGGACATTGACTACGTAGAGACTGCAGCGGTCGCTGGTAACACAGGCGAAGTCGTCCCGAGGCTCGGTGTACCCTGTGTGATGACGGAGGCTGGCGCCCCCTACCCTGTCAGGGAAAAGGACGCCTGGTGGTTCGCCAAGGGAGTCTACAACCTTATGCGTCACCTTGGCATACTTCCCGGAGACCCCACAGTCAGGAAAGTCCCTGTAGATCCCGAGTCTCGCCGCCTTTACGCCACACACGGCGGAGCCTGGAGGAAGCTCGTGGACGTCGGTGGAAAGGTAAAGGATGGGCAGCTCCTCGGCAGTGTATACAGCCTCATCGGTGAGAACCTGCAGGAGGTAAAGGCACCCTACGACAGCACAGTCACCTTCCTATGCACCCACTTCAGCGTCAATGAAGGTGACACCCTAATATGGCTCACCCGCGTGTGACCAGATAGGTAACCCAAATACACGGTGTTCCTGACGAACACGAGTGAAGGGATGCCAGTACAAATGTACCATGCACGTACTCATCATGACTAGGTGGGTTAAAGTCTAGATCTCCTTAGGGATCGAGCGACACTATTTTTTATATCACAAACGAAGCTTGAATGAGAGGCGACCCCACGAGGAGTGCCCATAATGTTCGACTTTCTTACGCTCAAAGATGTGGACGTGAAGGGAAAAACCGTCTTCCTCCGAGTAGATATTAACAGTCCCCTCGATCCTGCTTCGAAGAGAATACTCGACGATTCGAGGATCAAGGCGACGGAGGCCACACTCAAAGACCTCAAAGAGGCTAAAACTGTGCTCGGTGCCCACCAAAGCCGGCCTGGGAAGTATGACTTCACGAACCTGGAGGCTCACACGCGGGTCATCCAGATGTACCACAACGGGAAGGTGAAATTCGTCGAGGACATCGACGGTCAGAAAGCCCAGAACGCCATCAAGGCGCTAAAGCCCGGTGAGGTACTCGTTCTCAATAACCTCCGCATGCATAAGGACGAGAACGTTGACGCGCCACCAGAGAAACTCGCCGAGACGGGTCTCGTGAAGACCCTTGCACCCTTCTTTGACCTCTGCGTCAACGACGCCTTCGCCGCTGCCCACAGGGGCTCCGCAAGCCTCACCGCCTTCGGCGAGGTCATGCCTATGGTCGCGGGAAAGCTAATGGAAAAGGAGCTAAGCGCTCTCAATAAGGTGATATACAACCCCGCCCGTCCAACAGTTTACCTTCTAGGCGGAGCCAAGGTAGACGACCGCATCCCAGTCATCAACCGCGTCCTCAAGGACAAAATCGCGGACCACATCCTAATCGGTGGCCTCATCAGGGACAGTTTCCACATGGCCAGCGGTGCAATGCCAGATCGCTTCGCCATGCTCAAGGAGGAGGACAAGAAGCTCGTTAATGAAGCTGGAGCAATACTGAAAAAGTACAAGAAGAACATAGAGCTCCCCGTTGACGTCGCCCTCGACACAAAAGGCGGACGCATCGAGGTCCTCACGAGCCAGATCACTGATGAGATAAACATCTACGACATCGGCCTCAACACCGTTGCCAAGTTCAGTAAGTTCATCCGCGAAGCCGGCACCGTGGTCGCAGAAGGGCCCCTAGGAATGTTCGAACGCCGTGGCTTCGACGTCGGCACAAAAGAGCTGCTTCGCGTCATGTCCGAAGCAACCGGCTATACCGTCGTAGGCGGCGGCCATATGGGTGGCCTAGCCAGCATGCTTGGCATCGACGACAAGATGAAGCATGTCAGCACTGGCGGCGGCGCCATGCTCAGCCTCCTTGCAGGTGAGGAACTCCCAGTTATCGAAGCCATGGCGAAGGCAAAGAAAAAGTGGGGTAAAACTCCCTAGAGTAACCTCATGATCTGCAACTGCATTTGAGCATATATCGGCTGTTGCTTGAACTTTATTAGTGGTATATAGTTCCACGGGAGCTTATTGTAGCTCCCGAATACCCTATCCAGCCTTATGGCTAAGGTGCTTACACCGAGCTCGTCGATAGCGATGGTTAAGTCGTCGAGGGCTTCTTGGAGCCACCCACTCTTTAAAGGGGTTTGAAGGCGCTGGAGCTGCATCTGGTACGTGATTAGGTCTGGGTCCTTGAACTTGGTGAAAACCTGGTCTCTTCGGTTGACCATGCATTCGAGGGAGAGGCTCGCTTGCTTCTCCGAGAGACCTGCCTTCCTGGCAATCTGCTTCACCTTCCATGGTTCCACCATAGGTGTGGTGGATACCTCGTTGAGAATTTTCCTCGAGTGGCAACCGAAGGGCATCTCATTCAACTCATCCATGGTCTTAAGCGTGAATGTGCCATCATTCAGCGCCCTGATGGCTTCGACGCCTATTACCGGT
>JBGPRA010000074.1:0-10157 GCA_041489375.1 Bathyarchaeia archaeon | reverse complement strand
GTTCAGAGGCATCTTAACAGCCTCGTTGTATACTATCATATAGCATCCTTGAGGGAGAGAGTACCACTTGTCGGAGCTTGGCTTGAGCAGCCTCGTCGCCGCAAGTTTCCTCTCTTTATTGTCGAAGTCAATCGTCCCCGCCCCCCAATATGCATGGACCTCCTTCAGGCTCAGGTCGAAGCCCGCTGGTTGGAGCTGCTTCTCTAGGTCGATGTAGCCGGTGATGAGCTGCTGCGCCTCTATGAGTCGCTTAATTGCCTTGGAGTTGAGCATTATATTCTCGCTGTGGGTTTGGCCGTAAAATTGTTGCGTTTAATTTTTCTTCATCCTGCGATAGGCTCCCCGCAGGAGAGCTATCTGACCAGCGTGGTACACGAGTTCACTTACGAGCATGTTAATCCCCTCGGCTCTCCTGTGGATACCTCCCCAGAGGGGTATTTCGACCTCTAAGCTTCTCTCCCCTAACCCTTGGAGACCCTTTAAAACCTTGACCCTTCCAGCCTCTAGGTCGCTGAGCATCTCGGGGAGGCTGTGCTCACTCTGCTCATAGTCGTCGTCCCAACTCCCAGTTGTCGTCCCCTCCACGACCTGTGGGAGGAGGACGAGGCTGATCCTCGCCATGTGACGAAGAATCTTACCAGCGGTATTCATCTCAGGGACTGGCCTCCATAGAAGCTCTTCCACGGTAATGCCTTCGAGAGCATTCGATGCCCTCTGGTAAGCGTGCTCCGTGAACTCGACTACAGTGATCAATTCAACCCAGTTCTGCCACTCCATCTATACAACAATTTCGGGATATAGAACCTAAAGCGCGCGCGTAAATATACGCGCGAAATAAAGCCTTTTTTACGTAAACTCTTTATTTTCTTCTCCTCGCCAATCAATTATGAGAACAGGAAACGGTTTAGACTGGTCCACTGTACTGCTCGTCTTCATCCCAATTGCCGTCGCCTTCGAATATCTTCACTTCGACCCTCTTTGGATCTTCCTGGGAAGCGCTGCTGCAATCATTCCGCTTGCTAAGTGGATGGGTGTTGCCACCGAAGAGCTGAGTTATAAAATGGGTGAAGGGCTTGGAGGGCTACTTAACGCCACATTTGGTAACGCCACTGAATTGATCATCGCCGTTTTTGCGCTACAGCAGGGGCTCGTTGAGCTCGTCGAAGCCTCGATCACTGGTAGCATCGTGAGCAATATTCTCTTTGTCCTCGGCTTAAGCTTCCTCGTGGGGGGCTGGGGGAAGGAGAAACAGACCTTTAACCTGACTGCGGTGGGTGCCAATGCCTCCCTCCTCACCATAGCCATCATGGGGCTCGTCCTCCCCGCAATGTTTACACTCGTATCTGAGAATACGGGTTTCGTCGTTCTTGAAGAAGTGAGCATCGGGATCGCGGTGCTTCTCATGCTCTCCTATCTACTAAGTCTCTGGTTTAGCCTCCGCACTCACAAGCACCTCTACATCGGTGGTAAGCACGGCGGTGCTCCTATGGAGCACTCTAAAGGATGGAGCACACGGAAATCCCTGCTTATCCTCATCGGAGCAACCGTCGCCGTCGCCTTCATGTCCGAGATGCTAGTAGGAGTCGTCGAGGACGTAGCTGAGGCTGCCCATATGAGCGAGTTTTTTATCGGCGTCATCTTGATCCCGGTTATAGGAAACGCGGCGGAGCATCTTACATCAGTCTCCGTAGCGTTGAAGGACAAGATGGACCTCGCACTCAACATTGCGGTCGGTTCCAGCACTCAGATAGCTCTGTTCGTATCGCCCCTTCTCGTTTTTATCAGCCTAGCCATAGGTCACCCCATGCAGCTTATTTTTAACTCGCTTGAAGTGGTCGCGATAGCTGTCAGCGTCTTTATTCTGGATAGCATAGTGGATGATGGTGAGAGTCATTGGCTTGAGGGGGTCCTCCTCGTTGCAAGCTATCTGATCATCGCCCTAGTCTTCTTCTTCATGAACTGATACAATTTCGCTGCCTAGAGCGTACGCGCCGCAAGAGAAAGTAATGTTTAGAATAATATGAATATGAACTGGGTTCATTATATGGCGGGCTCGGTGGGATTCGAACCCACGACTATCAACTCCGCAGGCTGATGTCATATCCGTGCTAGACCACGAGCCCAGCCACCAAAAGAATCGACTCCTCCTAGATAAGCTCTACCCAGAGCCTTATAGACGGGTTCCACGGGCACTAATCCATGGCTCTGGCAGGTGAAGATAGAGCGGGGCTTCTCAGGGTCCTGTACATCACCATCTTCCTCACTGCCACAGGGCTCGGTACCGCCTCCTTCATGCTCCCCGTATACGCCACAAGCCTCGGCGCCAACTACGTCGACCTCGGCCTCATGGGCGCCTTCAGAAATGTAGTCTACACACTGATGACCCTCACCGTCGGCTACCTCTTGGACAAATTCGAGAGGATTAGGATCTACTTCAGCTTCATGATCATCGGGGTCGTCGTTGTAGCGCTCTTCGGCGTGATGACTCAGGTAGCACTCCTAATCGTGTGGAGCAGCCTCCTCGGGCTGGTCTCAGCTGCCTTCTGGGTCACCGCGAGTACACTAACCGCCAACATCTCCCCACCAGATAGACTCTCCCAGTCTATGGGACGGTACAACTTAAGCTGGATACTGGGATTTGTTGTCGGACCCACTGCCGGGGGCTTCATCTCAGGCGCATATGGCTTTCAAGCCCTCTTTCTATGCTTAGCCTCCATAATAACTGTGAGCGTCGCTGTCATCTTCTTGAGGATCAAGCCCGCGATCACGTTGAGTAACAGAAACGATTCGAAGGGCTTCAGCCTCACCCCGCTTAGAGGGCTCGGACTCGCATATCTCACCCTCATTCCCTTCACCTGCATCCTAGGTATCTATATGGCGATAATGCCCGGGTACCTCAAGCTCGTCGGACTAACCCCAGCACTAGTGGGGTTGCTGCTCACAATGACGAACGGTGTTCGCGGAGTCGGGTTCTTCAACGCCGAGAGATACATAGCATGGGGAACACGGCGCTCAGTCTCCCTCGCTTCACTCCTCCTATTCACAGGGATGCTCGTCTTCTCCTTCGCATCATCGACCCTAGAGTACGCCCTACCACTTGTTCTCTATGGCATCGCGGCGGGTATCATGACACCTCTCATGCTCGACTACATAGCTAAGAGGTGCGACAAGAGGAGCCTCGGGGCAGCGATGGGATTTCATGAGGGGGTTTATGGCGTCGGTATGTGCCTCGGTCCGATGGTTGGGGGAGCAATAGCCGAGATTTGGGGTCCACCACTCCTATACAGACTGCTCGCAGGGTTAGCGCTGACAATGCTACCCCTTGGCTATATGCTAGCCAGAAGTGGCAAGGGACCTCCCTGAAGCTCCTCGTCTCCATGTGTCACTTAACCATTCCTGAACGAGTTACAAGTGTATGCGAATGAATAATTGTTCCATCGATCGAATCTAGACAACGCCTCTTGCCCTCAAACTTTTGATCTCTTCCTCGTTAAGACCTACGAGTTCACTCAGTATCTTATTGGTGTGTTCGCTAAGGAGCGGCGGCGGAGCCTCAACTACGCATGGCGTTGAGGACATCCTTATGGCGGGTGCGATCTGCTTTATTCGCCCCAATTCAGGGTGGTCCATCTCGATGAGAATACCACGGTGGAGGACTTGCTCATCAGCGAATATTTCGTCTATAGTGTATACGGGGGCGACGGGAACGCCTAACCCCTCGAGAACGCTGATCCATTCATCCCTCGGCTTCTCCCTGAAGCGCTTCTCAAGCAATGGGATTAGGGTGTCGCGGTTCTGGACGCGCTTATCGTTACTAATGTAACGAGGGTCTTTGGTTAGGTCGGCTAGCCCCAGTCCCTCACATGTGGAGGCAAAGAGGCGGTCGTTCCCCCCTCCGAGGAGGATGCTCTTTCCATCCGATGCAACGAACGCCTGGTAGGGGACGATGCTGGGGTGCGCGCTCCCCATCCGAGGTGGCGCCTTCCCCGTGGCGAAATAGTTACCCGCTACATACGTCATCCATGAGATGCTTCCATCCATCAAGGAGATGTCGATGTACTGGCCAGTACCGTCGCGTTCCCTCGCTTTAAGAGCGGCTAGGATAGCTATCGTCGCCCACATGCCGGCTCCGAGGTCGGTAATGGCTACACCTACGCGAACGGGGGGGCCGTTTGGTTCACCTGTGATGCCCATTAGTCCACCCATTCCCTGAATTATCAGGTCGTAACCTGGCTTTTCGGAGTAGGGCCCAGTCTGTCCGAAGCTACTGATGCTACAGTATATGAGTCGGGGGTTGATCCTTTTCAGGGTCTCGTAGTCGGCTGCTAATCGAGAGGTGACGCCTGGGCGAAAGTTCTCTATAAAGACGTCGCTCTTCGAGGCGAGTCGGTGGAGGATCTCCTGACCCTCCTTCGCCTTGAGGTCTAGGGTGATGCTCTTCTTGTTCCTGTTGGTGGACATGAAGTAACTGCTCTGCTTTCCTATGTAGGGTGGGTAGGCGCGAGTGTCATCCCCGGATCCAGGCATCTCGACCTTAATCACCTCGGCGCCTAGGTCAGCGAGAGTCATACTGCAGAATGGGCCCGCGAGGACGCGGCTCAAGTCCAGGACCCTTATACCCCTCAGGGGTGGTGGATTCGTCATGGGTAGAAGATGGTGCGTGGAAAATTTAGGTTTGTCGAGATGTGAATCATCTGATGGCGTTAGTCCCTAAACGAGCGCATTAAATCTCTATATTGGCACCTTTTCTTTCTGTAACTTGGCTTTAATATAGCTACGGTGGCACCTCTCCTCGTACTTCTCCGTGCAGAGAAGAACAACCCTCTTGCGATGTTGCATGAGTACACGGAGCTTCTCAATCCCTTCCTCCTCATCTACTAGGGTCGGGGGTAACACTCGGCTGGTGTTGCCGAGCTCCTTTATCCAGATATATCGGGATCCAAGCCTCATCTCGAGACCCTTCTTCGTATAGGCGCCTAGGAAGGCATGAAAAGGGTTCTCCCGGACGTCGACGATTATATCAGGTTTAAGAGCTTCCAGCTCCGCGAAGAAATCTCCCGGTTTCTTTCCACCATATCCTATCGTTAAGAGATCCTCCGCCATGCACTCACTCGGAAGGTTAACACTAAGTGCCTTCATTAAGTATAGTTTATAGTCTATGACCCTTTTTTAGTTAGCCATGGAGGAAATAGACTTCAGATCGCTTCAATATGCGAATGTCGCTGCAGTTGTCATAATGATTGTTTGGAATGCCTTAGTAAACATCTTGCCACTAAACAACGTCAACACGGGGGTCGTCTCCGACTCGTACCCTAACCTCTTCACACCACCCGGATACGTTTTCGCCATCTGGGGGATAATCTACACACTCGCGATAATCTTCATGCTGTACCAGGTCAGGTCCAGCCAGAGGAGTGCGGATTATCTGTGGAAGATAGGGCGGTTCTACCTCGTAAGCTCTTTAATCAACGTCGTATGGCTGGTCTTCTTCCACTACTCCTACGGGGTCAAGTTCCTATACATTATCTCGACGGGTATTCTTCTCGTGTTACTCCTTGATCTGCTGTTGATCTACGTCAGGCTAGGAGTAGGAGGCGAGGCGGTGCCCCGGGGGATCAAGCTCGCTGTTCACTTTCCGATGAGCATTTACCTAGGCTGGATATCAGTGGCGAGCATCGCTGCACTTGCCTCCGCGATCAATGTGATGGTTCCTGGGATACCATTAGAGACGCAGGCAATAGCCACAGCAGCAATGCTCGTAGTTGCATTCGTCCTAACTGGGTTTATGCTCTGGATGAAGAGAGACATCGTATTCGCACTTGTTGTGATCTGGGCAGTCATGGGTATATCGACAAAGCAGGCAGGTATCCCAATCATCTATATAACCGCCCTCACTGTCGCAGCGCTGGCTGCAGCTGCCATCCTGCTTACCCCAGTCATCAGGAAGATGAACTGGGTCCAATACTACCTATCCTAAGGTATGAGAATCGTGGTTGAGACAAGCGCGGTTGGATCCCAGATTCATACGCAGGAATGAGACAGGTATCGAGATTAGGGAGTAGACCACGTGTCCGGGAGCCATCTCTCCGCTAGGGAGGCAAGGATATAGCATGAAGCCATGAGGGAGCTCCACCATACAACCCACCACACTGGCATAGCTAGTGCAACAAACAGCGCGACGAAAAGAATGGTTCCTATGTGTTTTCCAAGCGGGTCGGAGCCGACTTGAGGTTTCGCAGCCACGAACTGCGTAAAGCAGAACACGATGAGGCAGATGAAGAGGGGTGAGACCAAACCCTCCCAAGTAAGTATTAACGATATGGCCACCACCAAAGCGAAGTCGGCGGAAGCGTCCATCAGGGCGCCGACGCGAGTCTCGGAGCTGAGCAACCGAGCAGCCAAACCGTCGAGGAGATTAGTTATGCAAGCAACGAAGAAGATAGGGAGTCGCCACGCTGCTCCTGCGCTATTCATTAACAATATCAGGGCTGCTATGAAGCGTATTCCCGTGAGAAAGGATGGGGGAAGGACAACGAACCATGATCCGTGAGGCGGCAAGAAACCTCTGTAGTGCGGCGTCTCCATCATAATCAGTCCTAGGAATTGCTTGTGCAGCTAACCTCCCCATACTCTCTTGAAGAGCCTCACAAAGTTAAGACCGAGTATCTTTTTGATCTCTTGATCACTGTATCCACGTGCCACCAGACCCATAGTGAAATTGGGCATGCTCTCCATCCACCCGTAGCCCCACGACTTGTCCATTGGCGTGAAGTAATCCACATCGATCCTATCTGGATTCTTCCATATGAAGGCGGCGCGTGTGATAGAGTTGGGAAACTCGAGATCACTACCGAAACCCGCATGGTCGACCCCAACCACATTAACGGTCACTTCAAGCTGATCTAAAATGTCATCCGTCAACGTGCTCTTCCCCGCTTTCTTCACGAAGAAGGGAGTGACACCTATGACTCCTCCCTTCTCTGTGCACGCCTTTATCATATCATCCGGCTTCCCACGCTGCTTACTATAGGCTACGAAATCACCCCAAAGATTCGTGGACCGGTTCGCCCACTCGGCATAGCCTCCGGGTTTCTCGGGGGAGGATTTGCGAGGAATAATGTGAGTGAAGCTAACAGGATCCTTCGACTGGTTGATTGCGTCCCAGCAGGTCTGGTCCCCTGTATGGCTTAGGTCGATGAGGATGCCGAGTTTATTCATTCTCTCAACGACCTTCTCTCCGAAGGTGCTTAGGCCGGGATCTTTCTTCTCCCTGCAGCCCGCGCCGACCTCATTCTGCCAATTATAGGTAAGTTGCATGGCGCGGAGCCCGTACTGGTAGGCAACGTCGAGGAAGTCGATGTTCCTCTCGAGAAACATGCTGTCCTGAGGCCCATAGATAACGCCGTGCTTCCTCTCACTCTTCGCCTTCTTGATGTCGGCGCCCTTCTTTACGACGAGTACTCGATCTTTATTTTTCTCAGCCCAGTGATTGTGCTCCATAAGCTCATTCAACGCTTCCGCGAAGCTCCGCTGCATACAAACGGTGAGGTTCGAGGCTGTGAGTCCACCCTTGAGGACATCCTTGAGCCACATGTTCTCGGCAACGTAGTCGATGACAGCGACTATGCTGCTATCAATAACGATGCTCTCCCTGTGCAATGCCAGCGCGTGATCCTTTTCATCCTTACTTAGATCCAGATAGCTTCTTGGAGCCATGGATAATGATAGATGACCAAATTTAAAGACTTGATTTCGCGGATACGCGAACATTAATTACATCCGTCGATCACGGCAGATACGCAATGCGACGATTCTTTAAATAGAGCCAGAAAAAAATGTATGTTTACTATGATTGTCAAAGACTGGGAAGAAGTCTTCCCGATGTTGAAGCACTGGGTGTTCTTCGACGCAGCGAACCAGATGATCCCAGCCAGGTACTGGCTCGACGGTATGAGGGACTGCCTCGGAGTTTATGAACATAACCCATTCGGCCACGCCGATCACCCGTTCCTAACCGCCGCTTTTCAAGAGTGCATAAAAAGAAGCGCGAAGCTATTGCACGCGAAGACAAACGAAGTCACAAACATTTACCGTGTCATGACTGCCAGTAACATGATCATTAATGACCTTCTGAAGTGGGAGAGTGGTGACAACGTCGTATTCTCTGACCTAGACTACCCCTCAATCCCCTACATCCTAATAGATCTCGCCCGACGTAGAGGCGTCGAACTTCGCCGTGTCAAGAATGTGAACAACGAGATACTTCTCAGCGACATGGAGAAGGTAGTCGATGACCAGACGAAATTGGTGGTGCTCAATGATACGATGGCTTGGAGCGGCTTCAAATACAATACCCGCGCGGTCAGCGACATCAGTCACCAACATGGGGCATATGTGCTAAACGATGCAATTCAATCTGTGGGCGCAATTGATGTGGATGTGAAGAGAGACGACGTAGACTTTCTCCTTACAGGCAGCTACAAGTGGCAATGTGGACCTGAGGGAGCCGGGATCTTCTACATCAAGGAGGAACTCCTAGACAGATTCGACCCAGTGTTCCGGAATTACCTCTGGGCGAGCCTCCCCCATGGTATCCCGTTCAGCCACAAAGACCAGGATAACATAGCTAGCTGGGATTTCCCATTGCTCCCCAATGCGACGCGATTCGACATGGGCGCTTGTGTGACGCCCGTCCTCTTTGGTTGGAATGAGACGCTGAAGTTCTACGAAAAAATTGGCATCGAGAACGTGGAACGCCACGTCCGCGCCCTTGGGGACTACGCCGTAGAGAAGATTAGCGAGATTGGCTGCAAGGTCCTCACCCCAATGGATAGAGGGAAGCGGCACGGACTCATCATGTACACTACGGGCACATACGATGGCGATGTGAAGACGCAAGCACGGTTTAGCGCCGATTGGACTGGCGAAAAACCGATTAAACTCTGCCACCGTGGCATCGGGGGAGTAATTGGGCTCCGCGTCTGCTGCCACATGTTCAACTCAAAGGCGGATGTCGATTATCTAATTGAAACTCAGAAAAAAATCCTGAAAAACTAAGAAACTAAGACCTTTTTTTAAGGTAAAAATTGAAACGAGTGATCGACTATTGAGGTACTCAATCTCATTCATAACCGAAATATACTTGATTATGTACCAGTGATTTTTGATTAAAGATACAGTTATTAATTAATAAACGATTAAATTTAGGTGTGTTACTGTGAGTTATTGGCTTAAAATTCTCACGCTTTTCGATGGGTCAGACTACTCAAAGAAAGCAATTACGGAATCCATTAGACTAGCTGAAAAGTTCAACTTAAAAGTTACCTTACTCAATGTTTGCTGGGAGAAAAGTGATGATGAAAGTCGAAACCTTCTGAAGGGTGCTGAAAAGCCTTTGAAGAAGTCAGGCATAAGATATACTTTAAGGAGTGTCCGAGCTGACAACCCTGCGAAAAAGATCTTAGAAATAATCGATAAAGAAGGATTCGACTGCGTCGTTCTAGGAGCTAGAGGTATTGGCGGTGCAAAGGCCTTATTGTTAGGGTCTGTTGCCACAAAGGTCGCAGCAGAATCTAAATGTACTGTTATTTTGAGTAGGTAATCCTGATACGGCACCCGCGCTGGCCTGTCCCTAAATTGGTATATGCTGGTTTTAAATGGTCTTAATTCCCTTTACATGATTTGGGGGAAATTTCGGGCGTTATAGAAACCTCAACTCTTCATGCAGAAAACACCCTTTTCAACTCTACAGAACACGCGATCTATCGAAACACATAGAACCCACACCTATCGACGAGTTTAGACACTTATCAGAGACCAATCCAGCGCCAAAAGGCGTGAGTACGTACATCAATGGCCTCTCAAGCCTTCAACGGGTTTCTTATCCTTCATGATCAGGCTTCTTTCCAGCTGATGGGTCTATGTGGATCACTCAGCGGGCTCACGATTCTTCTTCTGGATAGGCTCTATTATTGACTGTAAACGGGAATTGGGATTTAAAACCATTTTACACCAATAACGGGACAGGCCAGCGCGCGCGATGCTTGTTGCGTCGGAGGTCGGCGACGTCGGCAGGTTCCGCGGCGACAAGGAGTTTGCCTCGTGGATGGGACTGGTGCCTTCAGTCCACCAATCGGGTGAGAGGATCCGGATGGGCG
>JBGPRA010000073.1:0-10191 GCA_041489375.1 Bathyarchaeia archaeon | reverse complement strand
CCGAACCTATCACCGTCTCCGTCGGTTGCTATACCCAGCGTTGCTGTGTCCTTTGACACAACGGTAATCAATTCCTTTACATTATCCAGCTCGGTTGGGTTTGGCGCGCCATTCACAGCAGAGAATCTTGGATCCCTGTTCTCCATGTGGAGAATTTTTATGAAAGACCTATCCGCCTCTATCTCAATTTTCCTATAAAGCGCCTCTAAGTATTTGACCGATGTTCCCTGCATGGGGTCTAGAACGAGTTTGAATTTTGGATTCGATTTAACGTAGCCACTTATCGCTTCCCAGGACTTCAGTCTCTTCAGAGTTGGTATGATATACCCGTCTACATACTTTTCCAAAGCTTCGCGTAATGGGATTTCTCGGATTAGGCCTTTCGATTTAGCAGATTCGTATGTCGTCCTTTGGATGTTCGTGGCCTCATTAGCGTATTGGGAGATGAGGTTAGTCGTCTTCTTGTCTGCGGCTCCGCCATGTTGGGGTGAGAACTTGAAGCCGTCGTCGGTGAATCTGTTGTGAGACGCGGTTAGGTTGATTACGCCTGTTATCTCCTCACTCGAGTTCGCCAAGTAAGCTAAGACCGGCGTGGGCGTAGGTTCCTCTATTATTATGTCAACTGGGACGTGGTTTGCCGCTAGGATTGAGGCTGTTTCTAATGCAAACTCCCGATTGGATCCTCTTGGATCGTAGCCTATCAGGATCCTGCCCTTCTTGATGTTACTATTGTAGTGTTCTGAGACTCCTTGAGCGGCACGTTGAACGTTTGGTAAGGTGAAGTCTTTGTCAATTTTTCCCCTCCAACCACTTGTGCCAAAAATTATCTTCGTCGCTGTGTTAGTTCTGGAATTTTTTACTCGAGGCGTCATCATTATAGGAGTTGTCTCGTTACCTAAAAAACGGCGCGTGAACCTTTTGTAATCAACCAAAGTTTATGGAAAGTATGAATCTGGCGCGAGTGCTTAGCGTTTTAACAAATAGGGGACCTCACGCGGGCGCGTGACTGGGAGCGCTTCCAAGGTTTATAGTAGCATTAAAAGTGGCACGATTAGTAGTGCTGTCATATTCGTTAGCTTCATGAAGATGTTCAAGCTAGGTCCAGCTACATCTTTCAGCGCGCGCATTCGAGGATTTAGCTGTTTTTGCCCACTCAAAGATCGCTAATGTGATGTAGCAGTTAAACGACTCTCGAAGTGGAGTAATTGAAACCAAATTAACTAATTTTAACTCCGTTTAGGCAAAATCAGGCAAAAATAATAAACAGGTTTATATGTAATGCAAAACCTGCATGACTCTAGATCATAAGGAGAACGGCGCCTGAGATAAGAGGGCCACATCCGAGGAAAATATATTGGATCTACTCTCAATCCCATTCATCACCGTCGCCCTGACTGGGCTTCTAATCGTCTATGTAGCCCTCCCCATCTTCCGTAGGAGGATAGAGTCGGAGAAGATCAGAGATATTTCGAGCAAGATCGAAATTGGCACAGCTGCTTATCTCAACCGCCAATTCAGGGTTATTACTCCATTTGTTCCGGTCCTCGCGGCGATCATATACTACCTACTCGGTTGGCGCGCCGCTGTCAGTTTCATTGTTGGTGCGCTCCTCAGCCAGCTCTCAGCATACGCTGTGATGAGGATAGTAGTCAAGGTACATGGGCGCGTAGCGGAAGACGCCCAAACGTCTGGTCTCGCCGCTTTCCGTACAGCCATCCTCGGCGGTAGCGTCATGGGGCTCAGCGTCCCCGCCCTCAGCCTCCTCGGACTGACCCTCCTTTTCCTCGTTTACGGTACACCCAATGACCTTGTAGGATTCAGTTTTGGCGCAAGCTTGACGGCCCTCTTCGCACAAATTGGTGGGGGCATCTACACGAAGGGCGCGGACATAGGCGCAGACCTAGTTGGGAAAATTGAGCTTGGTATCCCGGAGGATGACCCGCGTAACCCCGCCGTCATCGCGGACCTTGTGGGGGATAATGTTGGTGATTGCACAGGGCGTGGCGCGGACCTCTTCGAGAGCTTCAGTGGAGACGTCGTCACGGGAATGATCCTCGGCGCGGCTTTCGTACCCCGCTACGGCCCCGGCGCCATTATCTACCCTCTTCTTCTACAATGTGTAGGAAACCTGGCAAGCCTCGTCGGCATAGCCTTAGTTAAACAGTTAAAGCAAAAGCCCGAGATAGCGATAAGGAGTGGCCTGCTAGTCACCGCGGGACTTAGTCTGGTGGGTGCATACTTCCTCACAATCGCCCTGGTCGGCGATGTCAGGATATTCTACGCAGCTCTTAGCGGTATATTGGCAGTTATGGTGAGCATGTGGACGGCGCAATACTTCACTGGCTTCGAGGGAGGGCCTGTTAAAGCGATAGCCGAGGCCAGCAACCGCGGTGCAGCCTTAAATATAATAACGGGTTTGGCATACGGTCTTCGCAGCCCGATAGTTCCGGTGGTAGCTGTCGTTACAGCCGCCGCGTTTAGCTACATAATCAACGGGAACATCCTCTTCGCCATCGCGATTGCGAACATAGGCACCGACCTCATGGTGGGCTACATCATGTCGACAGACGCCTTCGGCCCCATAGTAGACAACGCCAACGGTGTCTCCGAAATGACCCATAATGAAGAAGCCAGCAAGAACCTCACCCACCTCGACGCCATCGGTAACAGCATGAAAGCATACACGAAGGCGCTCAGCATGACGACGGGCACCCTCACAGCCATCGCCATCCTAATCACATACTTCCAGATAGCCAATATACATAGCCTCAGTCTCATCAACCCCTACAATATCGCCGCCCTATTCATCGGTGTGACGATGAGCTTCCTCATATCTAGTCTGCTCATCGGGTCGACAGCTAAGACCGCCCTCGCGATGGTTGACGAAATCAGGAATCAGTGTTCGTTGAACCCCGCTATCATGAAGGGAGAGGCGGAGCCAGATTACGCGCGGTGCATAGATATTAGCACTCGCTTCGCCCTCAGGGAGATGATTGCCCCAGCTCTGCTCGCAATCGTGCCCCCCATCGCCGTTGCACTATTACTTGGGGCGGAGACGATGGTAGCGCTCCTTCTCGGCATCTCTGTGAGCGCTGTTGCCCTCGCTGTCTTCTTCAACAATACTGGTGCCGCCTGGGACAATGCGAAAAAGCTCATCGAACGCGAATTTTGGATGAAGGGTACGGAGGCTCACAAAGCTGCCGTCGTCGGGGACACTGTCGGGGACCCAATGAAAGACGTAGCGGGGCCCAGCCTCATAATCTACATGAAACTGGTAGGTATGACGGCATTATTGCTCCTCCCACTTCTCATTAAATGAGTGGGAATAATCCTCACGCGCGACGCTCCTCGTATTAGGTTGATCCTGCATGCGTTCTCTAGTTGCAGCGCACGCATAGTTATTTCGTTGGAGCTAAAAATTAGGGGAAGGAGAGGTTTTAAACTTCAATATTATTACAATTAAAGGTTGAGGGCACTTTAGGATTCTAATAATTCCGAGTAATTGGCTTCAACTTCTATCGGTTGTTTTTAGATTTTGACGTGATAAGGCTTAATTCGGTAATTTGCTGAAATATTAACGAAGTTTAATTTGGAAGATATTAATGGGATCTATAGAAAGCTCGTTATGAGTGAAAGTATCCTCGATGATGAATTTTCACAGATAAAGGAGTTACTAGTCGAAATCGCTCGTAAGGGAACTAAGACCTTTATTTTATGGATCCGGGGCGTCTCGTCCTCCGAGATGACTCACCGCGAGAGGATCCTGAAGAAACTCTCTAGTGCTGGTTTGGTTGACCTTGACTGGAAGTACACGGATCACAACGCGTATATTAAGACAAGAATCACGGAGAAAGGCACGAATCTAATTAAGCTCATCGGCGTTATGCCGAATAGCCCCGTTACCTAGATGCGCTAAACAGGTTCGAGATCTGAAACCCATAAAGCCGTGCTTCTTATCCTGTGCATGCTTTAAATTATCTTTAATGTCCTTTTCTCGTTACAAGATCTTTTATTTTATCCCACATCGCCCGAATAACGAATTCGATTCTCTTACGAGCACTATATGACATCTCTTCTAACTTATACTCCTGCGTATAGAGTGAAACGAGGATGGCGGTTATCTCCACTCTACCAATTATCATGGCAATCATTAACAAATACTTGTAACCAACTGGCATTGAAACCGTCGTCACACCCATCGATATGCCGTTTGTCGTGATAGCAGAACCAACCTCAAAGAGTGCATCCGAAAATGATACACCAATAGATGTGAACAGAGTGGAAAATACAAATAGAGTTCCAAGGAAGAGAATTATCGAGACATCCGTAGTGAGAATTACAACTCTATTCTCCTCTCTCACAGGCAGCTCAACTGGGATGTATTCCTCCTCCCGAACGGTCTCTATGACGCTATTCCTAACCGATCTGAAGAAATCCAAGAGTCTGAACATCTTGATACCTCCTGCCATCGAGAAACCGCATCCCCCTAAGAGTCCTATTAAAAAGAAGATACTCACAACTGTGGTATTCATTGACGGGACGCCAATGTAATCAAATCCCGTTGATGATGACATGCTTACGATGTGGAAAAATGAATCAAATAGGTTTGTACCAGAAAGAATGGTCACGAGAAGCGAACCCGTTACAATAATTAGTATGTATAATTGGAACTCCTTCGGTATTTCCTTCAACTTTCGAGTTATGAGGTGATAGAGAAAGGTAAAGTTGACAGATCCAAAGAACATTAAGAGGAGGAGACAGATCCTCATAGGAAAAGTGATGATATTTTGGAGATCCGCTTGAGATGGGGAAAACCCGCCAGTTAATGTATCGATAGTAAGTGTGACCGCGCTTATCACGTCCCTGATACCAAAAACATAGAGAGCTACTGCAAAGAGTGCTATTAAGGCGCTGTAAATGAGGAAAATCATGAAAAACGATTTTTTATAATGTTCTCCAAAATTTTCAACACCTAACGCGTTACTGATGTTATTAAGCGAGTCATCTGAATGAAAGAAGACAAGGAATAGAAAAACTATACCGACACCCCCCATCAGCTCGATAAGGCTTCGATAAAGTAGTAGGGAACTTGGCAGACTCGAGGCATTTGATACTAAACTGAACCCCGTCGTTGTGAACCCTGAGATACTCTCAAAGTAAGAATTAGTGAATCTGTCCAGGGGATTTGTACTGTTGAAGGGATCCAGGTAAATGAAAGGCACTGAACCTATGAGCGGCATCAATGTAAATGCTAGTACAATAAATAGACATGATGACTTGAAGTCGAGGTCCTTTCTTTCACATAGAGCATTTAGTAGAAATCCGAGCCCTAGGAAGCAGACGCACCCTATTAAAATAGCTGCTAATGCCTCGTGTTCTCCAAAATATACGGCTATGGGGATGGGGACTATGCTGAGTAAACCGCTAATTTGGAGTAAGAAGCCAAGATTAGCGAGCAGAGTTCTCCTCATATTTTTTCCTCTTTCTGAACTCACCAATCCTAAAACAAATCAGTTACCAGTATCACCTACTTATTATGGATTTAAAACATCGCGTAAGACAAGATTAAACTAATAACCAGATTAACCTATTTTGAAGCAGAATTCAGTAAACACGCGATTTGTCTTTTTTAGTAAAGAATATTTAATAGAATTAGGAAAACTGTGCGACCACAAACGACATTAACCGTGAGAAGGTGAAACACTCATGGTCCAGAAATTTAACGCTAAGATCGTCGATGAATGGGTACAGTTTTGGAACACCTATGACCTAAACCAGGTGGAGAAACTCTTCCTCAAGGATGATAGGGTGACTTACTTCTCCTCAGAGAAGCAGGGCGTGATAAAGGGCTACGAGGCACTCGTAAGGCACCACGAGGGATTCGGATTCGTCAAGAAGGGTAAGGTTCAGCCCAATAAGCTCAGGCTTGAGGGAATAGACGTCGAAGATTTCGGTGACTCGGCAATAGTCTGCGCTATCTGGTTCTTCAAGCGCCCAAACGCTGAGAGCCCTCAGAAAGGACCCGTCACCATAGTTTATGAGAGGACGCCGGACGGCTGGAGGATAGCCCACGCAAACTTCGGTAATTACAAGTAGGCTTATGCTCCAAAAAGATACATTACATTTGACTGTTGGTGTGTGAAGCCGCTTTCTAACTATGATAGTTTAACTTTAGTAAATAGTGTTTCACCTACTCGAGTTATCTTATTGCCCTCCAACATTTTCTCCAGCTCCGTCTCCAGTATTCGGTTGGTTTTCGATATCTGCTTAGCCCTGAAGATGTTGGCGGTTTCCTGTATGAGAGATTCTCGGCTTAGGCCCATGGAGTAGCTTAGGACGTGTAGCATCGCTGTCTCTATTTCCTCTGGTGGGATGTATTCGATCGGCCTGACCTCCGCTTCGGGACCGTTGAGGGGCACCCTAACTTTGACTACAGTGGTGCCGTTGGGCCAGAGGAACTCTCCGCGTTTCTCGAATCTGCCTTTTTTAGCTAGCTCCTCGACCGTCGCCCAATACATTTTATGGAAGGAGGGTGGGGCTGGTCTCAGGTTTACGGCTTTGTTCAGGCGTTTGAAGGCGTATTCGAGGTGTATCGGCCCCTCGGTGCGGACCAGCTTGGGTAGCAGGTTTCTTACTTCGAGTCGGTAGAGATCCAGGTAGATCTCCTTCTGGGTAGGTAGGATCCTGTTAAAGGTGTGGCTAGGCTCGAGGGATGCCCTCCGGTAGGACTCAGACCCTGGTAGTTCGTCGCTTCTTCTCTCGGTTACCTTTTGGTGCTCAAGGGTTCTTTTTTTTTGTGTGGTTCTCTGGCTCTGGAGCTTATTGGGAAGTTTTTCGTATGTTTCAGCACGCTTGAGTGCCTGGGCAAGGCGCTCCACCTCTGTTGATCGCCTCTGAACCCACTCTGGAGACCAGATTCTGTGGAGACTCCAGCCCATTCCCTCGAGTACCTGGGCTCTGAGTCTGTCCCTGTCCCTTGCTGTTGCTGTTGAGCGATAGCCTTCACCATCGAGGATGATGCCGAGTATGTACCTATCGGGGTTCTCCGGGGTCTTGACACCAATGTCTACTCTCAGAGAGCTTTCCCCTACCTGCGGGAACGCGACGTAGCCTAGTTTGCAGATCTCTTCAGCGACTTCCATCTCTATCTCTGATTGGGGGGTTATTTCCTTCTCGGGCTTTTCTGGTTTGGTTGTTAGTTCCGCGTATGCTAGGTAGTTGTGAAGGCACCTCACGCCGACGGATTTAGTTGAGGATAAGTCGATATCGCTTGACTTTATGGAGCTAACGATTATCACCTTTTCGCGGGCTCTGGTCACAGCAACGTTCAGCCGGCGCTCCCCACCCTCCATATTCAGTGGGCCGAAATTCATGGTCATTGCTCTGCCCTTATCGTAGCCGTATCCCACGCTGATCACCATGATGTCTCTCTCGTCCCCCTGGACATTCTCCAGATTCTTTACAAAGAAGCCATGAAGGCGGTCCTCCTGTAATAGCTGATCGTACTCAGGGTGCTCAGCTAAGCGTGCCTCGATCTCATCTTTCACGGTGTTCATCTGGCTAATGCTGAAGGTCATGACGCCGAGGGACTTATCCGGGTGCTCTGCGAAGTGGCTGAACACGATATCAGCCACCACCTCTGCCTCCCTCGGGTTGTTACGAGCTCTTCCGCGGTCGTAGACGCCATCATATACGTACTTGAACTCTATCCCAAGCCCGCCTCCCTTATCAATTGAGGAAGGGAAGAGTACGAGCTTGTCGTCATAGAACTCTTTGTTTGAGAATACTATTAGGGAGTCGTGTTTACTCCTGTAGTGCCATCGCAGCATACTGACAGGGAGCCCCATGCCCATACACTCGTCTAAGACGCTGTCGTAGGCTCCCACATCGTCAGTTGCTTCCTCCCACTCAGCATCGCTATCGGCTATGTACTGGAAAAACGGGGTCGGGGGGAGCTGCTTGTTGTCACCTGCCACTATCAGGGTATCGCCCCTATAGATAGATCCGACCGCGTCCTCGGTTAAGATCTGTGAGGCCTCGTCAAAGACAACGAGGTCGAAGTGTAACCGATCAGGGAGGATGAACTGACTCACCGAGATGGGGCTCATCAAGAGGCAGGGCTTCAGCTTCCGTATCAGAGTGGGTATTCTATTAAAGAGGTGGCGGAGCGGCATCTGCCTCCTCTTCTTAGCTGCCTCCTTGAGTAGGATAGTGATCTCCGAGTCTGAGGCTTCGACGAAAACTCCCTGGGGCTTCTTCGCGTTGGCTGCCTCAATGACCTTCTTAGACGACTCCTCTATCAGTGATGCGTCGAGTGATCTGAAGTCATCGACAGCCTGATCCTGGTCCCTCGCCCTGAAGGAGCTTAGGGTCGGGTCTTCCTCTGCGAAGCGGTTGAAGAGTCCGCTGTAGATGGATTTCCTGTATACGTCGATAAGTTGCTCCCTATTGTATCTCTTCTCAACGAGTTGTTTGACAAAATTCCCCAGTCCCTCTTCGGCGAGCCCCGAGGATGCCTTTTTGTAGTCCACCCACGCCTGCAGGTCATCTATTCTTTGGGCGAGTCTCTCCGAGACTAAGAGAACCTCGTCGACGCTTAGGCTCTGGGTTCTTCTCCCCCAGAGGGGGCTACTGAATCTTGAGTTCAGCTCGTCTATGAGTCGGTATAACTCTTGTAGACTCTTCTCAGAGTCAAGCTTCGGCCTCTCGAGGGTGGAATCGGTGACGAAGCTGATCACCTCCGCCGACGGCTTTGGCGGCAGAGCCTTGAGGAGACCACGTGTCCAGTCTATTGCTCCGATCACCTTCAACCAGTCGGTGGAGATCCCCTGGTAGAGCCCCCCATATGTCTCCCTTCGCTGAGGCGCTAACTCGGCCTCCTCTTCCTCGAAGCCCTGCAGTTTCTCAGACTTCTTGATGTCTGAGAGGAGGCGGGTGAGAGTCTTGGGGGGATCCGAGATTGATGTGATGAGGGATGGCTGTATTGCTCCACGGAGGTTTTCTAATCTCCTCTTAAGCTCGACTGCCCACTCCTTCAGCTCCATCAGGGGAATGTTTGTGATCCTTGTTTTACTGCTAGGGAGTTTCTCTGGCAGTATGATATGCAGTGGTCTTGAAGCTGCCCTCCAGCTCTGCAGCGAATCGCCTAGACTTCGCCCTTGTACGAGGAGATCCTCCCTTGGTTTCGTCGCAATGCAAAGGTTGTCCCGTAGTAGCTTCGGGGCTCTTGAAGTTCCTATTAGTCGCAGGGTCTCTCTCGCGGTCTTCATGGCTTCTTCTGCTGCCTCGAAGTCGGGGCTTCCTTCCTTATAGTAGGACCCGAGCTTGTTCCTTGCCTCCTCCTGCTCGGAGGTGATTGTCTTTGTCAGCTCCTTCAGCTCGGATGCCAGCCTGAGATCCTGTAGAATGGTTGACGGGATCTCGCCGTTCTTTGTCACTCTCGATATTTCGGACCTGATCCTATAGTAACTTGGCCTCAGATACCTGAGGGGGGAAGACCCTGGGCCCTCAAGGTAGGTTATTAGGGTTGGATGGTCTAGAGCAGTTATTTTTTCGCTGTAGGCTGCTAACTTCGCCTTGAACTCGTCTCTTCTCCTGTGTTCTGTCCTGGCCTTCTCGAAGTATTTTTCTGCCAGTTCGAGGTTGGTTTTATCGAGCCAGCTTCTTTCGGGTCTGTTGGTTGATTCGCAGAGTTGTGTGATGCGATGGATTCGCCTAGCAGTGTTGACTGTTTGGAGATCGGTTGGAAGTCCGAGGATCTCCGAGATTTTCTCGGACCGCTCCCCCCATCCATTGGCGTCACTGATTGTCTGGCCTAGGAACTTTCTGAGGTCGTCGAAATGTCTTAGGAGACCTCCGTCGCCTTTGGGATTGGGCTGTAGAAGTTCAGCAGCGCTCCTCCAGGTCTCTTCGACTCTGTCGGCGGTTCCTCTTGGTAGTACCCTGAACCTGTTATCATATTTGCTTTCAAGTTCGGTTCTTGTGGCCCAGTACTCACCCCACTCTTGGCGATGTGATTCAGCATCCGACTGGATCTTAGTGAGATCCGCGTCCTGGAGCCACCTCATGGGAGGGTAAGGGGTGGCTTCGATCATATTCGCCAGCTTCTGGTTCGCATAGTGGTCCTCGAGGCTCTTGGGTACTATGAGCCCGAGCTTCTCGCAATAATCATGAGTTTCGGATCGCAGCTGT
>JBGPRA010000072.1:0-10297 GCA_041489375.1 Bathyarchaeia archaeon | reverse complement strand
TTCTCGATCGTCTTGAATCTGAGCTTCTTCTCGAGCTCGTCCGAAAGTTCTACGCTGATTCGACCCATCTTCTTATTCATCTTCCCTTATTTTATTCAGCACGTGCTAAGCGATCTTACAGTAAGCAAAGTATCTGTTGTTTTCTAAGGTCTTCCTTCTTTTATCTTCGTATTTTATCTCACTTTGCTTATCCGCATATAAATATATGTGAGTACTCGCTTATAAGGATATGTATTTAGGTGTTTAGACGTTTAGGCGAGTATGTATTAATTGGTTAGGGTTTGAAGCCATTATCTTATCCTCTGTTACTGCGCCTAATTGGCTAGTACCATCCAAGGGTTCCCTCGCGCTTCGACCTGTTGATTCCCCACCAAAAAACCTTGTAGCCGAGTGGCAATATGACGATGGCGAAGACAGCGCCCTTGAGAAACTCGAGTATGATGTTGGGGTCAGCCATGTTAGGGTTTGTGAGCATTGCTAACCTGCAGAGGTGGTAGACCCAGGTTTGGGGTAGGAACCAGGATATTGTTGAAGCGCCTGGAAAAAGTATGGTGTTGAGGTACACCACCGGGAAGGCTACGCCTGCGAAGAGGGCCTGCATGACATTGAGTGTCCAGGTGACAGGGTCCATTGACTTTGTGAGTATCCTTAATCCGGTGGAGACCATGGCAAGTCCCATCATTATAGCTGCGGAGATGGTGAAGGCTAGGATGAGGGAGAGTGGGTTGGAGTTGATTGTTGCGTGGAAGAATGATGTGCCTATGAATAGATATGGTATGAAGCTGATTATGCTGAAGATGTAGGTCCACATTATATTTCCTAGTACGAAGATGGGGGTGCTAACCCCGGTCATTAGGATGGTTTCCAGCGTCCAAGGGTTGAGCTGGTTCTGTATACCCTGCATTAGGGGTAGGATGAGGTTACTCACAGCTACGCCGACTAATAGGAAGGATATGTAGTCGCTTCCATACATCTCTTGTACAGGTCGTTGAACGTAGGCTGCTCCAACGCCCCAGCTGAAAACCGCTATTAGTATTCCTAGAACCTGCGTAGTTGCGGCTGTGCGGTAAGTCGCCCAGCTGAGGAAGTCGCGTTGAGTAAAGGCTATGATTTGCTTGAGGGCTATCGGCATCTCCATGTTAGCTGCCTCCCGCCATCCGTCTTTGTCGGTAGGGGTCGTCGTGGCCAGTGATGACATTGAAGGCGTCCTCGAGGGTGGGTTCCTCGGTGTTGACGGTGAGGACCTTGAATCCTCCGCGGCTTATGAGTCTGAGGATTTGAGTGAGGTCCATTTCCTTCGCGACCCGCATAGTGATGCTGTGGAGGTTCTTTGCATGCTCGCTCTCCGAGTCGACGCTATGTACACCCTCAGTAGCTTCAAGATCCCTGATCAGACTCTTCATTGAGTCTGGCTCGGCTCCAGCGACATTGACCTTGAACAGCCTATCCTCAATGACCAGGTGTCGGATGTTGTCAGGCGTGTCACTGGCGATCACCTTACCTCGCTCGAGTATAGCTATCCTGTCACAGAGCTCCTGTGCCTCCTGGAGGTTGTGGGTGCTAAGTAATACGGTCTTGCCCTCCTCCCTAGCGAGTCTGTCTATGATCATCCTCCTGAACTCCGTCGCTGAGGAAGGGTCTAATCCAGTGGTTGGTTCGTCGAAGACAATTATTGGGGTGTCCCTAATTAGAGCCCTGCATAGTAGTAGCCTCCTCTGCATCCCCGTGGAATACCTCTGGATGCCGTCATCTGCCCTTGCGGTGAGTCCGGTGAAGTCGAGGAGATAGTCTATCCTTTCCTTCGCGTCGGCGTCACTGAGGCCGTATAGGAGAGCGTAGAATTCGAGGTTCTGCTTGCCCGTGAGGCGCCAGTTGAAACCTCGGCTCTCTGGGAGGACGGCCTGCAGATCCTTAAGGACCTCCCCGGTCTCCGTCCTCGGGTCGTGGCCGTTGACGTATACTTCACCGCTGTCGTGTATGACGAGGGTGCACAGAATCTTAATTAATGTAGTTTTGCCAGCTCCGTTGGGTCCCAGGATTCCAAATATCTCACCTTCTCTGATCCTGAGATTTATCCCCTTGAGAGCTTCTATGAATGGCCCTCTTGAGCCCATGATTGAGTCGATTATTACGCCGAGGGAGCCGACGTTTCCTCGTGTCGCGGGGCCGCGAGGCATCCCTGCTGTGGCTAAGCGGGAGTTAGTTGGATATCTCTTGACGAGGTTTATAGTTTCGATTGCGTATTCCACATCTATCAGTCTCTACCGTTGATTGTGTGCTTGCTGAGGCATTCACCATAGGGGTATTGATATTGATAATTATTCTGTTATATCATATATACGCACGCATTCAAGAGGGGATTAAAGTACTTGAAGTTAAGTTAAACGTCTATATCCGATTTGGGCATTCATCATTTCGCTTTTAATAATCTTATCGGGGTTTGAAATTAGCAATGGGTATGGCTGGATAATATCTCTACTAGCTGCGTCGCTAATATCTGCTCTAACTTACCTCTATACTACCGGATCAAAGTAATAATACACTACGCGCAAGATTAAGCCACTATTTCACTCGTATTCTTATTGTTGCCAATGTTGAGAGTAATATTCTCGCTACGCACTCAAATTAAGACTCAACTTCCCTTGCGATTGTAACTCTTCAAGCGCGCATGTAATGGTACCATTTTGTAGAAGTGGTGATGCGAGCGCTTCCTATACCCTCAAGCAACGTTGCATTGACGCTTCAGAGTGCTTTTTTCAGGCCTCACCAACACATCATAATAGTACCATTGTTTGTGAGGAGGCACCGCCTATACGAACAGAAGATACCCGAAGTCATCCTGGGGCTGAAGTTGGAGAAGAAAATGGTACCATAATCGTTGACCGTGTCTGTATCGAATAACGTTTAATGAAGACGTCTTTACCCCAAGGTGGTAAATTGTAGCATCCATAAATGGTACCATTATTAACGTTCTAAGACGCGTTCATTTACGCACAGCTGTCTTCGCGATTATGTTTGGGTCTGGTGACTTACGTGCTGGCTACTGTAATACAGTAGCGGTAGCTCCTTCTTGAGCATCACCCGTGGCTTCTCCCGTGACTCATTGACCATGACTGACTGTGACTTATCCATGACTTCTCCCGTGACTTTACCATGGCTCCATCCATGGGTGCCTGTGGTGGGTGACCATGGGTGGGTGCCTGTGACTTACCATGGGTGCCCATGGGTGCCTGTGGCTCAGGGTCGACATCTCCCATAGTAGAGCCATACAGGGGCATACCAATTTGTAGGTCATCGTTATCCAGGTTCTCCTCCATGGAGCCACTGTCATCATCAGAGTCATCAGCACCAGCATCCATGGAGCCACCATCAACTTCAGTGACTAGCACATCCACGCCCTTGCTACGCAGAAACTCCTGTAGTCAACATCACCTTCAATGACGCCCATCCATTCGGGCAGGGAGTTAGCATAGTAACGGGTCCTGAGGTAGGCTATGACCTAAGGCTTCTCCTGTATCCATTTCACAATTTCTTGACGGTGTTCTGATGAAACTCCAGAGCTTCACCCAGTTTCTTCGTGTGTGTGGGATTGAAATTGATCCATTTTTAGGCTACTCACAATGGGGGCATCCATCCCGGTTCCGCGTATGGTAATGTGGACACGTTATTGATAATGGTACCATTTTATATTGGTAGCGATTCACCTGCTTTCCATATACGAGTCGCGCGCACGACGGGATTAAATATTAAGATCTAGTAGTTTCGCTTTCTCAGGTTTGCCTGCGTCATCCCAGCCCATCATTCTGTAGTAGGTTCTAATGGCCTGTCTTAGATCGTTTTCAGATATCTTGGCTCCTTTTCTAGGGCCTGATTCCAGTGGTTCAAAGAATCTGTTGGGGAGCCGATCATCTGCCTCAGTTGTTCCCTCCCTTAGGTTGAATTCCTTAGCCAAGGTAATTGAACGCTCCGAGGATAACATGAGCTCGAGGAGACTGCTGTTCCAACCCGTCACCGCGTTAACGATGTCGACCAAGTGATTGATCTTGAACACCCCCGCTCCATGGGGTACTATTACGAACTTGCAGACGCAGAGGCAGTCGAGGAGGTTCCACCACAGCTGTAGATACTTGAATAGCCTCACCTTGTCTGGTCCGAGGCTCAGCCTGTCCACCGGGTCAAGGATACCCAACGGCTTGATGTTCTCAACGTTTGACTGGAAGACTGGGTCATGTGTTGCCTGCATATGGTCTGCGCCTGATGGTGAGAGCGTGTACTGTAGCGCGAGGCCCGTCTTTCCTCGTGGCTCGTGCATTGGGAGTTCCTTCCCCTTAACGTGCATTGCGTACCTTTCTGAGCCTTTTCCGATCCTTTGAGATGCCCTCATCACGCCTTCGGCCAGGGTGTCGCCGAAGCCCTCTCTTTTGGCTATCATATCGACTAATTTGACCATTGCTTCGGTGTTGCCAAATCTGGGCTCGAGGCCACCTAATTGGTCCCTCGTCAGGAGGCCGTTCTCGAAGCACTCCATGCTGAAGGCGATGGCAACCCCGGCGCTTATAGTATCTAGTCCATATGCGTTGCAGAGTTGATTGGCGTATGATATCGCACTTAGGTTGTTTACCTCACATAGGGAGCCAAAAGCAGCGAGTGTCTCGTACTCTGGGCCTCCATAGGCTGGATCCGTCTCATAGGGCGGCTTGCCTCTCACGACGCGTTTACATCTTATCGAGCACGCATAGCAACCCTCTGTTCCCACGAGGATCGTGTCCTTCATCCTATCCCCGGAGATGTCCTCAACGTGGTCGAACGACCCTTTCAAGAAGTTCCTTGTTGGTAGAATGCCATCGGCGTTTGTAGCGAGTAACCCGTCCGCTGTCCCCAGTTTGCTTCTTGAGAGTGCACCGGGGTGCTTAAGCCAGTTTTCGTTATACCACTTTCCAATCTCCTTTATCTTCTCTGGGTCCTTGAACTCGAGTCTATTATGTCCACGCACGGCGATGGCCTTGAGATTCTTCGAGCCCATAACTGCTCCAAGGCCGCTCCTGCCATTGGCGTATTTTAAATCGTTCAAGATGCAGGCGTATCTGACCAGTTTCTCTCCCGCTGGGCCTATCTGGGCGATCCTTAGCAATCTATCCCTCAATTCTTCGCGGATTGCCTCTTGTGACTCTCGCGTTTGTAGGCCCCAGATACCTGAAGCATTCCTCAGCTCGGCTTCGCCATCGTGGATCCATAAGTAGGTTGGTTTGGGTGATCTACCCTTGATTACAACGGCGTCGTAGCCGGCGAATTTGAGCTCGGCTCCCCAGAAACCACCAGCTTCAGCCTCACCAAAGCCGTTCGTGAGGGGTGATTTTGCTACTACGCTATGCCGACAAAACCCGGTGAGTGGGACGCCGGTGGTAACACCCGTCGCAAAGATAATGGTATTTTCAGGTGAGAGTGGGTCAACACCCCTGCTCGTCTCCTTACTCAGGTAATATAACCCTAGGTTACGGCCTCCAAGATATTTCCTATAAATTTTTTCGTCTAATAATTCTACATCAATTTTTTGTGTATCTAAATTCACCCTCAAAACTTTACCATTAAATCCATACATCACGATCACTATGAGAATAAATCATCATTTAATTTTTACGCGCACGTCGATATTGTTGTTTCAGCTTGTGCGTGCGATTATAGTAAGCGTTGATGTTCATTTCATTTTTTCATGGGCCCAGCCTATACCTAGGGATTGAAGTGTCTCAAGCCTTGGAACTCCCTCGTCGTTCCATCCCATCATTCCATAGTATGTCTTGATTGCCGCTGAGAGTTCGGTCTTATCGACCGCGGTTTTAGAGAGGTTGCCGGTTGTCTGAGGTTCGAAGAACCTGTCTGGGAGCCAGTCGTCACTCGCCGTGAAGCCCTCTCTGAGGTTGAAAATCCTAGCGAGGTTTAGTGTTCTCTGGGCTGCTAGCACTAGCTCATGCATCGATGCTCCCCAGTCAGTAACCACGTTAAGGAGCTCCACGTACTCTACAAACCTCCAGGGTGGGAATTGACAGATAGATAGAGAGTTCGCGGTTATCCTCATCTCGATCCAGGTCTTAGTGACTCTAACCTTCTCTGGGGTAAGTTGGAATGTTGGGGCTTCCTCGTAGATACCAAGGGGCTTAAGGCGATCATAGGAGGCAGCATCCATCACGGTGTCGTGTATGTTGTGGCAGTGGTCAGCTCCCGTCGGGGATACCGCGTATCCTAAGCCGAGGCCCTTCTTTAACCGGGGCTCGTGCATGGGTATCTCTTGGCCCTTTACATTAATCGCGTATTTGTATGAGTTTTTTCCAATGGCTTTCCAGCCCTCATGGTACCTTCAGCAAGTATGTTTCCTAGGCCTTCCCTTCTAGCTATCATCTCAGTAAGTCTGATCATCGCTTCAGCGCTTCCGAATCGGAGGTCGAGTCCATTTGTGTCCTTCTTGGTGATTATGCCATTCTCATAGCACTCCATCGCGAACGCAATTGTGCACCCGGTTGATATTGTGTCCAGTCCCATTCTTTGGCAGATCTCGTTTGCCTTGCATACGGCTGCTAGATCTGAGACCCCGCAATCTGAGCCGAGGGCGCCGAGTGTTTCGTATTCTGGGCCACCATAATATGACTCAACTCTATAGGGGGTTTCTAGCTTTACCTCTTTTTTACATGCCACTGCGCAGGCGTGGCAGGTTCCCATGCCGACCCTGTAGGTTTCTTTTATTGTCTTGGCATCCAGTTTCGATGCATCGCTGAAGTCGCCGTCTCTGAAATTTCTCGTAGGTAGGTTGCCTGTTGCCATGTAGGCGTCCATCGTGGCACCAGTGCCGTAGTCGTGCATACTCTTAGACTCAGTCTCTATACGGCTGATGAGAGTCTTAGCCATCTCTGCGACTCTCTCAGGCTGATAAATCTTCGGAGGATTGTGGCCTCTAACGGCTATGCCTTTAAGATTCTTCGCGCCCATGACTGCGCCGAGGCCGCAGCGTCCAGCTACGTGGTTCAGGTCATTGATGACACATGCCATCCTCGCCTTTTTCTCCCCTGCAGGTCCAATGAGAGCTGTCCTCGCAAGTTTCTCATTGGTTTCCTCTCTCATCTTAGCCTCAGTCTCAGCGACTTCGAGACCCCAGATGTGTGAGGCGTCTCTTAGCTCGGCTTTACCATCGTTTATCCAGAGCCAGAGTGGTGCCTTCGCCTCCCCCTTTACGAGGATCTCGTCGAATCCCGCCTTCTTGACCTCTACCTGCCAGAAGCCCCCCGCATCGGCTTCTCCGAATCCCCCTGTCAGTGGAGATTTAGCACCTACAGCGTTTCTCCCACTACCTGAGAAGGGGGCGCCTGTGAGTGGGCCCATCGAGAAGACGAGGAGATTGTTAGGGCCCAGGGGGTCCACATGAGCTTTTACCTCATTTAGTAGGTGGTAGGCAATTGAGCCCATGCCTCCGAGGTATGTTCTGTACCATTTATCCTCGGGGTTTTCGATCCTTATCTTCTCTTTTGTTAGATCAACTTCTAGTCTCTGACCATTGTAGCCAAAGGGCATGTTTGACGCCTATTTTCTATTTGGATTGCGTAAGGTTAAAGTTAATCTCGTTTTTAGTACGAATCTCAAATGCAATTGATTAAGACGCTTAAGGCGTAGCCCCGTTCTTTTTTCGTGCCATGCCCCAAAACTGTTATTATCCGACGACGCTAGTTTATTTATGCTTCAGCGAAGTATGAAGATAGGGCTTGTCCGATAAAATTGAGGTGATAACAAATGGATGAAGTATACCAGAGGTTAGCAATGCACCTAGATCGTCTCCCAGATGGTTTCGCTCCCAGTGAAACCGGGGCTGAGATCCGATTGCTTAAGAGGCTCTTCACCCCTGAGGAGGCAAAACTAGCTGTAATGCTGACCCTAGACCGGGAAGAAGCTAGAACAATAGCCGCTAGAGCCCATCTACCGGAGGACGAGACCGAGGGCAGACTAGAGGAGATGACTCGGAAAGGCCTCATATTCTCAGCAAAAACTGAGGACGGAAAGGTGCAATACCAGGCCGCGCCCTGGGTCATCGGTATCTACGAGTTCCAGGTGAACCGCCTCACCGACGGTTTCCTGCGCGACTTAAACGATTACTGGAACACGGTCAAGCAGCGTGATGAGCCTGAGACTATACCCCAGATGCGAACCATCCCCGTTAATGAGAGCATCGACACCCACCTTGAGGTCCTCCCCTACGAGAACGTTTACGCTCTTGTGGACGCTCACGACAGGTTCGCTGTAGCTCCATGCATATGCAGAAGCAGGGCGAAGAAGATGGGTAAGGGATGCGACGCGTCAATTGATACCTGCCTGATCTTCGGAGACTTCGCTGACTTTTATGTGCGGACTGGTAAGGGAAAGTACATCACAAAGTCGGATGTGAAGAACCTACTTGTTAAGGCTAACGAGGCTAACCTGGTTCTTAACCCAACGAACTCGAAGTTCGTCTCAGCCATATGCTGCTGCTGCGGGTGCTGCTGTGGGATACTTAAAGGACTGAAATACGCGCCGAAGCCATCGGAGGCCGTCTCCAGCCAATTCATAGCGGATTTTGACTCCTCCGCATGTATAGGCTGCTTGAAATGTGTGGGGCGGTGTCAGATGGAAGCGGTTACCGCTGATGACGGTCGGGCTAAACTTAACAAGGATAGATGCATCGGCTGCGGGCTGTGCGTCTCGACGTGCCCAAGCGGGGCGCTGAGTCTGGTACGGAAACCTAACAGCGACCAAAAGATACCTGAAACTTTCTTCGAAACATGGCGGACAATCGCCAGTGAAAGACATGTTTCACCCCCGTAGAATCACGCGCGCGCCCGTAGTATACAAGGTCAAGGTCGAGGCTTTCAGGAGGCACTGTGGGAAGGTTGGGAGGGACTATGATGAGATTGTCAAGTCTCAGCTACACCTTGTGACGTTGGCTGACTCAGATGCGGTTGCGAGGGAGATTGTTAAGAGGAGTGGCTTGTGTGGTATGTGTGACGTGCGCTGGCCTGTCCCTAAATAGCTGCTAAAACGCTTCCTTCAGTCCCACAACAGACTTATAAACAGACTCACGACGAGGAACCAAAAATATCCTGACCAACAACACAGAAGCCGCATAGAGACACGGACAGAGCCGCAGACAAGCACAACACCATCTAGCCACCCCACCTCGTATCCACAGGCACGGGGAGGTCACGTGTTGAAGAACGTCGGCGACAACGCCTTATCCGGTCGACCCATCCTCTCGGCCGCCTCCCTGTTCAACACGATGCAGAGCACACTCAGCAACGCATAAACTGAGACGTCCACCAGGCCCCTCACCTTGATCACGTCAAAGCCGAAGTGGTTCCGGAGATACGCGAAGAGAGCCTCCACCGCCGGTCGCTTACGGTACTCAGCCACCAGATCCTCAGGGCCGTGGGATCTGAACATCCTGTCCACGCGCAGACCATCACCACGCTGGCTCGACGTGTAGGGGATCACAGAGCAGTCAACAAGGTTCCTGACCCGGCTGCTGCTGTACTGGCTGTCACCGATCAGGCATCGGAGCCGGGCGTCCACCCTCCCAAGCACAGACCTAGTCCTCTCCACCAGTGTAGAGGCGTGTCTCTTCTCGTTCTGATTCGCAGGAGCCATCAGGCAAGCCAGAGGCAGGATCCGTTTCGGCTCAACCGACGTGTGGAGCTTGTAGCCTAGATCGTAGCCGCGGCCGTTCCTACCGACCCTCGCATCCGGGTCCGAGAATCCGACCCTGTTAGACTCGGGGTCCCTGGTGCTCCACGCCTTCACGAAGCAGGCGTCGAGGACCGCGTCCACCTCCTCGACTCCGGCTCTCCTCAGGAGCAGGATCACCTTCTCCTCTATGATGAGGCGGAGCGCCTCGGCTCCCACTAGGTGGGTGAAGCGGCTGAGCACCGAACGGGGGTAACCATTCTCATCTCTCTTGATGAGGCAGAGCCTCCGTACGCGTTGGTCGACGTTGAGGATCCTCGCCAGCTCCCTGAGGCTGCGGATGCCCTTCATCCGCATTACTATGAAGGCTCGGAGTACTCCGATGGGGTTCCTCGGCGGCCTTCCTGGTCCTGTTGTGTGGTAGCATCCGATGAGCTGTTGTTGGGCAATGCTTAAGTCGATGTTTCTGAAGAGTGTTTCAAGGGTCTCGTGTTCATCTTGTCCTAAGTGAACTCACCTCCTCTGGTTGGACAGACCGTTGGGGGACGAGACCCCAACTGTCAAGATAAGCTTATTCTAGTGAATGAATTTCGGGACAAGCCAG
>JBGPRA010000071.1:0-10690 GCA_041489375.1 Bathyarchaeia archaeon | reverse complement strand
TCAGTACGACGGCGCGGCGCTCTCGCTCGATAACGTTATCGACGGGTGCTTGCGGTGGCACTGGGGTGGGCATCTTGCCGCGTGGACCCAGGATGGGACCTGCAACGCGACCCACCGTCGGCATCAAGGGCGCCTCACTGATAAATATATCAAAGCCTTTGAGTCTTTTCTTAGCAGCCTTCTTGTCCTTCGCAAGCTCATTAAGTTCAGTAGGCTCAATGACTTCATCGGCGCCACTCCTGCGAGCTCTCAGTGCGAGATCACCGCCTGCGAAGACGAGGACCTTCTGCCCGCTTATCCCATTAGGGAGCTGGACGCGCAGGTTGATCCTGTTCTCGGGACGCTTCATGTCTAGCTCACGTAGGTTTATAGCGAGCTCGAAGGTCTGCTCAAAGCGACGCTTTTTGGAAGACTGCCTTGCCTTCGTAATCGCTTCGTTTATGTCCTTCCTCTGGAGAGACATGGTTAATCCTCCTTTAACTGGGCGTCGTAAGCCCCGCTCTTTATGAGGTCTTGAACTTCCTTAGCGGGCTTGCCATCGACTGTGACGCCCATGCTGAGGCATGTGCCGAGGACCTCGCGGGCCGCCGCTTTTAAGCTGGCCGCGTATAGGCCCGCTTTCTTCTTCTTAGCGACGCTTACGAGCTGGTCAAAGGCGAGGTCACCCACTTTCGCTGAGTGAGGGGTACCTGAGCCCTTCTGGATGCCGACTGCCTGCGTGAGCAGGGCAAACGTGCTGAGCATCCCAACCTTGACGGAGAATGCCCTAGTGTCGGTGTCAATGAACACGTCCACCGGGACGGGGGTACCCTTGTACTCGCTCGTTTGTTTGTTGATCTCGGCGACGATTTGCATTATGTTGACGCCCATTGGGCCCAGAGCTGGGCCGATTGGCGGACCGCCTGTCGCCCCGCCTCCCGGGACGATGAAATTGAACTTTTTCTCTACCAATTCTAGTTAGCTCCTTTAACCTCCCGGACATAGTCGGCGTGGACGGTTATCGGCAAGCTAAACGCCGCCTCCAGGATCTCGATCGTGACTTCCTCCTTAGAGGTATCCACACGTACCACTTTCGCCTGCATACCCTTGAAGGGCCCAGCTACGACGTCCACCAGGGTGCCCTCAGCTAATCCTTCGATGGCTGGCTTCGTCTCAAGGTAATGCTCGACCTCTTGGGGCGAGACTGTCCCCTGGACGCGCTCCCTAGCGTATCGGACGCCTCGTATGAGCTCGTCGACCATGTGGGGGTTGACGCTCTCAATGATTATGTAGCCCTTCAGCTCTGACGGCGCGAGTATGGCGAGTACGGGTATGTGCTCGATCTTTGCTTTATCAGCGAGCATCTCAGCTACCGTCTTCTCCTGGCCGTTTGTGACCTTTACCGCGTAGAGCTGGGTTTGAGGCTTGTCTGGCACATCTGCCACGTCCGGTTGCACCGTAAGCGTAAGTGGATGGCTAATATTAATATTGCTGAATGGATAATGTCGGCTAACGATGCAAGAATGGGTGTTGTCTAGCTGACTGGTTGGAGTACAACAGCGACTAGGCGTATAACATATCCAATGGCGCCGAGAACGCCGATGCCGAGGAGTACGATCTTGAGGCTGAGGCTGAAGGTCTTCCAGTCTGGCTTGTTGATGGTGACCAGTAGACGCTTGGCGCTCTCGATGAAGTCGTTGATGCCCATCGCTTACCGCCCACTCTAGGGCGCATAGGCTTTAAATCCTTTACGAATCCTCCAACAACTTCTCCGCGAACCAGTCTGCGTCGAAGGGTTGCAGATCGTCATAACCCTGCCCGACGCCGATGTAGATGACAGGTTTCCCGGTGAGGAAACTCACGCTCAAGCTTGAGCCCCCTTTGGAGTCGGCATCGACCTTCGTGAGGATGGTGGCGTCGAAACCGACCGCTTTGCTGAATGTTAAGGCCTGCTCCGTAGCGTCGTTGCCGATGAGGCTATCGAGGATCATTACGGTGAGATCGGGCTGAACAACGCGTTTGATCTTGGTTAGTTCATCCATGAGGTTGCGGTTGGTCTGCATCCTACCGGCGGTATCTATGAGGACGGCGTCAATCCCCCTCGCCTTGGCGTGCTGGATGGCGTCATAGCCGACTGCCGCGGCATCGCTCCCGTACTGGTGTCTGATAACCTTGACGTCGAGGCGCCTAGCGTGCTCCTCGAGTTGCTCTATAGCCCCCGCTCTGTAGGTGTCACCCGAGGCTAGGACGACGCTGAAGTCACTTTTTTGGAGGAGTCTTGTTATCTTAGCGATGGTAGTGGTCTTCCCTGTGCCATTAATTCCTACGAATATTATCGAGTATGGGTGCCCCTGTCTCTTCGCTTCAGCGACAGCCTTTACGAGGTCTATGTCCATGCCCGTCTTCATAACGGTCTCAATTGACTCCTTTAGAGCGTTCTTGACGAGATTGGATTTACCCCCAAAACGACTCGCCTCCTGCCCCACTAGGCGACGCTTTAGCTCCTCACAGACTTTCTCGGCGACCTGGATAGAAACATCGTTGCCTATGAGCTGCATCTGAAGGTCGTTGACGAGGGGCTCTAGGTCCTTCTCAGTGAGACCGGTCTTAGAAATCTTGTCGACTATGCCCTTGAGGCCCTGCTTGAGTTTATCGAACACGCGCGGCCTCACCTTGGAGCTCGGCTGAGAGCCTGTTTCCTGCTTCCTGATGGCTCTGCATCTGGGCTAGAACCTGTCCCAGCTGCTCCTCAACGGATGCGAGGGTCTTCTCCACCTCCTCGAGACGCTTGTTGACGTCATCGAGGGCTTTGTGGATTTCCATCTCTATGGAAACGTCAGCGCCCACACCGACTATGACCTTGTCGAGTGAACCTGTTTTAGCGTGGATAAAGGCGCCTCCGCCCACTGGCACGAGGAGTGGTGTATCAGGCTTGAGCTCCTTCATGTCGTTTATGCTCTGTTGGCTCAGGTGTAGCTCTGCTTGTGCGCTTGTGAGTATCTGGAGCCTCTGCTGTAGGACCTGAGCGGTTCCCTCCATTAGCTGTAATTCGTATAGAATCCTGCGTAGTTGGTCCTCTTTACTCGGGGAGGCCAAGGCTTCTACCCTGCCTTCTCCTCGGGCTTGATCTCTTCTACGCTGAAGATGGTTATCTGGTTGCGTTTGGCGCGGTGACGGCTACCCATTTCGGTATAGACTTTCTCGACGGCGTGCTCCATCTTCGCCGCCCTGATCTCCTGGCTGAAGGTCATGGGTATGAAGAATTTCTGCTTGTTTATCTCGCCAGTGACTCGGAATACCTTTGTCTCGCTCATTCCTTCTTCTCAGCCTTCTTCTCTGGCTTGGCCTCAGCCTCTGCCTTGACGTCTGTCTCGGCCATGGTGATGGTGACATTGCCCTCGTCGTCCTTCGTCATCTTGACCCTGATTTTGTGGGGTGGGCTCTTAATACCCCTAGCCCAGATGACCTCATTGACAGAGGTGTCGACGCTTACTTCCTTCGCCTTCATGTGGCGAACGGCGAATGCCTTAAGGACCATGACGGCCCTCTCGCTGCGTCTATATCTTTGGGCTTGCCATGCCTCCTTGAGAGGGACTGTATAAATACGTTCTTGCTCAGACATGTTTCATCAGTCCTTGAGTTTCTTGGTGCGCCATGCTCGTACGCTCTTAGGGCTCCAGCGTACCTTGCCCTTTGTCCTGGCTATAATCCATGCAGGTACTGACTTGTTGGATTTACCCGCCTTGATGAGGCGGAGCTTGTACGCGAGCGGCTTGTTCCTTGCCATCATTATACTCTCCTTATGCTTATGTCCCTCTTCTTCTGCTGCCCCTCTATTTGGAGGAGTAGCCTCTTCAGCTGATCGTCCGTAATGGGGAGGGGCACCCTTCCGGTTTGGGCGAGCTGAACGAGCTCGAGTTCGAGTTGCTGACCGAACTCTGGACGGACCATCTTGATGTTTGTGAGTCTCTGCCGCGCTTCGGGTGTGAGCAGCTTTCGCATCAACGCCTGCCTCTGGGCCTCAGCTTCAGCGGCGGTTCGCTGCTGTTCAGCGCCCTGTTGCTGCCGTGCCTGAAGCTCAGCCATGCGCTGGGCTTTGAGCCTCTCAAGCTCCTCGTCCTTTGACATTGGCGTCTCCGCCTAGTATGCCTTTAGCTCTGGCTTCTCCCTGTCCAGATCCTTCTTTATCTGGGTAGACATTGCGTCGAGGAGGCTGCGCCCCTTCTTGCTGACGACACGGCCAGATTTATCGACCTTGTCGACGAGGCCTGCTTTCTCGAGTTGCTGGAGGGAGGTGCGTATGATGCTACCGCCTGCTTTCCTGTGATGGGCTGGCGCATCGCCCTTCCTCTTACGTCCGCCATACTCCTTCCTGAGTCTCTGAACCCCCACTGGGCCATTCATGTATAGTTTCCGGAGGAGGGAGGCGGTTCTGACGTACCACCAGTCGGGTACCTGCGGCACCCTCTCGACGTGGCTGCCTGTCTTCACGTGGGCCGCCCACTCGGGAGCTGTAACTTCCTTGATGTTCTCTTTGATGTAGCCGCTTAGTTTCCCTATGAGCACGTCTGCTGGTACGTCGTAAGCTGTCGTCATCTCGTTCCCTTTTCCCAGATGCTACTCTATCGTGCGGTGACCGGCATATATAGGTGTGCCTTTCCCCGCTTTTTAGCAACTGTTAACCACGCCCTCTAAATTTAAAGATTTAGTTAGGAGAGGGGTATGAAAAAATGAGTAGTTAGGAATTTTTTTATTACTGAAAGTTTAGAATTAAATGAAGTTATGTGCACGCGAAGCTCCAAGAATGTGAAGACACCTTCCTAACACTTCTTTTCATAATCGGCAACCATTTTACCTCGGTAAACTAATCGGTGAGTGAACCAAATGAAGGTCTCTATCAGCCTCGGGGGAAGTCTGCTTACCAGAAACATGGAAGCTGTCTCGTATCGGCGATACGCAAGTGTCATAAAGCGCCTCTGGGAAGCAGGCCACACTATCGTTGTTGTCTGTGGTGGTGGGTGCCCCGCTCGCCAGTTCATCGCCATAGCTAAGGAGCTGGACGGACCATGCGACCTTCAGGACAGCTTAGGAATCCTCGCAACTCATGTCAACGCCCTGCTTCTAATCGCCGCCCTCGGGGACGCCACTGACCCACGTATTCACCATCGTGCCACAGAGGTTAAGCGCCACCTTGGCGATAAAATACTCGTCGGTGGAGGCCATAGACCGGGTAGCAGCACAGACTACCGGGCCGTCATCTTCGCCGCGGCAATCAATGCCGATCTAATTATTAACGCCACAGACGTCTCTGGTGTCTACGATAAGAACCCCAAGACAAATAGTGATGCCAAGAAATTCGATAAGCTTACTTACGCGGAATTGGAGGTGATCATCAGGGCCAACGTTCATCAAGCACCTGGGGAGTACGGACTCTTCGATCTCAAAGCCGTAAAGCTCGCTGCGAAGTTAGGCACTCCCATTGTCTTCGTTGATGGCACCGACCCCGAGGAGATAATCCGAGCCGTCACTGGTACCCACCATGGTACCATCGTCTGCCGTTAGAAAGCAACGTATATATGGCGTTATCTCTTATTGAGGGCGTCAAAGGTCGAGGAAGATGAGTGGGAACGTACCCTTAGACAGGCTCCGCGCCCAGCGGATGCTGGAGCAATTGGAGAGTCTACAGGGGCGCGGCACCGAGCTCGTCAGCGTCTATATACCACCGGGGAAGGCGGTCTCGGAGGCCATGAACGACCTCCGTAATGAGTGGGGCACAGCGGTAAACATAAAGTCCAAGACCACCCGGAAGAACGTCCAAGATGCCCTCAGCAAGGTCATGGAACGCCTCAAGCTCTTCAAGTTCATCCCATCCACTGGCCTTGCCATATTCGCTGGAAACATTGCGAGCAACCAGCTCGGCGTTGGCGATATGCAGACCTTCGTCATAGTTCCCCCTGAGCCTATCACCATTTACTACTACCGCTGCGAGCACCAGTTCATGCTGGAGCCTCTCTTCAATATGCTCAGTGCCAAGGACGTCTACGGCTTAGTCGTCATAGACTCCAAGGATGCTGCTTTCGGTTTACTCAAGGGTAGTCGAACCGAGATCATCAAGCAGTATACCAGCGGAGTCCAAGGCAAGACCAGGGCGGGAGGCCAATCGAGTCGCCGCTATGAGCGACTTAGAGACATGCACCTCAACGAGTGGTACATTCGCTTAGGCAACTACTTCACCGAGCACTTCCGCAACCTCCCAGGCCTCAAGGGCATAATAGTTGGTGGCCCCGGCCCCACGAAGGAGGATTTCCTAAATGGCAATTACCTCCATTACGAGCTCAAGGACAAGATACTAGCTCAAGTCGACACCGGTTATACTGGCCCTGAGGGCATCAAGGAGATGGTCAACCGTAGCCGGGAGCTTATGAAAGACGCCCGCTACTTCGAGGAGCGAAAGAATGTCCAGGAATTTCTCAAACACCTCGGAGAAGATGATGGCCTAGGCACCTACGGCGAGCAGGAGATATTTCAAGCCCTCAAGGGCATGAACGTCCAACTCCTCTTAATCAGCGAGGAAGTTCGCAGAACCCTCTACAGGCTTAAGTGCAAGTCCTGTGGTCACATCGAAAACAGGGTCGTCGACAACGATAAGGTCGCAGACTTTGAGGCTAATCTCTCCTCCGTGAAGTGTCAGAAGTGCGGTGGAGATGTCGAGGTACTCGATAAAAAGGAACTTATTGAGGCACTCATTGAGATGGCGGAAAAGTCGAATACACGCGCCGAGCTAATCTCGGGGAATACCGAGGAGGGGGAAATGCTTTTCCGTAGCTTCGGCGGTATCGCTGCAATCACCAACTATCAGACCTACTAGCCCCGCTTCTCCCTCAGGTAGTCGCCGATAAGTGGATCAACGTGGGCCCAGTCTCTGTCCTCTTTGAAGTCTTTCCTCTCTTCCTCTGATGTGGGGACCGTGGTGAACCCACACTCGTCGTCCCCGAGTATCATGCACTTGGTGTGTATCATCTTTTTTCCTGGATTGGCTGCCATTGTTTTCGCGGGGTCTATAAGGCAGTAGAGGGAGCCAAGCTCCAGCTCGCCCATCTCCACCATGATTTTACCTAGTTCACAGAGGTCTGGTTTCCCCTCGCGGCGCTCCCAGAACCCGTACTTTGGGAGTCCCTGATAACCATTCTTGGTACGGTCGGCGACGGACTCCCCGTATCTCTTAATAGAGTCGAGGATGAGCTGCTTCCCCCTTTCCCAGCCGAATTCCTCGACAAGGGTCTTCGAGTAGGCGAGGTGTAGGAGAGCGAGGCGAACAGTAACGATCTTGACCTCATTCTCAGCCTCTCTTAGTGGGACGGTCTTCTCGGGCAATCTGATCATGTTGATACCGTTTTCTTTGGCTAAAAATTGTTGGATTCTAGGTAGAGGGTGTGGGTATCCACCACTCCTCTCCTCGCTTTGTAGTCACGTACTCCGGCCACCGCATGTCGATAGGCGCCTTGAAGCCCTTGGGCAGCAGCGGGGCAACCCACTTCGAGCCACCTATCCCGCCGCCTGTCCTCTCCTCGAACTCCTTTTTACATTTCGCAAGCTCCCCCGGCTCTGTGAGAAGGTCAACCAATGTAGCACCTATCACCTTCCCTCCGGCAAAGATCATGGGGTCTATTGTCGCCGGATACCCGGCCATGGCGTTCGAGGCCCAGTGCGGGTAGACATAACCTGGTCTAGGTGATCTGAGAACAGCCTTCGCAGTGAACATCCGAACAGCTGGTGAGTGCCAAGTGTAGTCGACGTAGTCGTCGGCACCGAAGTGCATCTGCCAAGGTTCAAGGGTTAGTCTCTGCTCTGCCTCGTAGTCACTCGGAGTGATGAGCTTCTGGCATGTTTCAGTGAAGGGATCGTCCATGGGTTCCAGCCCAAGGTTCTTCTGGATCTCGCGCCCGAACCTCCTCGCCTTCTCCCCGTACTTTGGTGGACCCACTATCTCGTGATTGGCGTAGGTGATCTCCGTCATTATGTTATTGGGGAGCCCTACGCGGGTCTTGGTCACCCACCTCGTAGTGAGACTGCAGAATGCTATCTCTGCGACGTGCCTCGCGTTATTTTCCAGTACATCGTATATCTGTTGCGCCATCCCGAGATTAGGGGTTCTCCACGCGTACTGTATCTGCCCTATCCTTGGCGGCAGGTTATCGGATGTGCACTGCCCCGCCACCATAACGAACTCGTTCAGAGTCCAGTAGGCACTATGGGGGAGCATCGCTTCCTTCGTGTATTTGGTCGTCGTGTACATGAGGCAGATGGCATCGAGGGCAGCGGGACACCTACCCCCAGCATGCCCTCCCACCTTCATCGGTCCTATGGCCCTGAACCACTTCTCCGGATCCAGGCACTCAAATGTGAATACGACGTTCCAATAGGCCCCCATCTGTATCTCCTTGAGCGCTGTGTTAACCCCAGATGGGTGGTAGCAGATTGAGGCGTCGTGGTCGTCGAAGTAGCCCCAGGCTGCGTGTACGGGCTTGGAGCCACATACTTTCTCTGCGGGCTCACCGAATATCTTCAGAGTACCCTTAAGATCGTGTTTAACCATCGCCTCCTTCGCCGCGAGAACACCAGCAAGGGCAGTCGTCCCAAGCGCGGAGTGCGGATCGGTGTGCCCAGCCGCCCACCTGTTAAACCCATCCCTTGGCTCCTGATGGCTGACCGCTTTCTGCGATGTTTCGGGGACAGCATCGTACTCAGCGTAGGTCGCGAGGATCGGCTTTCCCTCACCATAAGTGGCAAGGAAGGCAGTGGGCATGCCCCCAGTGCCCCTCGTGACCTTGAATCCCTCCTCTTCGAGCAGTTTGCAGTAGGCTGCGGCTGACTTATATTCCCTCCAAGCTGGCTCAGCATAGCTCCAGATCTTCTTGTCGAAAGCTGAGATCATCTTCTCGTTCATATCGACCCAGTCGATCGCAGTCCGCTTCTCCCTAGTTACTTTGACCAAAGAACCCCATCTCCAGTTTCAGATCAACGGGGAAGGCAATTTATCATTTGCTTAATCAAATCAATAGAGTCCGAGTACACGCACGATCAGGACAACGTGAGCGTGATGCTCATTCCTTCGACGCCTTCCACAGGAACCTCACCAACGCCCTCTTCGAGGTCGAAAGCATTGCATTTCATGGTTTCAGTGATATCCCTCAACCCGAGCTTAACATCTTCGAGTCTGGACCTATTAACCGCGTAAACTGTTAGTTTCTTCACCGGTTTGTTGAGAGGGATGCCCAGCTTGTTCTTCTGCTTCCTTGTCTGACTGATGATCGCCATGATCGCGTCGCCGATTCTCTCAGCTTCCTCATCCACCATCGAAGCATCGTACTCAGGCCACCTGCTTGTGTGAATACTGTCATCTTCAGACTCAGCGTATATGGTGTTGTATATCTCCTCGGTCAGGTGTGGGATTACGGGGGCGAGGAGCTGGAGGGTCTTCTTAATGGTCTTGTGGAGCGTCTTCTGGGCTGCATATCTGGGGTCACCTTCACCGTACAGCCTGTACTTGGCTGCCTCGAGGTAGTCGTCGCAGAGGATGTGCCATGTGAAGTTCCTGGTTGCCTCGGTGGCGTTCATCCATTCGCAGTTCTCCATCGCTTCCGTCGAGGCCTTCACTGTCTTCTCGAGTTTTGATAATATCCATCGGTCGAGTAGCTGCGGTTCTACATTTGTTGTGTCGTTATAGTCTTCCATTCTCATAGTGGAGAATCTGCAGGCATTCCAGAGCTTCGTCATAAAGCGACGCCCGTATTCGACGTCCTCCCAGCGGAATGGTATGTCGGTGCCCGTGCTCCCGCCGGAGGCTGCCCACTGGCGTGCCGCGTCAGCGCCTTGTTTCCCGAAGACCTCGGGGGTATTGACGAAGTTCCCGAGGCTCTTGCTCATCTTTCTACCGTCGCCACCGAGAACCATCCCGTTGATGAGTACGGAGTTGTAAGCTGGCTCATCGAAGAGGGCAAGGTGTCTCACCATAAGGTAGTATGCCCACGTCCTTATGATGTCCTGACCGCTCGGGTGGACGCTGGCTGGGAACAGATTGTGCCAATCTTTCCTATCGGGCCACCCCGCATGTATAGCGCATGTCAAACTGCTGTCGAACCATGTATCCATCACATCGTAGTCAGGGATGAACTCCGAGGACCCGCATTTTGCGCACTTGCCTCTTGGCTGTGTGACCTTCGTGTCTACTGGTAGCTCTTCTGGCTCGGCAAGGTGGATCTCCCCGCACTGCTTACAGTACCATGCGGGTACCGGGGTGGCGAATACTCTCTGTCTGCTCAGCACCCAATCCCAGTCGAGGCTCTTCGTCCAGTCAATGAGCCTGTATTTCATGAAGTCTGGGTACCAGATGATCTTCTTCGCCTGTTCTATTATCTGGTCGCTGAAGGCGGTTGTGCGCATAAACCACTGCTTAGCGTTGACCACTTCGATGGGTGTGTCGCAGCGCCAACATGTCCCAACCTCCTGCTCGAGAAGCTTCTCTTCGCGGATTAGACCTGCGGCGAGTAAGTCTTCGACAATGGCCTTCTTCCCCTCAGTGATCGTCATTTCTCTGTATTTGCCCGCGTTCTCGTTGAGGTGCCCCCTCTTATCGAGGAGATTGATCACTGGGAGTTTGAATCGAGCTACGTCGATTACGTCAGCTTTGTCGCCGTATGTGCAGATCATC
>JBGPRA010000070.1:0-10813 GCA_041489375.1 Bathyarchaeia archaeon | reverse complement strand
CCCGCTGACGTGATGAATTTGCCATCCTGAACCCAGCGCTTCCTAGTGTATCTAGCGCCCAATGCCTCAAGTATCCTATAGCAACCCCAGTGAGTCGTCGCCTGTCTACCAGTGAGGAGACCTGCGGCGGCCAACAGCAGGGAACCTGTGCATACCGAGCAGACAAAATCTGCAGAATCAGCGGTCTCCCTAAGATACCCCATTAGTTCCCATTCTCCCATCGCCCTGATTGTGGGCGCTTCGCCTCCCGGCACGATGACGACGGATGGCTTAGTTACATCGCTAAAGGTACCACTTGGCGTGATCCTCAAGGGCGCGTCGACCTCGACTGCGCCGATATCCCTCCCCACAACAATAGTTCTAAATCCTTGGCTCCTCGCACACATGCCATTCAAGACCTGTAAAGGCCCGACTAGATCTAGAAGGGTCAACCCTGGGTAGAGAATGAAGGCGATGTCCTTCATACATTACTAGAAAAGGTTCCTCGCTTAAACCATTCGAGTCGCGTGCGGTTATTTAAAAGGGGATTTATTAAAAAAATATATACATATGCGTTGAATCAATTAATCAGAGTCTAAATTGATTGGAACAGAGTTAATGTATTCATTGATCCTATGGTTTATCCGTGCCCTAGTCTCTAGCATAATCTGCCTGTTAATTGGATACTTGGGGATCAAGGGCATATCGCTAATAACGGAGATAAATGAGTTTGAGATAATCAAGGGCCACCCAGTGGCAACGAGCCTATTCCTAGGTGGTTTCTTCATCTACGCTGGGCTCGCCATTTACGGATCCATGGTTAACCCATTTTTCTTGTCTCAATCGGTCTCAATTGGAGCCTTCTTCAACGTGACGAGGCTCGTCGTCGTTGTACTGAGTTTTATTGTGAGCTTCATATTCGGGAGTCTTCTATACTTTGTATTCTCTAAACTAAATCTCTTCGATGTGGATCTAGATGATATTAGCAAAGACCCGATTGCTGTGGGTGCCTTTCTGTTCTGCTACCAAATATTCCTCGGCCTCATCATATTCTCTAGCTTGAACGTGCCACTAGGATAAACATGATTAAAATGTTAATCAAAAAAGCGATCGCTCTGATCATACTAATAACAGTAATAGTGCCCAGCGTTCAAGCAACGGTGAGCGACGGGTTCAACCTCGAGTCAGGGGAATGGTACGATGAGTGGGGCATAGATCGTAACTCCGCTGAAGGTAAGTATGGATACCTCCCCCAACTACTCTCTGAGTCGATCGGTTCGAATCAAGAACTAGCGTATCAGATAGGGGAAAGATTCCTAGACCGCTATTCAAACACAAACTCGAGAGCCACCGCGATTCTAAAGTATATCCAAACGTGGGTCGAATATGGTTATGATAGCGATAACGTGTTTATGCGCGGTGTTGCTCAAGACGAATGGGCTTGGAACGCGGATGAGACCGCGCATGAAATCGACGAAACTAGGGGCCGAGTAGCCGTTGGAGACTGTGAAGATATGGGTTTCTTTGGCGCCACACTATACGAAGCAGCGGGGATAGACGTCGCTATAGTAGACGCACCCGAACACGTTGCACTGCTCATCTACTTACCCGACTATCCCAATGCTAACAATTACTGGGATCTAACAGATGATAACAAGGGGACTGGCTGGATATGGGTTGAGGCTACAGGCTCAAAGAACCCACTCGGATGGACGCCATCCGACTTCACTGACGGAGAATGGACGGCTTGGACTCATTCAGGGAATACGTACAACCAGTTGCAACCCGTTCAATCATCCAGCGACACCGATGGAACGGACACTGATGGAACAGGCACTACTGGGTTCTCCAGCTGGGACATAGTGATACTAATCGTTATAATTTTGTTCATTGTACTAACAAAGTCTAGAAGATAGCTGAATTGTAGATTATCATGCGCGTACTTTAGGAACTAGAAAAGGGCGTACGCGCTTCAACTGTTTAAATATAGACTAATCACTTTTACAGTTAAGTATCTGGTGGAACTGAGGGAAAGACTATGGGGATATGTGTTGTGTTGGATCTAAAATCTTTCCCATGAATAGAATCGAACCAGAGCGATCATCCCTTATCACAAAAGGATAGGGTCTATTCACAACAAATCTATGCGTAGTTATTAGCATCTGCGTTGACCTGATCCCGATGTTGGTGACTGCTGCAGTCTCAGTTCCCTTCTCGCTAACCTCAACAACGGCCTTATGATCTACGAAGGAAATGGATAGATTCTCAGGATCAACAGAAGCAATGCCCTTTAGATCAGCAGATTCTCCGAATGCAACACCCATCCCAAACCTAATAAGAGCGCCATTCAACTGCTTTTTCCCGTACTCCAGCTTCAACTTGGGTAGCTGCAACTCTATTTCAATCATTTTCATCCTTGCTAAAATGCGGTCAAACTTTTCCTGTTCAAGAGTCTGTATAAAGGAACCCAGATCTACACCCTCATTAGGTAAGAGTACATACATCGCGAGCTTATCTCGCCCATAGGGTAGCCTCGCGACCTGTACACTATCATCGGAATAGTAAAGTATTTTTTCGATATTACTCATCATGGCTACACTGATTTTTTTCCCGTTCTGTAGATAGAAGCTTCTCTGGCGAGTTTTCGACTCATCAAATTTTTTCGCCCAATCCCCCTTAAAATAGATTGCACTAATAAGAAACATCAGAGTTCCCCGGTCTATATTATCAATAATTTTGTCAATCTTACCCGTCGTTTCTCTCTTAACACAAGCATTGATCTCGTCGACTGTCTTAGGGTCGCTGAACCGGCGTGGCTGGATCTCGCTTTTGAAGTATTTTGTGAGAGCATCCTTGAAACCTATCTTAATAGAAGGCTCGAATGATTTTCTGATCCAAATGGAATTACCTATGTTTAAGCTAACGCGCGCGCGATCATGGCAAGAGCTGTCGATATGCTTAGAGGGGAGATGAATATGTTTTTTTTCTCATCTTCTTTCTGTAATTCTTTAAGGATGTTCAACGCGAACCTCGTGTTTCTAGCAATTAGGTTCTTGTCTATTTTGGAAGCTTTCTGGTCAGACTCCGCATAAGCAGTTTTCATGTCTTAAATAAAGAGAGTATATGGATCCTATCAAGTCTACCTTTAGCGCGAGATTGGTGGACTGGGGGGGATTTGAACCCCCGACTTCCTGATTGCAAGTCAGGCGATCATACCACTGATCTACCAGCCCGCCGAAGTAACTGACTGGAGTCTAGATTTTAATCTATTGGGGCTAGACAGGGTAGACCTCCGGCTCGAGCCCCGTCGCCTCCCTGTAGCGAAGCGGAACCTCCTCAATAAATTCCTTGAGGTTGCGTTTTGGTACGAGGTTAATAGTGCATCCGCCAAAGCCTGCACCCGTCAGTCTGGCGCCAAGGACATACCCGGTGCCCCGAGCGATCTCCACGAGAACATCAAGCTCAGGACAGCTAACGCCATAGTCATCTCTGAGGCTGACGTGGGAATCGTAAAGGAGTGAACCCAACTTAGCGCTCTGGTTTGTCTCAATGGCTTCGACCGCCGAGAGCACCCTCGAGTTCTCCGTGACCACGTGGCGGCACCGCCTGTAAATCAGCTCCGGTATCTTCCCCTCGACCTCTCTAAGGTCCTTCATATTCACGTCCCGGAGAGACTTTATCTCGGATCGGATCTGCCTCAAGGTTTCGACGCCCTCCCTGCACTGTTTAACCCGCTCGTTGTAAGCAGAGGATTCAACTTTCCTCTTGATCCCCGTATGGACGGCGACGAGTGTGTCACCAAAGGGCATCTCGATGTTCCGGTATTCGTTATTCCTGCAGTCTATTAGTAGCGCCTGACCCCGCCTCCCTAGAGATGCGCAGAATTGGTCCATTATACCGCTCTGGAGACCTATGAAGTCGTTCTCAGCCGATTTCCCGATGTAGGCGAGCTCAATTGGTCCTATCTCCAGGTCGAAGAGCCCCTTAAGGGCTCGGGCGATAGAGACCTCAAGCGCGGCGCTAGAGCTTAGTCCAGCGGACTGGGGCACGTCCCCCTTTATAGCCAGTTCCACCCCGCCTAGACGGTAACCCTTTCTCTGTAGGGCGTCGACAACTCCCATCACGTAGTTAGCCCACCGCTTCTTCTCACTGAAGACCTGTTTACCGAGGGAGAAGGAGTGCTTCTCACCATAGTCATGAGCGTAGAGCTTGAACTCGGAGTCCATTCTCTTCCTCGCAGCAACCCATATACAGCTACTGATGGGGGTGGGCAGGACGAAGCCCTCGTTATAGTCGGTGTGTTCCCCAATTATGTTGACCCTGCCTGGGGCACTTCCAACATAGACGCCTTCCCTTATCCCGTATATCTTCTCGAATATGCTCAGCATCTCCGCATCATCGGTCATTGAGGTCACCCAGCGTGGAACCTGAATACGGTCTTCTCGCGGTACTTTTCCCCCCGTCGGAGAACTGTGGAGGGAAAGCCTGACTGGTTTGGGGAGTCAGGGTAGTGCTGGGTCTCAAGGCAGAGGCCGCTACGCCTCGTATAGACTCGCCCCTTCCCCCTTAAGGTGCCGTCGAGGAAGTTCCCAGTGTAGAACTGGATGCCGGGCTGCGTTGTGAGAACCACAAAGGCGCGTTGGCTTATGGGATCCTTTACGGTAGCGGCTTTCCTCAGCTTACCAGCCTCACCATTAACGACCCAGTTGCAGTCATAGCCCCCGCCGTTGATCAGTTGATCGTACGGTGCCTCGATCCTTGCCCCGATTCGGTTTGGCTGCTTGAAGTCCATGGGGGTCCCTACGACGCTCCTCAGCTCCCCCGTGGGTATTAGGTTCCGCCCCGCGGGCGTGAAGTAGTCGGCTTCCAGTGTAAGCTCGTGGTCGAGGATGTCACCGCCGCATGAGAGGTTGAAGTATGTGTGGTTAGTGAGGTTTACGATCGTGGGCTTCTCTGTAATAGCTAAGTAATCTATGGAGAGTTCGCTCCCTTTGAGAGTATAGGTCACAGTCACTTTCAGGCTACCAGGGTAGCCCTCCTCACCATCATGGCTGGTATATGTGAGCCTCAGAGCCTCAGCTTCAGTTTCTGCCCCCCAGAGAACCTTGTCGAATCCCTTAATCCCCCCGTGTAGACTGTTTTCACCGTCATTCTTCGCTAGCTTGTATTCTTGACCATCAAGGGTGAACCTGGCCCCACCTATCCTGTTCGCGAATCTGCCGACTATGCAGCCAAAGTATGGTTGTTTTCCTAGATATCCTACTAAGGCCTCGAAGCCGTGGACTATATCCTCGGACTCGCCCTTCGCGGCAGGCACTTTGAGAGAAGTGATTATACCACCATAGTTCGTAATTTTGGCCTCGAGATCCCCCGACGTGAGAGTGTAGAGGTTGGCAGTGCGCCCATCTGGGAGTGCCCCGAAGGGACTCTTCACAATTCCCATGAGTCACATGAGCACTAAAGAAATTAAAGAGGTTAGGGTCGTCACATAGTTCATAAAGGGTAAACCCACAATTTTGTGCGTGCGACTCAAGGCGGTCGTCTTCGACCTCGACGGAACTCTTGTCGATTCTAAGATCGACTACGAGCGTATGGCGGGTATGATAAGGAGTGTTCTCTCCACCTCGGGTATCTCCAAGGAGTACCTAACGGATCGGAGGAAGATACACCAAATAATCCGCGGAGGCGACAGGGTCCTCGCCGAAATGGGTCTAGATCCTATAAAACTCCCAAATGTCACCTCCGAGATGGAGAAGATAATGAACAAGGTAGAACTCGAAGGAGCTCATCTATCTAAGCCAATGAGAAATGCGAGGGAGACCCTAAGGGCTCTCAAGGAGCGCGGTGTTGGCATCGGCGTAGCGACGCGTGGATGCAGGGAATACGCTATTGAGAGCATGAGGCTCACCGGTCTAACGGGCTACGTTGATAAGTGTCTCGCAAGAGATGAGGTACTCTACCCAAAGCCTGATCCCCACCACCTCCTCGACGTCGTTGCCCATCTCGGTGCTACTCCCTCTGAGGTTTTCTATGTTGGTGACACCTCCACGGATCTTGAGACCGCCAATGCCGCAAAGGTGGAGTTCATCGGCTATAAGAGGGATGAGGAGTGGGGGAAGAGGCTCACCGATGCGGGCTGTGTGAAGATGGTGGACGACCTCTTCGATCTCATCGAGATAGCGGAGAGCTTCTAGTTTAACCTCTCGATGAAGTGGCCCAACTAATCTCGAATTCGAGGCGTATAAAATTTTACTGAGTGAAGGGGGTTCGTCTATGTGAGTTACCTAAGGACGGAGTAATCTCCCAATGCTACTTATCACGATTTCAGAGCAGCTCGCGATTGTCAGAGGTCCTCATCTTTGCTCTGCCGTAGGGTGAGGATGATGCCCTTGATCACCATCCAGGCAAAGTAGGTGCCGGGGATTAGGCTTACTATTGCGGCTATAAGTATCAGCGAACTAGTTCCCTGCTCAGCCATCGGCCATCTAGGTGAGCCGCGTAGTGGTGGCTATAAAACCTTATGATTCGAGATCCCTAGGTTAGTGTATTTTTATTATACTCACTAGGAAGGGGTGATCCTTGGAGCCTTGAAATAAGGGTAAATGAATCAGGCAAAGCTTCATCGATTGGATTTTCGTTAATGAGAAGAAAGCATTTTACTGCCTTTTCTTTTTCTCTTGCTTCTGGAGATCTTCAGCTTCCAACTTGTGGAAGAGGCTGCGGAGCTGCCGCTTCATGTTGGAGCGGTCGCGGCTCAGCCCGAGAGAGTCTGCGAAGTCGTTCGTTGTCTTGAGCAGCTTAGCCCGTCCTTTCCCCTTCTCCTTCTCGACGAAACCGAGCTGGACGAGTTGCTTTATGTGCTGGTAAGCCTGGCTGCCACGGGCGATCGCGACCTCCCTCTGTTCTATTGGCTGGTTGTAGGCGATGTAACTTAGAGTGCGGAGGGGGCCGGTCGTTAGGAGTGGGCGTACACTGAACTTACGGGCTTCCTTTGTGTAGTCAGTCTTAAGCTGGATAACTACTCGGTCCTCGGGCAGGTGCTTTACCTCGAGTGGGCTACCGTCCTGCTCGTATATTTCGCCGAGGCGGAGGGTGAGCTGCTTGGCTTCATACTCATTATCCAGCTTGAGGTGAGCGACTATTGTAGCGAGGCTGAGTGGTCTGCCAGAGGCGTAGAGTATTGCCTCGAGGCGCGCCAGCTTGTCGTTAGTGTCGCTCAACCAAGCCACCTTGTTACCTAATCCCTCATGGTTTTTCCTAATAACTTGTGTGCTATACCCCAGCACCGATGTCGCGTCGGTAATATACTGCGCCTTTGACTGAGGAGGCATCGGAGTATACCCTCTCGCGGGCCTCGGCTACGGATTCTCCCTTAGCTAATAATGCGATCGCTCTACTCCCCGTCGTCCTTATGATGCCCTTCTCCTCGTAGACGGAGGCGAAGTAGGGTTCTGATTGCTTTAGTTTCCCGACTGTGATTGGCTGATCTTTCTCTGGGGAATCCGGGTAGCCCTTGGGGACAACGTATACGCAGACTGTTGCCTTGTTATTGAAAACAGGCTTACCGAGTTTTCCGTTAATAATGTCGAATCCTATGTTAACGAGTGAACCACGTAGGAGGGAGAGGACATTTATGGCTTCAGGGTCACCAAGGCGCGCGTTATACTCGATAAGGTAGACGCCCTGATCGGTATTCATGAAGCCTCCGTATAGGAAGCCTTTGTACTCGCCCACAGAGTCAGCTAGTGCGGAGACAGTGGATCTCATTATCTCCTCACCTTTCTCAACCACGTTTGCGGGGAGGTCTGGAAGGCCGTGGTCGGGGCAACTGAAGCTCCCCATGCCCCCCGTGTTAGGGCCCCGGTCACCATCGTAGGCTCGCTTGAAATCCCGCACAAGAGGCATAGTGACGACCCTCGTCCCGTCGACGAATGCCTGGAGGGTAAACTCCTTCCCTCGGAGCTTCTCCTCGAGGACGACGAGCCCGTCGTTCCTTATACACTCGGCTGAGTAGTCCTCCGCCTCCTTCACAGAGTGGAGATGTTCACCGGTGAGCCTAACACCCTTCCCACCTGTCAATACGTCCGGCTTAACAGCCACTTCTGGGTGCTCCTTGAGGAACACCCTTACCTCGAATAGGTCTCGGCATATCTTGAAGTCGGGGTTTCCAGGGATCCCATTCTCCTGTAGGACGAGACGAGCATAACTCTTGCTCCACTCGAGACGTGCGAGGTTCTTATAGGGACCCACAGTAGGAATGCCAAGTGAGTTTAGGTGATCCGTTATCCCCGCAGCGAGTGGCGCCTCGGGACCGATAAATGCGATGTCAACGCCCTTGAAACGGTCGTAATCGCCGGGCTTAGTGATGTCGATGATCTCGACCCGTTCACTGATAGCAGCGATCCCTGGATTGTTCTTAGCCATAGCGGAGACGAGCTCAGCCCCGTCTGCGTGAAGCTTCTTCGCGATGGCGTGCTCCCTGGCCCCGTTCCCTACGACTAGGACCTTCATCATACCACCTAGGCTCAGTGAAATAATCGGGTCGTAAAGAAAAGGGTTTACCGAGGCTTGGTGATCTCTCGGAGGTTTTTAACAAGGGCAACGGCCTCGTCCTCGTTGTTGTAGAAGTGAGGGCTGATGCGGAGGCCTCCAATGCGTGGGCTCACGATGACTCCTTTCGCGGCGAGTTTCTTCCCCACCTCCTTGAAGTCGGGAACCTGCACATTGATGTAGATGCGCTTCTCCTCCTCCTTCGGCGTCTGGAGGCGGAAGTGCTTCTTCCCCAGTTCCTCGACGAGGACGTTGTCAATCGTCCTGACCTGTTTCTCAACATTATTCTTGCCGTGGGCGAGGAGAACCCTCATTGAGTTCTCTACCGCCACGTAGGAGAGCTCCATTCGAGAATAGATTTCTAGGCGTTCTATGCCCTTCCTCGGCTTGAACTCGTAAAGTGTGAACGCGTCTTCGGTGTTTCTGTCGTTTTCCTCGGGTGTAAGGCTCTGCCCACCCACATATACGGGCTGATACTCGTCTATCAGAGCCTCGGCGATGTAGAGGAAGCCCGTAGCCTGCCCGTAGGGGCCACCCATGAGCCACTTGTAGGTGCTGCAGGTCACGAAGTCAACGCCCCACCGATCGACCTCCCACGCAAGGCTACCTATGCTCTGGGTTCCGTCGACAACAAGCTTAGCCCCGTGGTTGTGGCAGACCTCGGAAAGTGCCTTGAGGTTATAGAGGTATCCATTGAACCAGCTAGGCTGGTCGACCATCACGGCGACGGTCTTGTCATTCACGGCTTTCTCGAACTGCTCGATTGTTACAACGCCCTTCCTGTTCTTCAGGAACTTGGGCTTCGCGCCGCGCTCCCTCTGCTTGTTGACGACCGTTGCGCACATGGGGAAGCTGAGGTCTGTGGCAACTATGTTCGTACCCCTCTTGAAGGGGAGCATGTTCATCACCGTATTAATACCAGATGAAGCATTGGGAACGAATGCCACACAGTGCTCAGCGCCACCAACTACTTCAGCGAAGACCTTCTTAGAGTTCAGTCGCTTCTTTCCCCACTCAGATAGGCCACCCGGCCAAGGACGCTCTCCACGGAACATGGCGGTTAGGTCGCCTGTGTAGGCCTCTATCACCTTAAGTGTGGACACCGGCATCGCCCCAGTTACAGCGGTATCGAAGTAGATCCTTCCCTTCGTCAGGGGGAACTCTTCTTTAAGCTTGAGAACCATGGGATCACCATTAGCGCACTACGCCGAAAAACTTTGCAGTCAGGCTTACCTGCCTAATCTTAAATCAAGATAGAGATCAGTCTACAATCAGTGGTTTATATGTCGAGAAGGCTTGAGATCGAAGATCTGGAAAAGTTCGTGATGGCCTCTCATCCTCAACTATCGCCCGATGGTGAGAACTTAGTCTACGTCGTAACTAGAGCGCAGGGAGATGTTTATGTCCCCACTCTCTACCTGACTGATCTAAAGGATGGAGCTCAAAGGAAGTACTGGGAGAAGGCTAAGAACCCGATCTGGAGTCCCGATAGCTCTCAACTTGCCTTCACATCAAACAGGGGTATGAAGGAAGAGGAGAAGGGGGAAGGGATCTGGGTTACCACCCTCTATGGTGAGCCCCGCCTCGTCTGCAAGGCCTCAGGGGGAGTTGAGCAGCCCGCTTGGAGCGGTGATGGGGAGAGGATCTACTATCTCAGCTATGTGGGTGATGAACCGAGCGATGCTCGAGTCATAGAGCACATTCCATTCTGGTTCGACGGCGTTGGCTGGACGCATTACAGGAGGAAGCATCTACATATAGTGGACGTGGCATCGGGTGCTGTGAGGCAGATCACGGAGGGGGAGGTCGACGTGGTCTGCCACGCCGCCTCGAGTAGAGGCGAGCGAGTCGCCTACGCCGTTGCAGAAACTGAGTCTGCTCCGAGAGAAACCACGCTTTACGTCCTCGACCAGAAGAAGGGTGAGTGCAGGAAGATACTGGAGAAGCATACAATAGCAAGCCTTGGCTGGTCCCCCGACGACGAGTTGCTCTACTTTTCCGGCAACGACCTAAGCCATGGCTACCCGACTCATACGACCATCTGGGTCATCCCCCCAATGGGTGGGGAGCCTACCGACCTCACTTCGAAGTTGGACCGCGGTAGCGGTAGAGCCGTCTACAACGGTCTTCGCAGCCCTTACGCGGGGCCACTGAGCCCTGTATGGGACGGTGACAGGATTTTCTTCACTGTAAGCGACGGTGGCAGCATCGCTATTCTCAGTGTTAGGCCAGATGACGCTGTCATCGCCCCAGTCGTGGTTGGCGACTTCTGTGTTGAGGAGTT
>JBGPRA010000069.1:0-10847 GCA_041489375.1 Bathyarchaeia archaeon | reverse complement strand
CGATCCTCGCCATCTACGCCGAGACATTCAACGTAACATATGCCCTGGTCTCCTTAGCCATCTCAATGTATGCCGTAGGTCGTTTCCTCGCGGACGTCCCCGTGGGTGTTCTCGCAGACCATTATGGCAGGAAGCCCCTGATGATTGGCGGGACCATAATTCTCGCAATCTGCTCCTATCTGAATGCGACTGCCGTCGAGTTCTGGCAGTTTCTCGTATACCGACTCCTCGAGGGTATCGGGGCGGCGATGTGGATCACGTCGCGTCAAGCTTTACTCGCCGACATACTAAAACCGGAGGAGAGGGGGAGAATTCTCAGTTACTTCAGCTCCTTCATGCTCATAGGCTCGGCAGCGGGGCCCACGGTGGGCGGCCTCGTAGCCCAAACGTGGAACATCAGGGCCCCTTTCTACATTTACACAGTTGTGAGCATCATCAGCCTCATCTTGACGGTAGTCTTCATTCGCGACACAAAGATCACGCACACCGTCCACAGCAGTGGCGGATCATCTTTCTCTATGGTAGCGGCTAAGAAGATACTGTCTAAGACAAATTTCATCATGGCCAGCGTCGCCACCTTCACCATGTTTTTCCTCATGGCTGGGATACGTGATATGATCATCCCCCTCTACGCAGCGAATGTAGTCAACCTCGATGAGGCATCAATCGGTTACATCCTGAGCTTTGCTACAGTCATCAACCTATTATTGACAATTCCCATCGGGTACATGATTGACTCACAAGGAAGGAAGTCAGTGATACTCAAGAGCCTATTCGTCACTTCAGGTGCTTGCCTCGTATTCTCATTCACAAATAGCTTCTGGACAATGGCGTTGGCTGCCGTCATACTCGGGTTTGGCACAAGTGGCGCTCAGCAGGCACCTCAGGCTATGGCTACAGATGTCACAATTGATGACCCTCATGGCTTGGCCATGGGGTTGTACAGAGTCTTCGGTGACATCGGGTTCATTGTAGGCCCAACTCTCCTAGGATTTATTGCCGATCAGTTTGGACTTACCGTGCCTTTCTACTTTATGACCGTTCTTCTCTTCATCAACGCGTTGCTCGTGCTCAAGGTGGCGACGGAAACATATGCTTCCAGGTTAGTAAAAAAGTAGGGCACAATCTTGTGCGCAGCTCCGAATGTCTATCATTTGTTCTCGGGAAGATATAGAGAGTCAATCAGGGCAAGATGAAGGTCGACAACCTAAGTACCATAATCAGCTATTATTGTCTGTTGATCGCGCCCTAATCAAGGCTCACGTAGATTGAACCAAGAAAAACGCGTCAGCGGAAGCGATCCAGATAACGTGGTAGGATAATATTGACTCATTCGGGTACACGCGCTGTGGAAGTTTTGTTTCCGCCCTTAACGAAGAGTAATAGAATCACAATGACGATCAACCCAATTACCGAGTTGATGTAGAATGGAACACCGTATCCAGGCACGCTTACCACACCAAGGTTGAGTGTATCGAACCGATAGAGATCATATAGATAAGTCGCCATAAGCGGGCCAATGATGTCTCCCGCGTCGAAGAACATCCTATAAAGGCCAAAAAGTCTGCCTCTGATCTCCTGTGGTGCTAGATCCGCCCTGAGCGCCCGTAGCCCGACATTGTAGACGCTCCACATGAAACTCCTTACCGAATAGAAGATCGACGCTACAACGAAGCCATCACTGAAGGGAATAGCAGCACCAAAAAGGCGAGCCGGGATTCCCCCTACGGCAATTACTATCATCCTACCGTATCTATCCGAAGCCTTTCCAGCGATCCAACTGGCGACCAGAGCGATAAATCCGGTTAAAGTCATTACTATGCCTATCTCTAACGGATTGGCTCCAAAAACGTCGTTGAAGAATAGAGCAATGATCGGACGGTGGAAACCCTCACCAATCCCTGTGATAAAAGCACATAATAGAAGTATCTTGTATATCCTTGGGATCTTTATCCCTTTCCTTTTCTCTTTTTTCTCTTCATTCTTTGTCGCCTCAACCTTAGGTTCTTTGATCCAGAAAGTTATAAGAAGAAGCGAGACAACAGCGAATCCGGCATCTACAAAATATGGGACTCTATAGCTCATAATCTCTGTTAATCCCACAGAAAGGGAATACCACTGAATTATCCCTCCGAAGAGGGGGCCAATATTCCGACCAACCATCCCACAAGCCATAACGAAGCCTACTGCTTCGCCTACTCTATCAGGCGGAGCAAGGTCAATTAACAGCGCCTCTGCGGGGATCGTTGCGGCGGCAGTCACAGCACCGTTGATTGCTCTAACGATGAGGAGCCATTCCCATGAGGGAACGATGCCGGTCATGGCGCCAAAAATAACATCGCCGATTAATCCAATTATTATTAGCTTTTTTCTCCCAAATCTGTCGGAGTATCCTCCAAGTAATGGCGACATTATCATGGACATGAACATGAAAGCAGATGTGAATAGGCCTATCAAGGCGACAGATGAGCCGAGGGATAAAGCGTAAAGTGGAAAATAGGAATACGGGATTCCAAAAGCAATGGTCTCGATGAGTTGGTTTGCTCCAAGGATAAGGATGGGACCCGTATAGATTTTTTCCCTCTTATCCATTAAATCAAATAAATTTCACTAATAATAGATAAGGTTTTAAATTTTGGGAATATTGGCGATACTGAGATAAAATTACGCGTGCGCGAATAACCCCAGCAATCTATTTAGATTATATTCAATAACCTTTTAGGGACGGCTTCTTTAACATCAAGGGGAGTAAAAATGGAATTACTAGGAATAGGGGCAGTCATAGTAGTATTGGTCCTAATTATTGTAGGGCTCTACTTCACGTACTACAACAGGATAAGGCAGTCCGAGAACCAGATCGACGAGGCGTGGAGTCAGATCGATGTCCAGCTCAAAAAGCGATACGATTTGATTCCTAATCTCGTTGAGACGGTTAAGGGATACGCCTCTCACGAGAGGGAGATATTCGAGAAAGTCGCTGCTGCGAGAGCTGGAATGATCAGCGGCTCACCTCAGGAGAGGATGGGTGCCAGTGACATGGTAACATCCACTCTCCGTCAGCTATTCGCCGTCGCTGAAGCATATCCCCTGTTGAAGGCTAACGAGAACTTCCGGCTACTACAGGAGCAGCTGCAAGGAATCGAGGACAAGATCGCCTACTCACGCCAGTTCTACAACACCACTGTGCTGAACTTCAACAACCTCATCACCACGGTACCAGGCATGTGGTTCGCGGGTGGTCGGAGCAAGCACGAGTTCCTAAACATACCTGAGGGCGAGAGGCAGGTTCCGAAGGTACAGTTCTAATGCAACAGCGGACATTCTTCGAGGAACAGAAAAGAAATCGGAGGGACAGTATCCTCCTAGCTATAGTGGTTTCTCTCTTTCTCTTCGCTCTTGTTTATGCCTTCGCATACATACTCTCACCCGAATCGATCAGCTTCGTCCTCCCAATCAGCCTAATCCTGATACCCATCTATACTTGGGGAAGCTACAAATATGCAGACCAGATAGTTCTCTCATCAACGAACGCTCGCCCAGCTGAGGGCAATGAGTTCATCTACCTCAACAACGTCGCTGAAGGCCTCTCCATCGCGGCAGGGATACCTCCTCCAAAGGTCTACGTAGTCGACGACCCAGAGATCAACGCATTCGCCACCGGAAAGGACCCAGAGCACGCAAGCATAGCTGTGACCACAGGTGCCCTCCAACAGCTCAATAGGCAAGAGCTAGAAGGAATCGTTTCGCACGAGTTAAGTCACGTCAGGAACCGCGACGTAGAGTTCATGACATATATTGCAGTACTCGTCGGGCTCGTGTCGATCCTGAGTCACATAATACTGAGGTGGGCGTGGTGGGGCGGTGCGTCGGGGGGTCGGCGTAGAAGTAGGGACAAGGGAGGGGGGGCGGGGATCGAGGTGGTTGTTCTCGTCCTCGGCCTCGTCCTCGCAATACTGGCACCCATAGCTGTCTACCTCATCCAATTCGCCATAAGCCGTAGAAGGGAGTTCATGGCGGACGCTGGTGGCGCTGAGCTGACACGATACCCAGAAGGTCTAGCATCTGCCCTCGAGAAGATTAAAAACGTAAACTTGGGTAAGATGAAGGTCGATGAGGCATTAAGCCCCCTCTTCATCAGCGACCCGAACCATACTGCTCTTGACAACCTCTTCGCGACCCATCCGCCCCTCGAGGAGCGCATAAAGCGGCTCCGTCAATTATAGACTCGCATATTTTTTACACGCCTAGGTCTATTCATTACTCAGTGTTCTACTTTGAAGGTTAAAGCGGTAAACGGTTTGGTCAGGCTCCTCCGTGAAGAGGGGACCGACTGGGTCTGCACATTCCCCACGAACATCTTCGTCAACGCCTGTGGGGAGGAGGAGATGCCCCTCATCATGGTGAGAACTGAGAGGTTCGCGGTCGCCGTCGCAGACGCGTACGGAAGGGCTTCGAACGGGAAAAAAATAGGGGTCTCAGCCGTGATGGGCGGACTTAATGCCGCGGGCACAGAGATGGCCTACGGCGCACTCGCCCAGGCATACGAGGATTCCTCACCCCTCCTCTGCCTCACCGACGGAGTCCCCAACGAGGCCACCGCGAGGGAGAGATTCAACATAGAGGATGGGTTCCACAGCGTCACGAAGTGGAGTGGCTACATCAATCAGGGGCGACGAGTCCCCGAGTTCGTCCGCCGTGCCTATACGCAACTTCGCTGCGGGCACCCGAGCCCAGTTATGCTTCAGGTCCCACGTGGTTTAGAGGAATACGACACCGATGAACACCCCTACACCCCCGTGAAGGGTTGGAGACCCGCCGGTGACCCCGCAGACGTCGAGAAGGCCGTCAGGGTTCTCCTCCACGCCAAGAACCCAATGATCTATGCTGGGCAGGGAGTCTTCTTCAGCGACGCTTGCTCCGAGCTGAAGAAGTTCGCCGAACTGACGGGTACGCCGGTTCTCACGACACTTATGGGGAAGAGTTGCTTCCCCGAGAACCATCCCCTGAGCCTCGGCGTCCGCGACGTCCCCGCGGAAAGGTGGCTCAAGGGCTCAGATCTAATTCTTGCTATCGGGGCGAGCCTAGGAACGACGAGCTTCGGTCACGAGGTTCCCACGAAGGGTAAGACAATCATCCATTGCACAATTGATGAACAAGACCTCAACAGGGCGACGAGGACGGACTACGCCGTCGTCGGCGACGCGAAGCTCGTGCTGACCCAGATGATCTCTGAAGCTGAGAAGCAGAGGGCGAAGCCACGAGCGGGCGTTGAGGTTGAGATAGCCACCGCAAGGGAGGAGAAGATGAAGAAGTACCGCCCCCTCATGGAGTCAAACGATAAGCCAATCAACCCCTACAGGGTCTACGCTGAGATCATAAAGACAATCAACCCAAAAAACAGCGTCGTCACCCACGAGTCGGGGAACACACGCGACCAGCTCACCACGGTCTACGACACTGTCGTGGAGCACGGCTTCATGGCTTGGGGCAACGTCTCTACCCTGGGCTTTGGCCTAGGCATGGCAATGGGAGCAAAGCTCGCCTACCCGAAGAGGCAGGTAATCAGCGTCACGGGAGACGCAGGTGTCAGCTACCAAATGGGAGACTACGAGGCCCTGATAAGGCACTGCATGGGCATCACAACTATCCACATAAACAACGGTGGCTTCAGTGGCTACGGCCCCGGCTTCTGGGGAGGCGGCCACACCCCATACGCCTGTGAAGTCACGAAGCAGGACGTCTACAAGACAGCGAAGATGGCTGAAGCCCTCGGCATGCACGCGACGAGGATCGAGGAGCCAGACGAAATAGCCCCAGCCCTCAAAGAGGCCCTAAAGGAGAACGAGAAGGGGCACCCCGCCTTCATCGAAGTCATCTGCAGCCGCCACCCAGTCTACGGAAGCTGGGTCAGACCCCCGGTACGCTAACAACCTATTCCAGATCGGCTTCGACCCTCGCCGTCTCTTTCCTAATGTCATCTGCCGTTAGCTTCAAGGCAGTCACCCTCCTACGCACCTGTTCTCCCCCCCTCTGCATTGAAGGGGGTAGATCGAGTAGACGGAACAACTCCTTTTTACAGGCTGCAACGATTAGAAGGGCCTCGCGCCTCTTCTCCCTCTCAAAGTGCAGCGCCTCCCTCTTCCGGTAGCCATAAGCCACCCCATCCACGAAGGCTTCGGCATACTCCTCGAGCTGGCTTCTAGGCTGGAAAAACCTGTCATCGAAGAACAGGGAGGCACCCTCGGGGGAGAGTGAAAAAACGAGTGGCCTAGGCTGGCTGAAGTAGGAGGCGGCGGCTTCCGACGCCCCAGGGAGGGGGTTCATGAGATTCGCAAGGAAGAACGCTTCCATCTTCCTCAATTCCTTGTTCTCACTCCTCTCCGCCATGTGGTAATCGGTTGTGTAGGTGCCGGACTCGTCTACTAGGTGGTTGGCTGAGTGGGCGTTCGTCATGTATCCTTCACCATTTGGCGTCGTTCCGTGAAGGAGTCCCGCGTCGTGGTGAGCTCTCAGGTTCCTGCCACAGTTCGAACCCAACCATTTGAGAAAGTCTCGAGCCTCGCGGTAGTCGAGTAGACTGTCTAGCCCTGGATGGAGAAACCCGTACAGTATCTCGTCGACCCTCACATCCGTTGGCTGCGAGAGGAAAACACAAGCTGCCTCGACCCGCCTCGCAGCGATGAATCGCTTAAGCATCTCCTCCCTCGATGTCGAGGCGAGCACCTGGAAAAGCTCACTCCGGTCCTTGAAGTCGATTACGTGGGCTTCCCTGTAGACCCTTAGCCCCACAGGGGTCGGCGCGGGACAACCGAGGCTCCTCGCCTCACGGGTCATTTCAAGCTATCTTCTAACCTCTTCGACAGTGGAGAAGCCCCAGATGAGCCTCCCGCCCCCAAAATCGACCTCGTTCAAGAAGTAGGTGAGGATATTACCCCCTCTCCAGATGGGCCTCGATACGCCGTGGGCTATCCCAACCCCTTTCGCCTTCAGCCAACTTCCCTGCTGCTCAAATACCAGAGACCTGAATCCGCTCTCGTAGGCCTCGTGGGGCTTGGGTTCCTCGGCTAATGGGTCGCACAGGATGGGGAGCGAACCAGACCTGAAGGGATATAACGGGGGGGCTGTCAGCTCCGTGGCACCGTTGACAAGGCTGAACCTCACCTTGCTCCTCAGGAGGCTCGTCAACTTCGCGCTCATTGAAGTCTCAACTCTGAGTCGTCTAGAGGACTAGATATTCTAGATCATTATCGGCTAGAGTAATATGGTTCGACGGATCTCACCTCAACACCTCACGCTTTTAACCCATGAACCACGACTTTCTATCAATGTTCAAGTCAAGAGTGGACGAGAATGCAGCTACAGAACTACTCAAAGAACTCGTCAAGATCGATTCCGTCAACCCCACCCTCGTACCAGGTGCGAAGGGGGAGTCAGAAATCGCGGAGTACATCGCTGACTGGCTCAAAGCCCTCGGCCTTAAAGCTAAGGTCGACAAAATAGAGGCTAAGCGATACAACGCCGTTGGAATCCTCAAGGGTACGGGTGGCGGCAAGAGCCTCATGCTAAACGGCCACACCGACACCGTCGGCTATGACTACATGACCATAGACCCGCTGAAGCCAGTGGTAAAGGAGGGGAGGATGTACGGTCGAGGCACCTTCGACATGAAGGGTGGCCTCGTCGCCAGCCTCGCAGCACTCAAGGCCGTCGTCGACTCCGGAACCCAACTAAAGGGCGACGTAGTCGTCGCCGCCGTCTGTGACGAGGAGTACGCTAGCATCGGCACCGAGAGGGTTATGGAGAAGACCCGGGTCGACGCCGCAATCGTTGGCGAGCCCAGCGCGCTACAGATCAAGCGTTGCCATAAGGGATTCGCCTGGATTGACGTTGAGACTAAGGGTTTAGCGGCTCATGGAAGCATGTGGCAAGTGGGAGTAGATGCCATAGAAAAGATGGGGAAGGTCTTAACTGGCCTCGAAGACATAGGCACCAAGCTTCAGCTGAAGAAGCATCCACTTGTTGGTCCCGCTAGCGTCCACGCTGGAATAATAAGGGGTGGCCTGGAGCTTAGCACCTACCCTGATAAGTGTCTGCTACAGATCGAGAGGCGCCTAATACCCGGTGAGGAGCGTAGGGATGTCGAGGAGGAGATGGAGACTCTCCTCAGGGGCATCGCCGATAAGGACCCACAATTCACTGCGAGCTACGAGATCATCTTCTACCGGGACTCTATGGATGTTCCTGAGACCTCTGAGATATGCCAAACAATAGTCAACTGCAGTAAGGAGGCTATCAAACTCACTCCAGCTTTCATAGGTGGTTCAGGATGGCTCGACACCCAGATAATCTGGGGGAAGGGTATACCCGCTGTTGCATATGGTCCTGCCGGTGGTGGCGACCACGCTGCGATCGAGTGGGTTGATCTCGAGACCGTCATGGACGCTGCAAGGGTCCAGGAGCTAGTTATCCGTCGCTTCTGCGGCGAGAAGTAAATCTCCCGACCCCACTGTTTCCAAACTCTCCCCCATTAAAGGGAAGCTAAATGAGCAGGCACCATTCAGCATATCTCGATGACTAGGCTTACCGTAGTGGATGCGGACAGATGCGTTGGGTGCCAGCTCTGCATGTTCGCTTGTAACAGACGCTTCGGCGAGGGTGGACTAGCCAAGTCCGCCATAAGGGTACGCTCCGCGGGTGGCTTTGAGCGGGGCTTCGTCGTCGTTGCCTGTAGGGCGTGTCCTGATCCGCCTTGCTTGAAGGTCTGCCCAGTCGACGCCCTTGAGCCACGTAAGGGAGGTGGGGTGATTCTTAAGGCGGGGAAGTGCATAGGATGCCACCGCTGCTCAGAGGCGTGCCCAGTCCACGCCGTTTTCTGGGACGACGAGGCGAATAAACCCGACATCTGCGTCCACTGCGGCTACTGCGTCAAGTATTGCCCACATGAGGTGCTCGTTATGAAGGAGGCAGAGCAACTATGAGACTACCCACACGGGTCTTGATAGCGGACCTGACGACTCGCCGATTTACTATCGAGGACCGGGCGGATCTTTTCCAGTACTACATAGGGGGCGCCGGAGTGGCTATAAACCTCCTCAGGGAGAACTGTCCAGAGGGTGCGGACCCCCTGGGCTCAGACAACCCAATAGTATTCGCTGTAGGACCTCTCGTCGGACTCTACCCCCTCGCATCGAAGACCGTAGCGATGTTTAAATCCCCCCTTACAGGGAACCTCGGGGAAAGCCACGCCGGGGGGCGAAGCGCGGTCGCCATCAGGTCTGCAGGATATGGCGCGATCGTGATCCAGGGTGCCAGCGAGTCTCCAGTCTATCTCTCCATAGACACCAAGGGCGTCAATTTCAGGGACGCCTCCGGCATCTGGGGGATTGCCAGCAGTATCACTACAGGTAGGATAATTAGAGAACTGGAGACTGGAGCAGGAACGCGCACAATCATGAGGATAGGTGGAGCGGGCGAGCGCCTAGTTAGATACGCTTCCGTCATCACCGAGACCTACCGCCACTTCGGCCGCCTCGGCTTAGGTGCCGTCTTCGGCAGCAAGAAGCTCAAGGCCGTCACAGTAACCGGTAACCATGGGTTCGAAGTCTCCGACAGGAGGCTCTATCGTGAGGTATACGACGACATCTATAAACGAGCAGTCGAGTCCCCGGTCATGAAGAAGTACCACGATATAGGCACCGCCTCGAACATAATGCCTCTAAACCTCCAGAAGGGACTCCCAACGATGAACCTCAAAACTACAACCTCCTCCGAGGCGGAGCGCATCTCAGGGGAGAAACTGGCTGAAAACTATCTCGGCCGCCGTGTTGCCTGCGCCCACTGCCCAGTTGCCTGCATCCACATCGCTGCGCTCAGAGAGCCCTACGAGAAGGAACCCTACTTCTACAAGACCACAATGATCCCCTACGACTACGAGCTCATCTACGCCTTGGGATCTATGCTCGGAGTCTTCGACGAGAAGGCGATGCTTCACCTCATAGACGATGTGGAGATATGGGGACTCGATGCTATGAGTACGGGTGTCGTCCTCGCATGGGCGACCGAGGCACAGGAGAAGGGCCTTATTACACAGAACGAGACGCTTTGCCTCAACCTACGGTGGGGAGACCAGCCCACTTACGCTAAGGCGGTGGAGTATATAGTGAAACAACCGAACGAGTTCTACTCGGCACTCGCCCAAGGAGTCGACAAAGCCTCCACTATTTACGGCGGAGCGGATTTCGCCCTTGCTTTCGGTGGCAATGAGATGCCCGGCTACCACACCGGCCCCGTTAGCCACGTCGGTTACCTCACCGGCGCTCGCCACAGCCACCTAGACGCCGCTGGCTACAGCATCGACCAGGCCGCCCTCAAGGAGAAGCTCCCAGACTCCAAAGCAGCCGCTGCAAAGTTACTCAAGGAGGAGGCGTGGCGTCAGATACTCAGTAGCCTTGTCGTCTGCTTCTTCGCCAGGGGCATCTACGACAAGGACACTGTCCTAAAGACCCTGGAAACGGCTGGGCATCACAAGGTGCCACCGGAGTCCCTCGATAAGCTAGGAGTCGAAATACTCCGGGAGAAAAACAGGTTCAAGGAGAGAGAAGGCTTCAAGCCGAGAGAGCTCCGCATACCGAGGCGCATCTTCGAGACCCCCTCTCCGCTCGGGAAAGTAGAAGAGAAGTATATTCGGGAGTCGGTGGAGGAGTTCTATAGACTTCTCTATACCTAGGACCTCTCGATATGGAAGACTTCCCTGAGTTCCTCTGAGACTGGGCTGTCGTCGGGATTAGACGGCATTAGCTCCCTCATATACATCCACCAACGCTTACAGATCGACGTCTCCGCTATTG
>JBGPRA010000068.1:0-10941 GCA_041489375.1 Bathyarchaeia archaeon | reverse complement strand
ATTCATAATTTCTCTAAGTAACATTATTTAAAACTCCTTCTCCGCAAAAGCTTCAAGAGGAAACACCTTACCTTAGATCAGCGGCCTCCGGTGCGTAATCCTCCATCCTATTTTCGGTGGTCGCAAATATTCAACAGCGCGCGTGACGCTTGATCAGTGATTATGATTTTAAGCTCTCCAGCGTGCATTGTAGCAGCTACCGCTAATCTAGGCTCCTAAGTGCCTTGGCGACGGAGGCGTCTCCCTGTTTCTCCGATGCTGCTATGGCTGCGCGGACGTTTACTTGCCGCGGCTTCTTCCCCCAGAGCCGCATGAAGTTACCTGAGTAAATCTTCTCAACCGATGATCTTGGGAGGCTCAGGCCAATGAATGGTTCCTCGTACCTTGTCAGGGCGTCATCCGCTTCCTCTGGGGTGTAGTACTCATCCCCGGTTTCGAGGAACTTCCTGAGGAGCCATACACGTGCCAAGTGCTGGAGCCTCGCGGTGCTCATCCCTATGTCTGTGCCGAGGAGTATCCTATCGTCGTGCTCGATGAAGAAGCGCCTCCAATCCTCGCGCCGTCTCGAGATGTTGTATAGTAGCTCGATGCCAGGAGTGAGGTCCACATGAGCGTTCCTGTGGCGGCGTAGGAACTCCTCCAGTCTCCCCCTGTGGGGACTCATGAAGAGGAAGTGACATAGTACTATCCTGAGCTTGGGATGGTTCGTCAGGACGTTCTCAATCTCGACCCAGAGCTCCTCCATCGTTGGGTAATCGTCCTTCCAGTAGCCCCAGCCCCTGACCTTCGCCCACTCTGGCGTCAGCTCCTCGTGCCAGAAGTCCTCTACATCCCCCACGTGGCAGAGGACCGGGAACTTCTCAGATTCGCAGCTCTCCCATAGACCCTCATAGTACGTTGAGTCTAGTGGCGTGTGCTTGTCCCTTGTTACCGGTTTAGACCCCATCTCGCCGACACCGTCGTAGCCGAGGTCGATGAGGGAGCTGACATAACTCGGCCAATCAACCTTGAACCCCGAGGCGTCCCCGGTCCACGGTGCATAGCCGCCGGCATAGAATTTACCGGGGTACCGAGCCTTCAGATAGAGGGCAGGGTGGTCTCCCCTCCCAAAGATGTACACCTGACTCAGCGGAGCGTCCCTGATGACCTCAATGAGGGCCTCACCCTGCTTACGCAAGCTCTCATCATCGATATGGTTCCTTAACATCCAGAGGTGAGCGTGACAGTCGATGACCTGGGCGTCGGAGAATCTTGACATCTCCATTATTATCATCCATTAGTATGTTTGCGGGGTGAATAGCTTTTCTCGACTAGCTACGCAGGCGATATAGGGATGGTTTGCGAACGTAGTGAATACACTCCCACAAGAAATTCTATCTGAAAAATAATGGTTGTGGATTTCACCGAGTCATGTTTCGCTTAAAGGTGGGAATCGCAATGACCGTGAAGATGACCCCGAATGCAACCAAAACAGCGATCTCAGTCGATATCGCGGGGATGCCCGCCCCTAGAACCATGACCTTCCTCAGCGCTGAAGTCGCGTAGCTTAGCGGGATGAGCTTCGAGAAGCTCTGCATGTACCAGGGCATCTGCTGAGTCGGGAAGAAGACCCCGCTCATGAACATCATCGGGAAGATTATCGTCATCATCATCATCGTCGCCGTCTCCTGATCCTTAGCGAACGAGGTGATGACTATCCCTATGCCGACGAAGCTGAATACATCCAGCAACAGCAACGCGAATATCAGTGGCAGACTCCCCCGTATGGTGAGCCCGAAAAACATCACCGCAATTGCTAGGATGAGCGTGCCCTGCAGCAAGCCCCTAATGGTCTGGGCGAAGGTCTTGCCGAGGATGATCGATAGGCGGTTGATGGGAGAAACCATCAAGCCATCGAGGGTTCCAATCTCTCTCTCATGGCTGATAGCGGCGGGCAGCCCAGTCATGACGCTCATCATGACGTTCATCGCTATGAGGCCCGGAGCCATGAAATCGAAGTAACTAAAGTCGCCTGCTACAGCTCCCTTGGACTCGACCTTGAGTGGCTGCACCACCGCCAGGGGGTTCCTCGTGCTGGGGCTCAATGCCTCTACCCGCTGTTCGGCGATCGCTGTTCCGATCTGCTGGAAGATCGCTGTAATGGCACTCTGAAGGATAGCCGACATCTGAGGATTCGTCTGATCGGTCACGTAGATTATTGTTCCCTGGCGTCCAGCCTTCAGGCTCGCCGTAAAGTTCGCTGGGATGACTATGCCTCCCTCGACCTCGCCGCGTTGGATCATCTCCTTCACCTCATCCAGGGAGGTGAGCTGAGTTATTGTGAAGTTATCGATGCGGTTCAGGTATGTGACAATGAGCCCGCTTGTGCTGACCTGACCCTTCGTGAGTCCGATTACTTGGTCCTCATTCGCGATGGCTAGCGTCACCTTTCCAAGCGACTGGTTCGATGGGAAGACGAAGCTTATCATCGACATCATGAATATTGGCATGAGTATGAGCATGACCAGCCCCAACCTATTCCTGAAGAGCTCCGTCAAGTCCTTCCTGGCAATGACGTAGACGTGGTACATCACCTTCCTAGCAGTCATTCATAGTCACCTTACCCGAGGGGCTGCCCTCCTCAGGAATCCGCCCCTCATAGTTGTTTGTATCTTCTCTTTTGCGGAGTCCCTAACCTCGTGGCCCGTTATCTGGAGGAACACATCCTCAAGCGTCGGCTCCCGGCTGCTCACCGACGCTATCTTACCGTTGATAGCCCTTATTGAGTCGATGATGAGGTCGAAGGCGTCCTCACCCGTGGTATGAACCATCAGATGGGTTGGGTCCTCCTGGGAGACGCCTGTGACGCATCCGAGGGACTTTATAGTGGCTAGGATCTTTGGGTCGAGGTTGGGTATGATGAACTCGAGAACCGTCCCGTTGCCACCTGATATAGTCTTCTTCAGGTTTGAGGGTGTGTCGAGGGCGGCGATCTTGCCGTGGTCGATGATTCCTATCCGTTTACAGAGGAGGTCAGCCTCCGCCATCATGTGGGTCGTAAGAATCACTGTGACCCCGCTCTCATGATTGATCTTCCGGATGAACTCCCTGATCTCCACCGTGGTCTGTGGATCCAAGCCGAGCGTTGGCTCGTCCAAGAAGAGTACCTTCGGTTTGTTGAGGAGGGCCCTGATTATGTTTATCCTCTGCCGCATACCCGTCGAGTAGGTGCCTACCTGGACGTTCTCCCACTTTGTCATCTGCACAAGCTCAAGGAGCTCAACGATGCTCTTCTTCATCTGATCATCGGGGACACCGTAGAGCTTACCGAAGAACTCCAAGTTCTCCTTAGCAGTTAACCGATCGTACATGATCAGCTTCTCGGAGACGAGTCCAATTAGGGTCCGAACCTTCGAATCCTCCTTGATGATGTCGAGGCCGCCGATTGACGCTGTACCAGAGGTTGGCATAGATAATGTGGCGAGCATCCTAATGAGTGTAGATTTACCAGCCCCATTCGGACCGAGGAGACCGAATATCTCACCCTCCTCCACATCGAAGGATACGTGATCCACCGCCGTGAAGTCCCCGAACATCTTGACTATATCATTAACCTTAATGGAGCTCATGCACGCCTAACCTCATATACAGCCCTCGTGATAGTTTCACCGCGTAAAACGAGTAAAAGAAACAAGTTCAACGCCCCTAAACCCACTCGTAACACTGGACCGGGGTTAATCACCTCAATCCAATAAGGTGAAGCAGCCAGCCCCAGAAATCAGAGGTAATGGTGGCTGCTGGCTTGGTGACCGAGATCGGGTACTCGAGGGTCATCTGCCTCGGGATGTTGAGGTTATCCAAGTAATTTACCTGGAGCTTGATCTTAGCGTCGCCAACATCAACGTTTGAAGCGACGTTGAACTTCAAGGTGAATGTGACCGGGCTATCGGGGTAAGCCGCCCCAAGGTAGTAGCTGCTCTCAGGGATCAACTGTATCCACGAGTCGGGTAACACGTTTATCGTGGCGAATTGGGCTTTGTAGGTCCCCTTGAGCACGACGCTGGAATCGATCTTGCCCGTGGCGCCCTGCTCAACTGAGACGAGCTTGGGGTTCATCAGCTGGAAATCGACGATTTGGCCCACGGGAACCGTGAGCACCTCGCTCACAGTCCTCTGAGCACCCTTGTTGTCGGTGTAAACGATCGTCAAAGTGGTGGCGATCTGTAAGGCAGGCGCTGAGCCATCCACGATCACATCGAAGCTTAGGTCCTGCGTGTTCCCCGCGTTCATATCCCCTAGGCTGCTCGTCGTCGAGCTCATCGGCCTGAGTAATCCCTGGGCGTCGAGTGTCAGAGTCGCCTTAGCATTGAAGGTTGGCGCATCGTTGCAAACGACCCTGGCCTTGATGGTGAACCTCTCACCAGGTATGGCTGTTGTCGTGTCGAGGTTTGAGATCGTCAACACGGGGACTTTATTGATTATGGGGGATGCAACCTCGAGGGGGAGGGTCGCTGTCTGCCTCAGGCTGTTACCATTTGAATCAGTGTAGGATATTGTAGCAGTTAGTGGGTAAGCGCCTAGAGGCGTGCTCTCGAGGACGTAGACCTTCACAGTGAAGCTTGCTAAATCACCAGCCGTCAAAGTTGCTGTATTGAAATTGGGTGAACTCTCGATGGATAGGAATGGAGAATTAGATGAAAGCACGATTTCGATGCTATCTACCTTGGAGCTAGCGATGTTACTCACCTTCATAACCACATCATTCAGGCTGTTCGCAGTCAACTTCTTGGGCGACACAGTTAACGCAACCATCGGCTGGAAGATACTATTCACCAGAATGGAGATGGGGATGGCAACGGTCACAAAGCCACGCCCGGTCCTGAGGTAGCTTAGAGTCATGGTGATGGGGTAGGCTCCGACGGCGACGCTCTGGTCAACCATCACTGTTGCATTATAGGTCGCGGATTTGCCATTGTCAATCCTGTTAACCACCCTCTGCGCCCCGACCAGGATCGAGACACCGGGTACGGCGCTGGTGATGAATGCCTCAACCTCATTGGCATCGTAGTCGCCACCATTGTGAATCGTTACAATTATGTTGCCACGAGTACCCGCGGCAAATGTTGTGTTAGCAACGCTGACATCCAGGTGGGGGATATTGTCGTCAGCGTAGGCGTATCCGATCTGACCGGCGATCAGGCAGATGAGCAGAGCCGCTATCAGGCTGCTTTTCTTCCCATTCATTCAATCACTTCTTATTTGATCTGTTTTATGGCGTTACAGGGGTGTCATCTCGGTGGCCCCCAACGTTTTGTAGGGTTCCACGACCACCACAGTTAGGTAGACCTCTACCTAATTACAACTAGGAGCCGCCATGGTTCTTATTAACTTTTATGAATCCCGCTTGCACGACCACGCGCGCATATCCAATCTGACCAGCGATCAGACAGATCGCGCGCGCGAGTGTTTCGAGGTAGTTCATTCGCACAAGACTCCATCCTAACGCTCACGCAGGCGCCATAGGTAGATTCTACCTAAGTTAATTTCCTACAGACCAGATGTTCTTATCGCGCGCTTGGCATTTATCCCGATATTCGCAGCTCCGACACTTGGCTGGATTATCCACGGGGGCGGTGCCCCTTAACCCCGTCCAGTAGTCGAGGGCCCAGTCGATGTCTCTCTCCGCGGCGGGTTGGTTGTACTCATACAGATATACATGTGCGTCGCCCACAACGAGGCTCGCCTCCCCCGGCCCATTCTCATTCACCGCCTCAATCACCCTCTTGAATAGGCCCTCGTCACCGCGGCTCTCCCTCGGAGCCACTGCTATCGCGTAGAAGAGGTCACTCGTATCGAATCCGGCGCCATCGAGAATCCTGCCATAGACCCTTGCCTGTGTATGGTAGCTCCTGTAAGGGTAAGGTGAGTTGCTGAACTTGTACTCGAAGACCACGACGGGGTCTCCATCTTTGAAGAGTATGGCGTCGGGTTGCCCCGCGAGGATCACGTCTCGGTACCTAGCGAGTACAGGCATCTCGTGGACGATCATCGGCTCACCGGAGAATATCTTTCTCAGAATATCTCCCCTGTCAACCCCTAGCGATCCGGCCTGCAGGGTCTCGTGTCCCTCACTCCCCTGTCTTTTAGTCTCTGTCTCCACCCTCCCGTGGAGGTGCCCCATCTCAACCTTTACCTCGCAGTAGAACTGCTCGGCAATCGCGCTGGCCTTGACGTAGAGTTGGTTGAATTTGAGGCGCTCACCGTTATCAGCTTCCCTTAGACGCTGGCTGAGAGCTGACTCATTCGCTAGGAAGCGCTCGAGTCTGCGCATCTGCCTTACGGTGAGTTCTCCGAACATCAATGCAGCCCCACGGCGTCAACTGTATGAGCCACTGCGCTTCCAAAGGAAAAAACATAATGATCTTTTAAAACGAGATGCAGAACGCTGGTAACTAAAGCTAGCGAGCCTTCCACAAGCTTAGATGAGGCTTATGCCAAAGTGAATTTGTGGTAAGATTTTTCGAGTATCAGGTGGGACTCAGAATAAGGCTATGCAAAATCAAAGTCACTTATCAGAGATGTACTTCGAAAAAGTCTCCGACACCACACGTGAATATACTTATTCAAAGCAGTACATAGTCTTCTGGTAGCTCTTCATGTAGTCCGCTACTTCCAAGCCTATCCTGGCTTGCTCCTCCTCAACCAATGCCCTAGATATGAACCCAGCCAAATCCTTCATATTATTCTCCTTCATGCCTCTTCTTGTAACCTCGTTTACGCCCAACCTTAGACCACTTCTCTCAGTCCAACTATCCCCTGGCAGCGGCATTTTATTACAGATTAGGTGTGCCCGCGCCAACCTATTCTCAGCCTCAAAACCACCGCCATAGCCCTTCACATCTAGGAGCACTTGGTGACTTTCCGTATAGCCCAAGCTCCGACACATTACGGTTACTCCTAGTTCATCTAGCTCCGCAGCCAAGGCCTTCGCGTTTCTTATGATCTGGTCGGCATATTCAGCCCCATACTCCATTAGCTCCGATAATGTCACGGCCAGAGCCGCGAACTTGTTACAGTAGGGTGTGGCTACCAAGAAGGGAAACGTAGTTTCTGAGATACTCCTAGCAACTGCCTCGTCGTTGGACAGTATCAGAGCCCCTGGAGGCCCGCCCATCTGTTTGTGAGTGTTCACCATTAGCAAATCCGAGCCTTCACCTAGGGGGTCTTGAAACCTATTCCCAGCCACTAAGCCTCCTATGTGGGCTCCGTCGTAAGCGACTCTAGCGCCAAGATCCTTCGCTATCTTAGTGATCTCCTTTACTGGATAGGGAAATAGGGTGATCATAGCCCCAAGAATAACAACTCTGGGCCGCGTCTCCTTGGCCACCTTCTCGAAGGCCTCCACGTCCACATTCATGTTCTCGCTGCTCCACGGTATGTCCACCACTTTGAGCCCGATGTACTTAGCTGAGCCCTCGGGTCTATTGCACACCACGCCTCCTGCATCAGAGCTCTGAGACATCACCGTGTCGCCTTTCTTTGCCAGCGCATACAGGACAGCAGCGCAACCCATGGTGCCGCTCAGGAGTCTGTGCTCCACGTACTCCGCCTTAAAGAGACGTCTAGAGGCCTCTACGCATATGGCCTCCAGTTCTTCTAGATACTGTATTCCGGCTCCGAAGATCTTCTTGCCCACAGGTCCATCGCATACCCTGAACCCGAGGTCGGATCCCAGATACGCCTTAGCCATGGGGCTCATCACGTTCTCGCTAGCCACCAGGTTTATGCAAGACCTCTCCCTGAAATCGTTGTGAAGACTGTAGAGCTGCTTTACTCTACCGTAAACAGCCTCAGGAGTGCCCCAATCCAAACTTTTTCTGAGATCATCCATATATCTGATCTCTTCTTTGGGTCTCCATGCACTGGACTTGGCATACCAGTCGGCCCCGCTTTTACTCATACTCGAACTAATTGGTTCATTTATCTATAAATTTTCGCGTACTCAGTCATCGTCTTTTGTCGTCCCATCATGCGTGAAGGTGGAAGTGAGGGTAAGGCTATGGTGGAGGCAGCCGTGCGACGAAATAATGGCAGACGCCATCGCTGACGTTTCTTGATTTATGTCCCTTACCCCAAGTATCCTCTAGAAGAACGATGTCGCTTGGCTTCATCTGTAAGGCACTTCCATCGCTTGCCATCACATCCACCGCGCCCGACAACAGAATCATGAATTGCCTAGCGGGTGCGGGATGCCAATCGCCGAACCATCCCTTTGGAGTTGAGAAGAATCCCCACTGGATGGCTGGGTTGAATGCCGATACTAGTAGTAGGGGCGCCGGTGGAGCGGCTTCAGCCAGGCTCTCCTTTACCTCCACCTCGTCTAAGTGTGATTCACCTGAGGCGTCGCTGTAGAAGCGATGATACTTCAAAGTTTGCGGATCAACCATTCTTCTTCACGGTTGAGTATCAGGTGGAACTCATGATAAGACTTTGGAGTAAACCTTCTCTTCGCACGTGCAACTATCCTCTATTACTTTAACCAGTCACAAGACACATCGAAGAAGCCCTGCACACCATCACTCAACACAGTGACCACGATGATGACCCTATAACTGTCAATCTTATTCACATCATGAAGATAACAGTATGGGCAAGGCGTACTCGTTTGACCAAAAGGAATCTGCGTAGATGTAACACGTTGAACCGGACCAAACATGCTTAGAGTGTACCAGCCCTCACTCAGCTGAGGCGTGTTATACACTCCCGACTCCGTGGTATTCAGTGACCAGATCACCAACTCCATAGCCTTCTCCTCAGCCCCTCCTGATTAGAAAAATCTTAACCCAAAGTATCTTTGGCATAAGCTTAACCTAACGTACAATATCCTTATCCTCACTTCCACCAGATTGTTACCAGTGATTGAATGGTTGACTTAGCTTTGCTCCAGTCGGAGTAAGAGCCTTTCAGTGGATTTATTTAATAATGGTGCACAAATCCGAATTGAAAACGATAGATTTTTTTCATTTTAATTTCATTACTGGTTTCCATACTTCCTCTCTATGTGTTCCAGGAATAAGATAAGTCCAAAGCTCCGAGAGAAGCTTACCTAATTGAGGGTCAGTGTAGAATTTATTTGAGGATTTTTCCCATTCAGTCATATTGTCATATTCCCAGAGATTCATTCCTTGGAACGTAGTTCCAGTAACAGTCTCATAGGAGTCCCAAGATTTTACCTCTTCAAAAAGCTCTGGTCTTTCTTTAACAAGTTTCTTCATTCTTTCTAAGAATGATTTGAATTCTACTACTTTCTCTGGTTTCACATCCCATGTCTCAACAAGAATTATTGTCATAGCTGTTTAAGAGAATTTTAAGTATAAGAATTTGCTTGCTTAATGAGCATACATTAGAGGATTCCGAATAACGTCTGTTTTTCCAGCGGAACAGCTCAGACTGTAAAGACTCACACCAACAAAACGCCCAGACAGCCACACAGCAAGGAAAACACCCCCCGAACACCAACGAAGAGGCTGAAAAAAGGCCAAAAACACCAACCTAGAACCCCAGAAACACCCCTCAAAGCCTCACCCACCAGGAGATCGATGGCCCACGCTACGAGACGACACCCAACGACCCCAGCCTAAGCAAGTTGAAGCAGAGACACGAGAACACCATCTTCACCCGAACCCTGGGCAAAGTCGTCACTAACACGTGACCCGACCAGAAGACACGCTTCAACACCGCGAAGACACGCTCAACCGGCCTACGCTTAGAACCGATCCGGCTGTTCCTCAGCCGATCCCACACACTCAACGGGTGCCCCCGGATACCCCTCCTCATCGTCGCATCAAATCCCCGCGGCTTCACCCCGAAGTATCCCTTATCACGGTACACCACCTCACCGGGGAGACTCAGATCCACCCGGCTGTCATGAACAGACGCCGAGGTCGCCTCCACTTCCCGAATCAGCCCATGGTCGAGATCCATCTTCACGTGGACCTTGTACCCGAAGGTTGAGCCGTCGCGTCTCTTAGCCCAGTCACCGTCCCGGCTCCTCCTCGTCGCCGCCACCTCACCCCTCGGCTTACCCGACGGACCCGGGTCCGCCGTGATGAACGAGGCGTCCTGCGCCACGCCCCTCCGGACCTTCAACCCCTTCTCGTCGAGCTGCCTCTGCAGCTCAGCCCAGATCAGCTTGTCTTTCCCCGACTTCGCCAGCCTGTCTCTGAAGAGCCAGATCGTCGTGCTGTCTGGTACCCTATCCGGGTAGCCGAGGAAGTGTCGGAAGCTGAGGCGGTCCACGGCCTCCCTCTCTGCCTCCTCGTCGCTGAGCCCGTACCACTGCTGGGCCACGAGGAGCTTGACCATGAGGACCTCGTCGTGGTTGGGTCTGCCTCCGAGCTCCGAGTCGTTCTGGTAGAGTTCTTTTATGATGGGTCTGAAGGCCTCCCAGTCAACGAGTTGGTTGGCTTTGGCGAGTCTGTCTCCTAGTTTGGCGAGTTTGTTGTATTCCTGTTTGAGGAGGTGTTTGTTGAAGGAGTCCATGTTTGGGTTTCTGTGTGTCTGATCTATAAGGGTATCCGAGGGGGAGTTGAGAAGAGGTTATTCGAAATTCTCATTAAGTATTAATTACGACCATTAATCGGATGATGTTCTCTACTTGTCCGTAATTATCAACGCAGTAAGATTCATCACGAGACAACAGAGACCATTCAAAGTAAACATCATAAAAAACATGCTCCAAAATTTCTCCCTAGGACTGACACAACAATACCAATCAATATTCGTCATAGCACTAGGAGCCACAGCCCTCGAATTAGGCTACGTCACAAGCCTAGGGGGAGTAGCCACGATGCTACTATCAATCCCCTCAGGCCTATTAGCCGACAGACAGGGCATCAAAAAAATGATGATAGCCTCACTCCTCCTCTTCACCATAGGCTACTCAATCTTCGGCCTAGCCCT
>JBGPRA010000067.1:0-10983 GCA_041489375.1 Bathyarchaeia archaeon | reverse complement strand
TCCGTTCCTCCTCATCCTTCCACGAGGACAAATGGAAGCTCGTTAACCGCATCGTAAAAAATGGTTACGTCTTACTAACCCAGCGCGAGGTCGCACGCCTCATCCAAGGTGAGGTCGAGACCCTCATCAAGGAACGAGTCTCGAAGCCCGTAAAGATCAACCTCCCCGAGCCCCTCCAGAGGTGCTTAGAACGCATTTCAAAGGTATTCGATGAGAACAGACAGAGGCTCGGCGGTGAAGATCTGCCTTCTGAGGTTATAAACGAGGCCTTCCCCCCATGCATCCGCTACTGTATGGAGGGTCTCCTCGCAGGCAGGCGTGCCAGCCATATGGAGCGTTTCGCCTTAACCAGCTTCCTCGTTACTGTCGGAATGCCTCTCGACAAACTAGTGGATCTATACACGAGTGTCACCGACTTCGATCCTGCGATGACGCAGTATCAGGTCGAGCACATCGCTGGAGTTAGGGGTAATCGTACAAAGTACACACCACCGCTCTGTGATACTCTCCGTACCCATGGCATCTGCCGAAACAAGGACGACATCTGCGAACGTGTTAAGCATCCTCTAAGCTACTACCGCTTCAAGGCAAAGCGTATAGCCTACCAGAAACCCCAGAAGCAGCCTTAACACTCAAATACCCCGATACCAAGCCAATAAGTACTAAGTTGGCCGATACGATAATCGACAAGATAAGAAATAATGGCCTTCACTTCTGCACCCATTACAATAACCTGGTAAGGTTTAACGCGCAGTTATGCGGTAAGTGCCCCTATAGCGGTCTGAAAAAGTAGCGGTTTTGCCTAAGGCAAACTAGTTTTAAAACCCAGCGAACACATTTACTTGAGCGCCTATGGAGTCCGATTGGGGGAGTCCAAGATTCGTAGCTGAATATTTCCATAGGTGGTACGAGGCGAATGCAAGGATAATACCTGCTCCATCTGAAATCAAGTCACGGGAGTTTGCCTTTCTCCAGTTTGGGGGGAAAACCATGTTCCGCCACATAGGCTTTCCTGACGAGTCCTCCTTCCGCCGATACCTCTACGAGAACAGCCCTGCTCACAGCTACCACAGCTCCAGCTACTACCAGCACCCCGAAGGGGACATGGCGGGGAAGGGATGGATAGGAGCAGACCTAGTTTTTGACATCGATGCTGATCACTTCGACCTGCCCTGTCAGCACGAGCACGACAAATGGAAATGCAGGAGCTGCGGTGCCATTGGCACCGGGAAACCACCCGAGGTATGCAAATGCGGAAAAGCCACATTCGAGGAGGAATCCTGGCTTTGCGAGCACTGCCTTCAAGCAGCTAAGCACGAGACCCAGAAACTCCTCGACATACTTGTACAGGACTTTGGATTCAGTCCCTCGAGTGAGCTTATAGTAAACTTCTCCGGTAATCGTGGCTACCATGTCCATGTCCGAAGTCAGAGAATAAGGAACCTCGACCAATCGGGTCGTAGGGAGATCGTAGACTACATCCTCGGCACTGGAATTAAGCCGGAATACCTCGGCTTCAACCCTAGAGTTAAGGGAGGTCGATCAATCCTCGCTGAGGAGGGATGGCGGGGCAGGGCAGGGAGAGCCCTTTACGATTTCATAGCATCGAGCCACCCAGAGGAGATAAAAAAGCTAAAGTTGGGACGCAAGATCACGCGCCTACTCACCGAAGAACATGACAAGGCACTCGCCATATTAGAAGAAGGTCATCCAAGCATGCTTCTCAAGGCTGTAGGTGTAGGGGACGAGGAGCGCCTCATGGCTGACCTCTCTCGTCTCATGGAGATAGCCATTAAGGAGCAGGCTGCCGACATCGACACCGTTGTTACAACCGATATCCACCGCCTGATAAGGCTCCCCAATACCCTCCATGGCAAGACTGGCTGGCAGGTTCAGACAATCCCGCTCGATTCTCTTCCAGACTACGACCCGATAACGAGCGCCATAGCCTTCAGATCTGGTGAAGTAAAGATATATGTTCGGCACGCCCCGAAGATAAGAATAGCTGACACCGAATACGGTCCATATACACAGGAGGTGGTGAAGGTCCCACTTGCTGTTGCCATGTTCCTACTTTGCAAGAAGGGGGCGAGGATTGAACAATGACTGAAGAATACAAGATCCTGTACGAATCCTGGAAGAGGGAGAAACAGAGGCCGGAGATACAACCCCTCCCAGAGGGGTTCTTTAATGCAATGGCGGCCTATGTTAACCAACTAAGAGAACAGAGTAGAACCACCGAAAAGACAACCGTTAAGGGAAAACTGATTGAGAAGGAACGGGATCACGTCGATAGGATGCTTCAAGACCTTATCAGGTTCCGCCTGCACAAACTCGTCTCCGCCGAACTCAACGGGGCACCAATCGAGCCCCTAAACCTCACAGCTGAGGAGAAGCACCTTCAGGTTGAGCTGCGCCGCTTGATAGCTGCGCATACACAGGGGATGAAGCAGATTATTCAGGGAAAGGAACCCAAGTTTGTAGCATCGCCAATAGATAATCCACCACAGATTACACCTTACCCACAACCCCCGTCCGCCCAGCATACTGAAAAGGGTGAAGAGACTCTCAAAGTGGTTCGATTCACTCAGCCCCTACCCGCTATTATGGGCGTCGACATGAAAACATACGGCCCCTTCAAGGCTGAGGACGTCGCTTCACTCCCCGCCCAGAACGCGGATAACCTAATAAGGAAGGGTATAGCCAAGCTAGTGGAGACAGAGCCATGAAAGTTCCAAAGACAATCAGGACCTACTGCCCCAAATGCAAGACACACACCGAATTCACTGTCACCATCTACAAGGCAGGCAAGCGCCGAGGCTCTCGAAAAGGCGAGCGCGACCAAGCCATACGCAAACAGGGCTACGGAGGCCAAAAATTCCCGATGCAGCACAACCAAGCCAAGGTCACGAAGAAGACTACACTACAACTCCAATGCAAGGAGTGCAAGAAGAGCCTGATGCGTGAGGGACTACGGCTCAAGAAGGCGGAGTTGGAGTAGTATGGCGGAGTGGGAGAACCTAATCCCCAGACCCTCTTCAAGGTTCCTGAGGGTAAAATGCCTCAGTTGCGAGTCTGAGCAAATTGTTTTCAGCCACGCGACCCACGAGGTTAAGTGCCGCACATGCGGCGAGGTCATCGCGAGGCCAACAGGTGGTAAAGCCGAGATCAACGGCTCCATCATGGCAATTCTAGGGTGAGCCACAAATGAGTCTAGGGCACGCCGAATGGCCGGAGACAGGCGAGATGGTCGTCGCGACTGTCAGCCGAATAGAGTCATACGGCGCTTACGTTAACCTAGACGAGTACGCTAACAAGGAAGCACTCCTCCATATATCAGAGATAAGTTCTCGATGGGTTCGTAATATTAGGAATCACGTCAGGGAGAACCAGAAGGTCGTCCTCCAGGTTCTTAGGGTAGACCCCTCCAAGGGCCAGGTTGATCTTAGCCTTCGCAGAGTAAACAAGGATGACCGTAGAAAAAAGATCGAGCAATGGAAGAAGACGCGAAAAGCTGAGACGCTCCTCAAGATGGCAGCTACTGAGCTCAAGGCTACTCCCGAGGACCTTTTCGAGGAGATTAGCCCCAAGCTCAACGATGCTCAAATCAGCCTCTATGATGCCCTCGAGCAGGCAGCAAAGAAGGGTACGGCCATCTTTACTGACCTCGGGATAAAGGCTAAGACCGCAGAGGCTCTCGCTTCTATTGCAAAAGATAAGATAATCGTAAAGGGCGTTACCATCCAGGGCGTCTTCGAGGTGTCAGCCATGGGGAGCAGGGGCATCGAAGAGATTAAGGATCTCTTCCACATGGCTAGAGACCTAGGCGACGAAATGGAGTCTTCAATCAACATATACACCCTCGGGGCCCCGAAATACCGTGTCGAGGTCACAGCAGAAGATTATAAGAAAGCCGAACTCGCCCTCGATCGCGTCGTAAAACAAACCGAAAAAGAGTGGTCGAGCCACGAGGGCGCCTTCTCGTTCAAGCGGGAGTAGAACGCACATTGGTTTGGCTACTGAGAAGATGCGAGCGCTGTGGTAATTACACTCTGAAGGAAGACTTGTGCCCACGATGCGGAGGGGTAGTAAAGTCACCGCATCCAGCTAAGTTTTCGATGGATGACCGATATCGGAAATATCGGTTAATCATGAAGCGTATGTCCGAGAAGGACCCTGAGGTTTCCACGGGTTAATTTTTGATGATAACGCTCCTGCCTGTCATTGGAAAGATTTTATATTATCACTCCGACATGCTTTCTTGGGCGACTAGATTGGCTAAGACATTTGTCCGCATATATGGTCCACCGCTCATGAAGGCTCTCAAGGCGCTCGAAGGAGTAGCCATTGAGATGTCTAAGGAGAAGGAGATAAAGTTCAGCCACAAGTGCATACCCTATCCCACGCGGATGCAGGCAGACAACCGCGACTGGAGCACCTACCTCAATAACCTGAAAAACACGTACGTCGATTGCTATGAGCCAGCGAAGATCATTAGTGACGCAAAGCAGCTCCTCGGCGACCATGACTTTATGTTCGAGTGGGTAGAGAAGAAGCCCACTATGAAACAGCTTGAGGATCTAATAGAGAAGATCGACAAGGCACTAGCCGGTATGGGTGTACGTTACACTCTAACCACCGAGTAGCCGCATTTTTTATAATGCTTTTTTGAAAATATCAATATACTCTAGTTCTGACGTAAATTCAAAGAAAACTAGTGGAAAGTGAGATGGCTAAACCGTGCCCTCGCTCGTCTTTTCGGCTTCTCTGAGGGCTTTACGCTCGTTGATCTCCTCGTAGACGATGAAGACGGGCATAATGACCCAGAGTGCGATCATCAGCCAGAAGAGGATGTTGTCATACTGGTCGGACGCTGCGTCACCGATGATCCTCAACATGCTGGTTATGAGTACTAGTCCATTCATCACTTTTTCTCCTCCGTCTTGCTCTTCTTCTCTTCATCCTTCTTAACTCTGGCCTTGGGGGCTGCGCGCCAGTCTACCTTGACATCCTCCTTCACCATCTTTGCGTAGTTGACTCCCGGAACGTAGAGTAGCTTTTCAGGGATCAACCCGCTTGGTCTGAAGATCATCACGACAACTAGAAGTCCGCCTAAGATGATGTCCTCTATGTAGGATACTGGGAAGAAGAAGAAGGATTGTATCTCGAACTTGAAGACAATGATTATTCGTCTAAGGGCGATGATCATGGCTGCGCCGAGGAATGTCCCCGCATTGTTGCCTGGGCCACCCAAGATTAGCATCAGCCACGGCCAATAGGTCCAATATGCGCGTTGGTATCCAGACTCGTTAGAGAACTGTAGGTAATAGACATTCATAACCCCTGCAATAGCTGTTACTCCCGATGCGAACATCAGGATGTTACGGCGGATTCCGACAACATTTTTCCCGATGCTTCCGAGGGTTACCTCATTTTCCCTCATGGATCGCATCAGCCTACCATAGGGGGAGTTCAGCATTGTCCTGAATATGAAGAAGCTGATGAGGCCGAGCAGTAGAGTGATGACTGCGGTAATGACTCCGACATCCCCCGGGTACCATGCGAAAACATTAGGTATCCAGAGGCCGAGTGTACCTCCCGAGATGCTAACCACATTCCTGCCTATGATTTGGGATGCATCCGCCATTGTGATTAGCACGATCATCAGGTAAGTCGCTCTAAGACGGATGGCTGGCAATGCTAGAAGATAACCAATTACGGCTCCCAGAACGAGTGCTGTGCCTAAACTAAGTAGGAAGAAACCTATCGCTAAGACCATATTATTCTTGATGAACTGGTTCATAAGGGCAGTATTTGCGGGGCTCGTGTAGACCCAGTTGTAATCATTGGTCCAATCATGTAGCGGTATCCCCGCGGACGCGGCGACAGTTAACATTATTCTCACTACTATCGCGCTTACCGAGAAGGCGCCGATGATTACCTGGACTGCGCACCCCATGTTTGGGATACCCGCGTTACCGTACTGGAAGTTAAGCGCCATGGCTACGATGACGAGAAGCCCAAAGAACATGGCGATGTCAACGATGAGTCTATTCGTTCCCTCTATCGCCATCGGTAGAGAACTTAGGATTCCTAGAGCAATGTTAGCATACATCATTTCTCATCCTCCTTTTCTTCGGGTTTCTTAATAGTTGCTCTAATCCTCCTTCCACCCAACCTTTCGTAGATACCTGCTATACCCCTAGGCTCGATTAACAGTATAGCAATAAGGAAGAACATAGGTATGAGAGGTCTATATTCCCCGAACCAATTGCCGACCAAGAGCTGCCCCCCAAGAGTGAGCATTATCTCGGCCATACCGATGGTGAAGCCTCCTATTATGGCTCCGTATATGTTATCGAAGCCTCCTAATAGACTTCCTGCCATGATGCTCGTGATTATAGCTGATCCAGTCGCCGGACTACTCTGAAACCAGAATGGGATCATTGCCCCTGCGAGGCATGCGAGCCCACCGGTTAGGAACCATGAGAAAAGCTGTACATTTACGATGTTGATGCCAAGAACTGAAGCTAGTTCAGTGTCCTCAGCAGTCGCCCTCATAGCGATACCCATCTTTGTTCGTGTGAGTAAGTAGTGCAGTATGAGGACGGTTACAACACTTATTCCAATAGAGACGAAGAATATCCCTGAGACATCTCCGATTTTAAAATCATACTCCTTTAAAAGGAAAGCAGTTGCATACTGTTTGAAGAACGATATAAACATATACGCATATATGTATAAAATGGCTCCCAAGAAGATCTGAATAGCCAAGGTTGCGATTGTTAAGACGATAGATCCGCTGCCCATTTTGGTAAGTGTGCTAATTACAAGTTTGAAGACGACTACACTGATTAAACCTCCTATAACGAAAGCAAGTGGAAAACCTAGATACGGGTTTATTCCGAAGAACTTTGCGAATGTATAGCTAACGTATATACCGAAACCAGCATAGGTTCCGTGAGCGAAGTTTGGTATCTTAGCAGTAACATATGTCAATGTATAACCAATACACAGGAGAGTTAATTCGGCTGCATAAGTGATAGCCATAAACCAAATCGTTACGTCCATTTTTTCTCTAGAATCTTCACCCTTAATTCCGTTTATAATATTTTTCCTCAAAACAGTATATCTTACAAAAATAAATAAAAATGTACTAAATATTTCTCAACAATTAACAAAAACGCTCCTTATTATTTATGGTATATATATTTCACTGATTAATCAAAAGGAAGCTCAATTAATTGATGCATTATGTCAAGTCTTAAATATAGTGCGGCGGAGTCTACTAGCGCGTAAACAAAGGTGTAAAACTTGGCAGATAAAGGAATGACACTAGCAGTAGTGTTATTGGTAGCAGGACTAATCGTCGGTGGCGGCGTTGGATATTTCGCTGCCCCGACCAAGACCGAGATCCAAAGTACAACAATTACACAAACCGTCAAAGAACTTCCTCTGAAGAACACAGTCGTAAAAGTAGGCTACATTTCTTCAGATACAACGGGCCTAGAGACTGGTAAACCTTACCATGAACAGATCATTGTACGCGATATGAACGCATATGCAAAAACCCTTGGCTATGGTACAACGTTCACGTTCAACGTAGATGACGCTCAGGGCCAGGCCAACACTCACTTAGAGAAGGTCCAGGGCTTCAAGTCAGCAGGGATCACTGTCTTCGAGGGTGGTGGCTGGTCGAGCCAGGCTCAGTCAGCTCTCGCCTATTGCAACTCTAACGGCATGCTAATGTGGAGCTCATCATCCACTTCACCAACACTAGCCATCGCGAACGACAACCTCTTCCGTATGTGTACAGCTGATACCCACCTCTCCCCCGCTCTAGCGGACGTGATGTGGGCAGCTGGCGTGAAGAGTATCGTCTACTTCCAGCGCGGTGACTCTTGGGGAGACGGTATCATCAACCTCTTAGATCCCATTTGGAAGGGGATGGGTGGGGAGGTAGCCGGTGAAAAGATAAGATACGCTTCTGAAGCAACTGAGTTCGCCAACTATCTAGCGGTTGCAGACGAACAGGTAAAGACTGCGGTCGCGAAGTATGGCGGTGAAACACAAAGGGTCGGCGTAGTGATACTATCCTTCAACGAAATCTCAGTTATACTCAAGCAGGTAAGTGCATACCCAAACATCTACAATGTCCACTGGTGGGGTAGCGATGGCACTGCGAAGAGCCAGAGGGCCATGGACGACGCCCCCGACGAGGCTAACCACATAGGCATCTACAGTCTACTCTCACGCGAAACACTCACGCCTCTCTTTGTAAGCTTGGAGAAGGAGTATGTTGCTCTAACCAAACAGCAGTACGGTACATACAGTGCTTACGCGTATGACATTTGGCAAGTAGTCATCTCAACGATGTTCAAAACCCAAAGTACCTCTGGAGCTGTCCTCGTACCTTTCCAAAAGGTGACATCCGACCAATTCTGGGGAGCTGCAGGCTGGAGCAAGCTTGACGAGTTCGGTGACAGGGCAGGTCCTCCATATGACGCCTGGGGATTCTATCCAAGCACAGCTAAAGCATCTGTAAGCGTGGTCATGGCGCAGTACGAACCCGACTTCAGGGCAACTACCTTCATAACGAGTGTACTAGGATTCACTCCAATCGGACCATAAAACCAGTAACATTATCCTTTCTCTTTTCTTCACTTTTTTTAGAATAAATAATAGCCCTTAAAAAGGGCTCTGCAAAACTATTTAAACTCTTTACTGGCTACAGATACGTTAGTTGATGCTGGTATGTCGGAGATTCTCAGAATCGAAAACGTTAGAAAATATTTTGGTCGATTCGCAGCCGTTGATGGAATCAGCATCGGCCTTAAAGAAGGGGGAATATACCTCCTCGTAGGCCCCAACGGCTGTGGCAAATCGACGCTCACCAACTGTATCTCAGGCCTATTCCACTGCGAAGAAGGAAAAATCTTCTACCGAGACGAGGACATCACGAGGGAGGAGATGTACAAGATCGCTCGTCAAGGACTTGTGAGAATATTCCAAATCGCGTCACCATTCCTCAGATTGACCACTCTTGAGAACATGTTAGTCGCACTACCAGACAACGCTGGAGAGAACCTCTTCAAGTCTCTTGCTAAACCCACATGGATAGACAGCGAAATCAGTGCCGTCAGGAGAGCCTCCGAACTACTCAAAGTATTGGGTCTAAGCCATGTATGGAACAAACCAGCAAACACACTTAGCGGTGGGGAACTCAAACTCCTCGAGATCGGCAGAACATTGATGTCCGGTGCTGAGACAATCCTTCTAGATGAGCCTGTAGGCAGCATAGACCCAAAACTCTGCCATCAGATCTTCAACCACGTCCTCAAGCTCCGAGACGATCTTGGCATCACCTTCCTAGTCATAGAACACAGGCTCGAGGTCGCCGCCCAATACGCGGATCACGTCTTCGCTATGGATCGCGGTAAGCTAGTCACTGAGGGGACAGCAGAGGAAGTATTCGAGGACCCCCGAGTCATCGAGTCGTACCTAGGTGAATAAGATGGGTAACATACTAGAGACAAAAGGACTGAATGTTGGCTACGGCCCGATTCATGTTATCTATGACTTAGACTTTGAGGTCCCCGACGGTGAAGTTACCGTTATCGTCGGCCCAAACGGAGTCGGCAAAACAACGCTTCTTAAGGCAATTATGGGACTGGCTACAGTCTACTCCGGCGAAGTCTGGTTCCAGGGTAAGAACATCACGAACGTCCCACCCTACGAGAGAACTAAGATGGGCATCGGATATATGCCTCAGACTGGCAACATCTTCAGTAAACTCACCGTAGAGGACAACCTCAAGATGGCTGCCTACACGGTGAACAGCACACAGGTATACCATGATAAACTTGAGTTCGTCTGGAACCTCTTCCCAGCAATCAAGGAGTACATGCACCGCGCCGCAGGCACGCTTAGCGGCGGTGAGCGCCAGATGCTCGCCGAGGGCATGGTTCTCATGAGGGAGCCCAAGCTGATGATGGTGGACGAGCCAACCGCCGGACTCATGCCCAAGCTTGTCAACGAAGTCATGAAGCAACTCGAGAAGATGGCTGAGACGACGGGTCTCCCCATCGTCCTCGTCGAGCAGCGCGCCAAACGCGCCCTCCAAGTCGGTGATAAGGCCTACATGATGCGTGGAGGCAAATTCACATTCGTAGGTAGCGCGGAAGCACTGGCGAACCACCCGCAGCTCAATGAGATGTACCTTGGCGCCGTCGAAATCCACGACCTCGGCACCGTCAAGGAGTAATCCCTTTCATTTTTTTACTCAGTCGAATTTCCGACTTTTCCACTCCCACGCTCAATTTAAATCGAGGCGTTACGAGACTCTACCCATGGACAAATACGAGTGCACAGTCTGCGGTTACATCTACGACCCGGCCGAGGGGGACCCGCCCTCGGGCGTTGCCCCAGGCACACCCTTCGAGAAGATACCTGATGATTGGGTCTGCCCCGTCTGCGGGGCGCCCAAGAACGCCTTCAAGGTGAAAGTCTAAAAGCACTTCTAGCTTGGCTATGATACGGTTTTCCAAAACCGCTTACTCCTAGTAGCAGGGGAGTACGGTCAGGTAGTAAACATCTTCGTACTTCTTGATTCTCTATCTAAAATAGTCTACAAATTCGCTCATCGGATAGAAAAGGCAACTTGGATAGAACTCGGCTATTAGTAGATGTTGGGGATGAGGCGCCACTTTACCCGCTTTTGGTACTCTCGGTATTTGCTACCGTACTTCTTGACGAGTTCCTCCTCCTCCTTCCCGATCTGAGAGAGAATGACCCACCAGCTGATGAGGGCGAGACCTATTGTCTCCACAAGGGGGAGGATGACGACGAGGCCAGTTGTAAGTAGAAGGAAGCCGAGGTAGTAGGGGTGCCTTACGATCATGTAAGGGCCCCCCGTGACAAGTTTTCCGTTATAATTCGTCTTCCAGTAGCTCCACCAGAATATGATGTAATAGAGCCCCAAAG
>JBGPRA010000066.1:0-11173 GCA_041489375.1 Bathyarchaeia archaeon | reverse complement strand
TGGGTGTCGAGGCTCACTACCCCAACGAGGTCAACCGAGATAATATTCACATCTACAAGGGACTCGAGAAGGAGACTGGCATCAGGCTCATAACATGTATCCCTATGCTCTTCTTTGACAAGCAGTTTGAGTTCGGTAGCCTCAGCAACCCCGACGCTAAGGTGAGAAAGTTCGCCATTGATCGTCTTAAGGATAGTCTCAAGCTCAATAAGGAGCTGGGAACCGACGTCTGTGTCATCTGGCCGGGGATCGACGGTTACGAGAACCCGTTTGGTCACGACTACTATGGGATGTGGAGTCGCTTCGAGAGTGCTGTCGCGGAGGCGATAGATGAGGTCCCCGGTATGAGGGTTGCGATGGAGCCGAAACCTTACGAACCTCGTGGAAACAACATATACAGGAACACAGCGAATGGGCTGCTATTCACGAGAAACGTCGAGGCCCTTCTCAGGCATAGGGAGAACTTGAGGCTGCTCAAGGAAGGGCATGCGATGGTGGGGCTAAACCCCGAGGTTGGCCACGTACTGATGGGGCACGAGGACCTCCCGGGGGCCTTTGCCTCCGTCCTAAGGGAGGGACGCCTCGCACACAGCCACTGGAATAGTCAACCCCTCGGTAACTACGACCAGGACCTCAATGTCGGTGTCTTAGGTATCGACCAGATGCTGGCAACACTCCTCGTCTTCAAGATGTATGATTACGCTGGTTTCTTCGGTATCGACATAAACCCGGAGAGGATACCGGTGGATAAGGCGATCGCCCTCAACGTGAACGCCTTAAACGCCGGAGCGGAGGTCGTGAATAATCTCGATTATGAGACACTCGTTGAGGCGATGAGTGACCCCGTGGGGCATAGGGGAGCCATCGAGGAGATGTTGATAAAGGCGTGGGCACCCAAGGATACGAAGTTGAAGAAGATCTCCCACTGATTTGATAGCGTGCTTGGTTGATTCTTGCTGGAATCGGGGGAGTGGGACCACTGCTTATATTTAAGTCCATTCATTTATCGTCGAAAGGTGGCTTCGTTGAGGGTCGCCGTCGTCGATAAAAAGAGATGCAAACCGGATAAGTGTGATCTTGTCTGCATCAGGTTCTGCCCGATGGTTCGAACCAGGAGGGAGGCGATCCGCGTCGGGGATGATGGTAAGGCTTACGTGGCGGAGATGATATGCAGCGGCTGCGGCATCTGCGTTAAAAAGTGTCCATTCGACGCCCTTCGTATAGTCAATCTCCCGGATGAGCTAAAGACTGATCACACCCATCGCTTCGGCCCCAACGCCTTCACCCTGTACAGGCTCCCTACCCTAAAGCAGGGGAGTGTCGTTGGACTCCTTGGCCGAAATGGCATAGGAAAGTCGACAATACTTCGCATACTTAGTGGGGAGATGGTGCCAAACCTCGGCAACTACATGGAGCCGCCGACGAAGCAGCAGGTCGAGGAGAACTACGCGGGGCAACCGATGTTCGACTACCTGGATGCCCTTTATGGGGGTCGAATCCAGGCCGTCCACAAACCACAGTATGTGGACAGTATACCTAAGTTCGTTAAGGGCACTGTCAAAGAGGTTCTGAAGAGATTCGACCAGCGTGGTATGCTGGAGCAAGTGGCGAAGGAGCTCGAGCTTGAGTACCTAATGGACAGGCCACTAGATGTCCTCTCTGGGGGTGAGCTTCAGCGAGTTGCCATCGCTACTGCAGTCATAAGGGACGCTAAGCTCTATCTATTCGACGAGCCAAGCAGCCACCTCGACATCTACCAGCGCACCAAGGCGGCTAGAGTGATCCGCAGCCTTGTCGACGCTGATAAGATGGTCATCGCAGCGGAGCACGACCTTGCGGTCCTCGACTACATGAGTGACGATATCTTTCTCCTATATGGTGAGCCCGACGTTTACGGGATCGTGAGCCACATTCACACTGTGCGCGAAGGCATAAACATCTATATAAATGGCTACATCCCCGACGAGAACATCCGATTCCGGGAGTCCCCTATCAAATTCCACGATAAGCCTCCGAACATCGATAGAGGTAGAGCCCGCCCGTTGCTCCAGTGGAGCGAGTTGAAGAAGAGATATGGCGACTTCAGCCTCGATGTCGAGGCGGGAAAGATAGGTATCGGGGAGGTAGTGGGCATCCTCGGTATGAACGGGATAGGGAAGACGACGTTCATCAAGATGCTTGCGGGCGTCGAGCTGCCCGACGAGGGCGCCGTATCCAACCCCACACTCAGGGTGAGCTACAAGCCTCAGTACATAAGCAATAGTAGTGTCGATGGGACAGTGGAGCAGATGCTCCGTAAGGCAGCTGGGGAGAAGTACGGGGAGCCATGGTTCACCGCTGAAGTCATCGAACCCCTCCACGTCCGCATGATGCTGGAGAGGAACGTAAAAGTCCTCTCTGGAGGCGAGTTGCAGCGCGTCGCCATCGCGGAGTGCCTCAGCAGGGATAGTGAAATCTACCTCCTCGACGAGCCCAGCGCCTACCTCGATGTCGAAGAGCGCCTAGCAGTTGCGAGAGCGATCCGCCGTATCACCAAGATGAGGGGTGTAACAGCCTTCGTCGTCGAGCACGATATAGTCACTCAAGACTTCATAGCGGACAAGCTCATGGTCTTCACCGGGGAGGCGGGGCGCAGCGGTCACGCTGGTCAACCCTTGAGCCTCGAGAATGGTATGAATGACTTCCTCGAGCAGATGGGCGTCACATTCCGTCGCGACTCAGACACCAAGAGGCCGCGCGTCAATAAGCCAGGCAGTAAATTGGATAGGGAGCAGAAGGAAACTAGGCGCTACTACTACTCTGGCTGAGCGCAGAGCCCCATCTGAAGCAGGTGAATGATTCGGGGTTAGCTAAAGTATCCAGCTTCTCTCTATGTCATCGTAATTGAGCAGCCATCTACAGAATATCTGCGTGACGTGCGCGTTGAAAAAGCCTAGGGTTTGTAGGCCTCGACGGTAATGCTCTTGACTTTGAAGTCGACGTCGTATTCACTTGTGTCATAGTAGGACTCAGTGAGTATCTTCGGCTTCTTGAAGCCAGCTGCCTCGATGTTCTTGAGATACTCCTCCTGGGGCAGGGCGCCGGAGACACAGCTCGCCCAGGAGTTGAGGTCTCGCCTAATCTCCTCTGGTATCTCGCCTTCAGTGACAATGTCGCTGACAGTGATCCTTCCACCGGGCTTGAGGACTCTGTTGGCTTCACGGAAGACTCGTGGCTTGTCTGGGCTGAGGTTGATGACGCAGTTGCTGATTATGGCGTCGATAGTACCGTCCTCAACTGGCATGTCCTCGATCTCGCCAAGGCGGAAGTCGACGTTCTTGAAGCCGTACTCATTAGCCGCCTCCCTAGCCCTCTTAATCATCGCCTCGTTCATGTCGATGCCTATAACACTGCCCTTAACACCCACCTTCTTCGCTGCGAGGAAAACGTCTATTCCACCCCCTGAGCCGAGGTCAAGGATGGTCTCTCCCGGTTTGAGCCCAACATAAGCTACTGGGGAGCCACAACCGAGGCCGAGTATAGCCTCTTGGGGTATCTCCTCTAGCTCCTTGACATTGTATCCAATTAGCTCCGCTGCCTGCTTCGGGTCTCCCCCTCCACAGCAGCTTTCCTCTCCTCCACAGCAGCAACCGTTGCTCTTCGACTCTGCAATAGCAGTGTATCGCTCCTTTACTGCTTTCTTAATCTCCTTCGCGCTTGCCATTTAGGTCTAAAAGGATTATCACAGCGACATATTTAAGAATATGGATGTGAGTATTCGTAAACCTTTTGTAAGCACCAGTCTTGGCTGAACTAATGAAAGAAACATGTGGGTGGGGCGCCGGTGATCCGCTTATGACGGCTTACCACGACAGGGAGTGGGGAGTCCCCATACATGACGACCACCTTCACTTCGAGTTATTAGTTCTCGAGGGGGTACAAGCAGGGTTAAGTTGGCGAACCGTCCTCCACCGGCGCGAGGCATATCGAGAGGCATACCACAACTTCGACCCAAAGAATGTCGCCACCTACACTGAGGAAGACGTGGATAGGATCTTAGCCCACCCAGGCATAATTCGCAACCGCAGGAAGATAAAAGCGGCCATAGATAACGCCCACGCCTTCCTAGCGATTCAGAAAGAGTTCGGTACTTTCGACAATTACATCTGGGGATTCGTTAATAGGAAACAGAAGGTCAACTCCTTCGCAAGCTTCAAGGAGATACCTGCAGAGACTGAGGATAGCAGAGTCATGAACAAGGACCTTAAAAAGAGGGGCTTCACTTTTGTCGGCCCGACAATCTGTTATGCCTATATGCAGGCCGCTGGCCTAGTAAATGACCACCTTACAAAATGTTACCGATGGAAGGAAGTACAGAAATGAAGGGGTTCAATGAGCTTCTAAGACCAGTTCCCGAGCTGTTCCTCGAGAAGTCAGGGGAACCCAAAGATGCCGACTACATCCTCTTCGGGGCACCACTTGATAAGACGGCATCTTATAGGGGCGGCAGCAGATTCGCTCCCACAGCAATTAGAGAGGCGAGCCAGTACATGGAGAGCTACAGCGTCCGGACGGGCCTCGACTGGGAGGACCTAAAGCTCGTGGATATAGGTGATATCGTTGACGTAGATGAGGTCGAGCTCGCAGTTGAAAACATACAGAAGGTCGTCAAGGAGATCAAGGCACTGGGGAAGGTGCCAGTTATGCTCGGGGGCGAGCACACAATAACCCTCGGCGCCCTCCGCGCACTTGCCCCTGAAGCTGTCGTCGTCTTCGATGCCCACCTTGACCTCAGAGATACCCTTTTCGAGGAAAAGCTCTGCCATGCTACATACCTCCGCAGAGCGTGTGAGGAACAGGAGTTCAAGTTAATAATCGTCGCAGCCCGTGCCCTTTCCGGGGAAGAGATAGATTTCGCTGAGGAAAAGGGAGCCACCGTCATCACGGCACAGGACATCTATAGGTTCGGAGTCGAGCCAGTCCTCGAAATGATCAGAGACTCCCTAGAAGGCACCGAATCCGTTTACCTTAGCGTCGACATGGACGCTGTCGACCCAGCTGAGGCTCCAGCTGTGGGCAACCCAAGCCCTGAAGGCATAGGGATCACGCAACTCCTCGACTTAATAACTGGAGTCGTCGACAAACGCCTCATTGGATTCGACTTAAATGAGGTCTCACCTAACTATGACTCAGGTCTAACAGCGATACAAGCTGCTTATATTGTCCTCGAAACACTTTACGCATCCCTCACTAAGTAAGAATTTGTTTCTCACAAATCTTATTACAAATATTTGCGTGCGCACAACGAGGAGCCACAAGGTATCCTAAGTGCTTCCTAGCAACTATTATCAGGGACCGAGACTCAACCGTAGACGATATGGCGGCTACCGACTCAATAATCGACGAGAGCGAGGAGGAGATAAGACCGAAAGGGCGAATAGCCCCTGATAATCTCCCCACAAGCTACCTCCTCAGTGCCGGCTACGACGGCATGGAGCAAAAGGCTTACCTCCGCCTCTATGAGCCGACTAGCCAGCAGATCTACCTCTGGTATGACAACACGAGTCACCTCCCCTACTGCATAAGTAAGGAACCTATCGCGGAGCTGGAGAAGAACCAGCGCCTCCTCCGCCACGAGGGTTACTTCTTCATGGAACAGGTCAATAAACACGACCCCCTCGCAGATAAGGAGATAAAGGTCACAAAGGTCGTAGCAAAAGACCCGCTTAGCATCGGAGGAGGCAGAGGCCAGCCCATCAGGAGCATAATCGGTGACAGCTGGGAGAGCCGAATCAGGTACTACCAGTGCTACATCTATGACCGCTCCCTCATCACGGGTATGCCCTACAGGATTGAGAACGGCAACCTAGTCGACGCCGGCTACACCCTCGAACCGGAGACGGAGACCGAACTCGACGCCATCCTTGAGAAGATCAGTGCAGAATTCAGGGGCAACATGAAGGAGTGGGCCCGCCTCCTACAGTGCCCCGTACCAAAACTAAGGCGGGTTGCCGTGGACATTGAAGTCCGCCCAAGCGTCCAAAATAGACTCCCCAACGCCGATGAGGCGACCGAGCCCATTACCGCCGTCGGATTCGCGGGCAGTGACGGGTTGCGCCGGATAATCGTCCTCAACGACACCGGCCACGATGTCGAAGCCCCTGTCATCCTAGGCGCTGAGGTCAAGGTCTACACCAACGAACGTGACATAATCAGGGATACATTCAGGTTCCTCGACGAGTACCCGGTCGTCCTCACCTTCAACGGCGATGACTTCGATTTCCGCTTCCTCCGAAATAGAGCGAAGAACCTCGGGATCCCCGATTCAGAGAACCCCATAGTAATGGGGCGTCGCTTCGCTTTCCTACGCAACGGCGTCCACCTTGACCTGTACCGCTTCTTCATGAACAGAAGCATACAGGGCTACGCCTTCGGAAACCGCTACAGAGAGAACACCCTCAACGAGATATCGAAGAGCCTCATAGATCAAGAAAAGCTCGTAATCGGCGACATCACAGCAGCGAGCATACAGGAACTCGCCCAGTACTGCCTCAACGACGCCGACATCACCCTCCACCTCACCGCTTTCAACCACGACCTAGTGATGAACCTCATTGTTCTCCTCACCCGTATCAGTAAAATGATAATGGAAGACGTCACCCGCAACGGCGTCAGCAGGTGGATACTCGCCCTCATGGAGTGGGAACACCGACGCCGAGGCTGGCTCATCCCAAACACCCAGGACATCCTCGAAGTAAAAGGGCAGGTCAGCACAACCAGCATAATCAAGGGGAAGAAGTATCAAGGCGCTATAGTCAGAGACCCTAAACCCGGAGTCCACTTCAACGTAGTAGTCTGCGACTTCGCAAGCCTCTACCCAAGTGCCATCCGCAACTGGAACCTCAGCTACGATACCATCCTCTGCAACCACGAGGATTGCAAGAAGAACCTCGTCCCAGGCACCCCCCATTGGGTTTGCACAAAAAATCGTGGCATGACAAGCCTAATAATTGGAAGCTTACGTGACCTCAGAGTCCAATGGTACAAACCCCACAGCAAGGACAAAACCCTCACAGTCGAGGAGCGCCAATACTACGACGTAGTCACCCAAGCCCTCAAAGTATTCCTAAATGCAAGTTACGGCGTCTTCGGAGCCGAGAGCTTCCCTCTCTACTGCCCACCTCTCGCTGAGAGCACAGCGGCTGTAGGTCGCTACGCCATGAACAAGGCAGTCGATAAGAGTCAACAGCTCGGTATTGAAGTCATTTATGGAGACACCGACTCCGTTTTCCTCGAGAAACCATCAAAGGAGCAGATAGACGGCCTAATGAGTTGGGCTGACGCCGAGCTAGGAATCGACCTTGACGTAGACAAGCAGTACCGCTACGCCATATTCAGCAGCCGGAAGAAGAACTATCTCGGCGTCTACCCTGACGGAAAGCTCGACATAAAAGGACTCACGGGGAAGAAACGCCACATCCCACCTATCCTCAAGGACGCCTTCATCCGACTCACCATAATCCTCAGCAACGTCGAAAAGGCCGAGGAATTCCCCCACGCAAAAGAGGAAATAAGGAGCCTCGTCTCCACAGTAAGCCACCGCCTCAAGCATAGGGAGTTCACTATAGAGGAAGTCGCCTTTAGCATGATGCTTGGCAAAGGCCTTGCTGGATACGACACAAACCCACAGCACGTCAAGGCAGGGAGGATGCTGGAGGAGCAGGGCTATGAGCTGAAGGAGGGTGATATTATAAGCTACGTCGTAACCAAGGACGGTGTTAAACCCGTCCAAATAGCAGGGAAGAAGGATGTCGACGTCTCCAAGTACGAGGAGTACCTAGAGGGGACTTTCGAGCAGGTCCTCGACGCCCTCGACATGAGCTTCGACGAGCTCGTCGGGCGCCCACGCCAGACTGGTCTAGGCTCTTTCTTCATAAGTCCTAAGCGCCTCTGAGACCTGTAATTTTTCTATGAGGCGAGCGAAGACTATAATATTGGGTTCGCAGTCTCCTCTTCGGTCGATATGACCGGTTTCGTAGACGTAGCCAAGATACTTGGCGGGAAGCATGACGAGGAGCAGGTCCACATACGTGGTTGGCTTTATAATAGCCGAAGCAGTGGGGGCCTCATATTCCTCCAGATACGCGACGGTACGGGTGTAATCCAGTGTACCGTGAACAAGAAGAACGTCGATGAAGCCACCTTCAATAACCTCGAGAAGCTCAACATGGAGTCCACCCTCGAGGTCGGTGGGATGGTCCACGTAGACCAGAGGGCCCCAGGTGGCTACGAGCTCTCAGTTAATAATCTCGGCACGGTCTACGAGGCACAGCCTGACTTCCCTATCACGAAGAAAGAGCATGGTCTCGAGTTCCTCCTTGATAATAGGCACCTCTGGGTCAGGGACCCGAAGCTCCAGAACATATTTCGTATACGGAGCGAGTTCATGAAGGCGGCTCGAAACTGGTTCGCTGATCAAGGTTATACAGAGACCCATAGCCCTAGCTTCACATCTGCTGCCTGCGAGGGGGGCTCTACCCTCTTCGAGGTTAAGTACTTCGACAAGAAGAATGTCTACCTCAGCCAGAGCTGGCAGCTTTACGCTGAGGCGATGATAAGCAGTCTGGGGAAGATCTATACGATTGCACCAAGTTTCAGAGCTGAGCCCAGCAGAACCCGCCGCCACATAGCCGAGTTCTGGCATCTCGAGGTAGAAGAGCCTTGGACAGATCACGAAGGTATCATGGTAGTGGGGGACAAGTTGGTCACGCACATCGCTCACTACCTCGCCGAGAAGATGCCGAAGGAGGTAAAGGCAGCAGGAAGAGACCCAAAAGACCTGCTTAAGATAGAGACGCCGTTCCCGAGGGTGAAGTACGACGAAGCCGTAGAGATATTGCAAAAGGACGGGGTGGAAATGCTCTGGGGTGACGACTTCGGCTGGCAACAGGAAGGACCACTTACACAGCACTTTGACTCACCCTTCTGGGTGGTCGGGTTCCCCACAGGGATAAAGCCATTCTACCATATGCCCGACCCTGTGAGGCCAGACACTACAAAGTCTGGAGATCTCCTAGCTCCTGAGGGTTATGGCGAAATCATCGGCGGCGGACAGCGCGTCCACGACTACGACCAGCTTATGAAGCGTGTACAAGACGACAATCTCAACCCCGAAGACTACAAATGGTACATTGAGCTGCGCAAGTGGGGGACGGTGCCGCATAGTGGCTTCGGCCTCGGCATAGAACGCGTCTTAACGTGGATGCTGAAACTCGATCATATTAGAGACACCGTGCCCTTCCCGAGAGACATGCGCAGAGTTTATCCGTAGCACCCTTACTTTCTACACCTTTCAATAAAACTCAAATCTAACTGGTCTACACCTCATTTTCCTCTGGAAAGGCGTTAATCGTTAAGGGGGAATTTAGTATCGATCCGCTTGACAGCATTTAAGGGTGCGATGCCCGACAAGAGCCTCAAGTACCTTGAGGGAGTCGAGGAGGAGTACACGTGTAAGAGCCCACGCGAGATCGCTGCGAGGGTAAATACGCTGGTCGAGGAGCACGACGACTGGAGGAGAAACAAATGTCTAAACCTGAATCCCTCTGAAAACGCAATAAGCCCAGGAGCGAGGAGATTACTAGACACAGACCTTGCTACAAGAGTAACGGAAGGCTTCGTCGGTGACAAGGAGTATCCACCAGCCCCGATGAACAGGTACATCGACGAGATAGAGGGCATAATAATCTACCTCGTCAAGAGGCTTTTCCACTGTGACTACGTCGAGTGGAGGACGCTGAGCAGCTCAATGGCGAACTCCCTCGTATACTTCGCCCTGTCGAAGAGCGGGGACACTATCATGTCCCAGTCGAATAAGGGAGGCGGGAACGACAGCTACCGCCCTAACGGGCCTCCAGGTCTCAGGGGGTTGAAGGTTGAAGACCTTCCATGCTCGCCCCTTTTCGACGTCGACTATGACGCCCTCGATAAAAGCATCATGAAAGTTAAGCCGAGCTGGATAGTCATCGGCGGTAGTAGGGTTCTATTCCCATACAATCTGAAAAGGCTTAGAGAAGCTGCAGATGAGGTGGGGGCCAGAATTCTCTACGATGCGGCCCATCTCGGTCCCTTAATCGCCTTCGGTCTCTTCCAGGACCCTCTTAAAGAGGGCGCGGACGTGATGACTTTGGGTACTCACAAGCTCATGGGCGGCCCTATTGGGGGTTTAGCCCTAACAAACGACGAAGACCTCGCTAAGAAGATGCTCGCCCTCACCCACCCAGCCTTCTTGCAGACCAGAGACCAGAATAAGTATGCTGCAGCGGCTTGGAGCCTCTGTGAACTAGCTCACTTTGGCTCCGAGTACGCCAAGCAGATTCAAGCAAACTCCAAAGCCCTCGCTGTAGCCCTTAATGAGCAGGGCTTTAATGTCGTCGGGAGCGAGAAGGGCTACACAATGACACATCAAGTCATAGTCAATGTGCGTGATCTAGAGCCGCGCATCATTGAGAAGAGGTTAAATGAGTCGAACATCCTCATCCCGACGACGGTCCTCTGGGATGACTCGCCAGACGGAAGGGGAGGTCTCAGGATTTCGGTTCAGGAGGCAACACGTCAGGGGATGTGCGAGGGTGAAATGAGGCAAGTCGCTTCTTTGGTTAAGAGATCTACCGATGGGGAGGATCCCATTTCTATGAGGGCGGAGGTTGAGAGGTTTGTCACCCCATTCAGGAAACTGAAGTACTGCTTCTAAAACTACTTTTCTAGTCCCGCCTTTGTAAGAGCGCAACCTAAGAGGACATTGGCTCCCCTCTCTAGGTCCTTACTATCGCTTTTCTCACCTGGGGCGTGGCTTACACCGTTTATGGAGGGGACAAATATCATTGCTGTTGGACATACGGCGTGCATGAACTGGGCGTCGTGGCCCGCACCACTCGGCAGCCTAAGCGTCGAATAGCTTCGACTCTTCGCTTCTGCCTCCACGAGACTGACCATCTCTGGCCTAAAGTGAACGGGCTGGGCGTCCGCGGTCATTTCCTTTTCAAGCTTAAGACCCCTGCGCCCCGCGATCTCACCTGCCATCCTCTCCACATCATTTTTCCCATCCCTGAATGTGGCATCGTCGTAGGAGCGGTAGTCTAATGTGAAGTCTGCGAGACTGGGAACAACGTTTATTGCATTTGGTTCGAGGCGA
>JBGPRA010000065.1:0-11407 GCA_041489375.1 Bathyarchaeia archaeon | reverse complement strand
GATGTTGAGAACATAAAGTACCCTGGAGAAACGGGCGACGTTCTTGCACATTTAGCTAGACCCAAAGGATCTGGTAAACATCCCGGTGTAATCGTTATACACGAAATTTGGGGGCTTAACTCACATATCGAGGATGTTACATGGCGCACCGCTCTGGAGGGCTTTTTAACGATTGCCCCAGACGCTTTATCTCCGCTGGGAGGAACCCCCGATGATGTCGATGAGGCTAGGTCGATGATGCAGAAGCTCGACAGCCAGAAGACGATCAAGAACTTCGTTGCTGCAGTGAAGTACTTGAAGTCCCACCCACTGTCAACTGGCAAGGTGGGGGTCACAGGTTTTTGCTGGGGAGGCGGGGTAACAAACCAGGTTGCGGTCAACTCCGATGTGCAGGCTGCGGTTCCCTTCTATGGCATGCAGCCCTCACCTGAGGATGTCCCAAGGATCAAGGCGTCGATGTTGATACACTACGCTGAGGACGACGAACGGATAAACGCGGGGATACCCGGCTTTGAAGCAGCATTAAAGAAAGCAGGTGTAGATTATAGGATTCATATGTACGAAGGCGCCAAACACGGCTTCTTCAACGACACAAGCCCCCGGTACCACGAGGTTGCCTCCAAACTTGCATGGAAACGCTCAATCGAATTCTTCAACGAGAAACTAAAAACCTGAAGCAAAGCGAATCTAAGACCTCTCCCTTAACTACTGCATATTCTTTTGTTGATTCCACAGTGCAGCCACCTCTGAGACGAAGGGCTTGCAATGAGTGAAGAACCGTTTATAGCCATCACACAGATAGTTTAGCCCCGGCTCTCCATCAGGTGTCAATATTGTACGGTTTTTAGGGCACTCTCCGTGACACATATCCCTGACTACGCATTCTTTGCAGTACCGTGGTAGATTCAGCAACTTAGCCTTCCCGAACATAGCTAGTTTCGGATTCTCGAGTAGCTCAGCCAACGAGGTCTCCTTCAAGTTCCCTAGGAGATGATCGGTATCGACGAAATGGTCACATGAGTAAAAGTCGCCGTTGTGCTCGATAACAGGGACATCACCGCAGGTTGGCCTGAAGATGCATAGAGAGTGCTCTTGGTTGAAAGCCGTTCTAAGCGCTTCTTCGAATATCTGCACCTTAACCTTCTCAATGTCTTCTTCAACCCACTCGTCGAAAATTGTGCAGAGGAAACGCCCCCAAGCCTCGGCTGATAAGCTGATGCTGCTGACGCCGTTCAGGGTGCCAGGTTGCAGCTCGACGAGTGGCAGGAATGTGATGTACTGGGCGTTTATCTTCTTGAAGAATCGGTAGATTTCTAGGGGAAACTGTACATTGTATGCGTTCACAACGCATAGAATCTCTGTGTATACACGATGCTTCTTTAGGAGATAGTAGCCTCTGATTGCTTCATTATAGGTGGATTTTTTATCCTTGGTCAAGCGGTATAGGTCGTGGATCTCCTGGGGGCCATCTAGGCTGAGCCCAACGTAGAACCCCTGTTCCGAGAAAAAGTGGCACCATTCCTCGTCAAGGAGAGTGCCGTTTGTCTGGATGCCGTTCACGATTCTCCTGTTTGGGGGTTTATGTTTTCGCTGTAATTCGACTATGTTGCGGAAGTAGTTTAATCCGAGGATGGTTGGCTCGCCGCCGTGCCATGAGAAGTTGATGACTTCCTCAGGAGTGGCTTCGATGTGCTGGGTGATGTAGTTCTCTAGGACATCGTTGGGCATTCGAAATGTCTCGCCTTTTGGGTAGAGGTGTTCCTTGTCCAGGTAGTAGCAGTACTGGCAGTTCAAGTTGCAGATGGAGCCTGTGGGTTTAACAAATATCTGAAATTCGTGGGAGACAGCGGGCATTTATATAACGATGGTATTCGGTTTGGATAAAATATTCGAAGATTCAGAATATCCTATGTAAGACGCGCGCGCCTCGATAGTGTCTATCTTAATATCATGCCCAATAAGTGAGATGCTGTCTGAGTCAGGTCTGGTAAGGCCTGTCATTATCCTGATCGTCGTGGTTTTCCCCGCACCGTTGGGTCCCAATAAGCCGAAAATAGACCCCTTGCTAACAGTTAAGCTGACTTCATCCAAGGCGATTAATGAACCATATCTCTTGTGGAGGTCTGTCGCAATGATTGCAGGTATGTTTATTGTCATCACCTAATTATCTCAAATCAGTTCTTTGCCTGAGTTTAGAAGGTCGATTTTTATCTCCTTGCGTCGACAACGAGATGACTTCACCCTAGCTCGCCTCCGTCCCCTTAAATTGGCTCATATAGAGACGATAATAGAAGCCCCTCTTATCCAGCAACTCTGTATGCGTGCCTTTTTCAACTATCTCACCACCGTCGATGACGAGAATAAGATCAGCGTTCCGAATTGTGCTCAAGCGGTGGGCGATAACGAAGCTAGTCCTGCCTTCCATAAGTCGAAGTAAAGCCTCCTGAATATGTTTCTCCGTACGCGTATCGACGCTACTCGTCGCCTCATCAAGAATAAGAATCGAGGGATTCGCAAGTATAGCTCTGGCAATGTTGATGAGTTGCCGCTGACCCTGACTGAGATTGCTACCCCTCTCACTCACCCTCGTTTGATACCCTTTAGGAAGACGCTGGATGAAACCGTCAGCATTCGCCAACTTCGCAGTCTCTATACACTCAGCTTCGCTAGCCTCTAGGCGACCATATCGGATATTCTCCATCACCGTGCCGCTGAACAGGAAAACGTCCTGCAGGACGATCCCGAGCTGTCGCCGAAGATCATCCTTCCTGATGCGCATAATATCGCGACCATCAAGCATTATCGACCCGCTTTGAATATCGTAGAATCGTGTGAGCACGTTAACGATAGTCGTCTTACCCGCTCCCGTGTGGCCCACGAGGGCGATCCTCTGGCCCGGTTTAACGCTCATGTTTATGCTCTTGAGAACCGGGACACCTGGAACATAGCTGAAGTCAACGTCTTCGAACATGACCTCGCCCTCGAGAGCTTTAACTGGCACAGCGTCTGGGGCGTCCTCGGTCTCTGGTTTTGTATCCAGTATCTCGAAGATCCGCTCTGCGCCAGCCAGGGCGGACTGTATGCCATTATAGAGAGTAGCGAACTGTCTGAGTGGGTCGGAGAATTTCCTGCTATAGGTAATGAAGACGCTGATAATCCCAATAGTGGCTAAGCCCTGGAGGGCCATCCAACTGCCAACCCCGGCGACTACAGCGATGTTAACATTGCTGAGTATCCCTATAATGGGTGGTACCAGCATAGAGTACGTCTCGGCTTTGATTCCTAGCTCCTTAACTGCTTGACTCGACTTCCTGAACTGCTTTAAGGCTGACCCCTGCTGGCTGAACGAAATCACTATCCGCTGCCCCGTGATGGTCTCTTGGGCGACTCCGTTGAGCGCACCCATCTTTGCCTGAAGGCTCCTGTAACTGCTCCGAGTCCGTTTACCAACAGCGGCGGTGAAGACGATCATCAACGGGAAGACGAGCAGGCTCGCAGCAGCGAGCAACGGATTCAAGACGAACATTAACACTACTATGCCGACGAGAGTCAGCAGGCTGCGCACAAGCTCGGTCACGTTCTGGGAGAGCAACGAGCCGATGGCGTCGACGTCGTTGGTGAGCCGGCTCATGACGTCGCCTGCGGGGGTTCTGTCGAAGAAGCTGAGGCTAAGAGTTTGAGTGTGCTCAAACAGGTCTCTGCGAAGGTTCTTGAGGCTCGTCTGACTCAGCTTCGCCATCACCCAACCCGCCGCAGCATCCAGTAGCGACCCAACGAGGTAAACTGCAGCTAGCGTGAGCGACGCGCTGAGCAGGGCGTCCCACCTCCCGGGTATAATATACTGGTCTATTGCTATGCCCATCAGTATCGGGCCAGCCAGGGAGAAGAGGGTGCCCAGGACCGTGAAAATCAACACGATCATCAGGGTTCTTCTCTGTCCACCTAGGTACCCGAGAAGCCTCATCAGGGCTCCTTGCGGATCCTTAGCTTTCTCTACCTGACCTAACATCCCGGGGGCACGCTGAGGCATGCCTGGTTGACGTGTCTCCTTATCTCCACCGCTCCTTGAGCCACTCAACGTCGGTCACCTCCGTCACCGAGCTGGCTCTCATAAATTTCCTTATAGATTGGGTTGGAGCGGATCAGCTGCCGATGTGTTCCCTCAGCCACTATGTGTCCTTCATCAAGCACGATTATCTTATCTGCTTGTAACACGGTGCTTATCCTCTGGGCAACTATGAAGCGTGTAGAATCCTTCAACACTTGATCCAAAGCATTCTCTATCAGGAGCTCCGTCTCAGCGTCGACGCTGCTGGTGCTATCATCCAGAATCAGTATCCGTGGCTTGACTAGCAGCGCTCTGGCTATCGCTAATCGCTGCTTCTGACCGCCGCTTAGAGTTACGCCCCTCTGACCCACGGCTGTGTCGTATCCTTCGGGGAAACCCGAGATGAAGCTATGTGCCTGCGCAGCCTTTGCAGCCTTAACAACCTCCTCATCCGTGGCGTCGGGGCGTCCGTACCGTATATTGTCTCTAACCGTGCCGCTGAAGAGCGAAGTGTCTTGAAGACATACCCCTATCTTGCGCCGCAGCGACTCTAACTCCACTTCTCTGACGTCGACGCCGTCGACTTTCACGTTGCCCTCCGTGGCGTCGTAGAATCTGGGTATAAGGTTAACCAGCGTGGTTTTCCCGGAACCAGTTGCGCCCAGTATGGCGACTCTCTGACCCGGCTCAGCTGTGAATGTGACATCGCTTAAGACCCGGGCACCATTGTTACCTGCGTAACTGAAGCTGACTCCCTCGAATGATACACTACCCTTGATATCATCGAGCCGTTTTGCGTTTTGGCTGTTTCGTATCTTCGGCTCAGTCTCAATTACTTTCAGTATCCTGCCTGCGGACACATTCGCGGCTGCCACGTTCCCCGCCATAAGGCTAAGTGTAAGCACCGAGAACATGGCGCTGTAAAGATAGTTTGTGAATGCAACGATCTCACCTATGCTCGCGAAGCCGACTGAGACCTGGAGGCCTCCATAGTAGATGATGGCGACGATTCCCAGGTTTAGGAGGGCCGTTGTGACTGGGTTGAATAGGCTTATGAGCTGAGCTACTTTGAGGGAGTTCCCGTAGAGTTCTTCGTTCGTTGTCTCGAAACGCTTGTTCTCGTGGTCTCTGCGGACAAACGCCTTCACAACTCTTATGCCGGTCAGGTTTTCCTGCATCACCTGGTTGAGTCGGTCGAGCTTCTCCTGTACCACTATGAATAGTGGTTGTAGTAGTTTGATGAAGTGGTAGCTGAAGATCAGGGTGATGGGCAGGATGACTACCATGACGAGGGAGAGTCTCAGATTGGTAGCGAGCATGATAGCGATGCTTCCGAGGAATGTCAGTGGCATCCTCGTGAACATGCGGAGGCTGAGCGTCACGACCATCCGTACTTGGTTGAGGTCGCTTGTGAGTCTTGTTAGCAGCTGCCCTGTTGTGAAGTCATCTAGGTTTCCGAAGCTGAAGGATTGAATCTTCTCGTAGGTGTCCTCGCGGAGGTCTGCCTCGAAGCTTCTCGAGGATCTGATTGCGAGTACGGTGTTGGCTGTCATGAATATGGCTGCGAGGATGCTTACTCCGACCATTAGCATGCTTGTCTGGGTTATCACCGTCATGTCCTGCTTTGCAACGCCCTCGTCGATGATGGTTTGCACCAGTCTAGGTATTGCGAGCTCCGCTGCGACGACGAGTCCTAGGAATATTACCGCGAGGGCTGCTTCTCTCCGGTATGGTTTCAGGTACTTGGCTGTTTGGATTAATTTACTCAGTGTCATCAATCCTCTGGAAACGTTATTCTCTCCGTCTCAGTTCCGATTGTCATAATTTTTCTAACGTCATTGGGTCTCAATAAGTCGAAAATAGGCCCCTTGCCAACAGTAAAAATGACCCAATTCAGGGTGGTTTTTAAACCATATTTTTTGTGGATGTCTGTAGCAATGATTGCAGGTATGTTTATTGTCATCACCTAATTATCTCATGAATGTTCTTTATCCGAGTCCAGAAGGTCGATTTTTATTTCTCTTGTCTTGAGCTTCCACAGCTTTTCAGGGGCTCCACCACCCTCCTCTCTGTATCCAGTCTGCTCGATTATCCCGGTTTTCTCAAGCTCGGATAGGTGATAGTAGATGCTCGACCGTGCAAGAGTCTCACCCATTTTTCCCAGTTCCTCGAGTATTTCACCGGTCCCCTTTTCGCATTCCCCGATGACCTTGATAATATTCCAACGAGTCATGCAGTGCAGTGCTCTGAAATACTTCTGGAACTTCATAACCTCGCCAAGTTTCCCGCAGCCTGAGTCATCACAGCACATTGTAAATCCCCCAATAATATTATCAAAACACTTATAATATTCGTAAGATATAAGCATTATACTGGGTGTATGAGAATGAGTAAGAAAACTGGATGTCATGAATGTGAATATGCCAAAGACCTGCACGGGTGCGCCTCCAAACATGTAGGAGAAGCCCGTAGGATGATCTCTGAAGGTAAACCCGAGGAAGCAGACAAGCAGTTACACAGTCTTGAGAAGCACTTGAAAGAATAACAATAGCGAGGGAGGGACGCACATGATTTATAACAAAATTAGATGTGAAGCAATTAATGTAAATACGGAGTCTGGTGTTTGTCCGGGAGTTGCGAAAACCGAACGAGGTGAAGTGTTTATTCTGGGCGCACGAACACCCGATTCTAAAGGACTCTGCTTTCAGGCGTTGAGTGCAATTGGTCCAATGAAACTCGCAATGTCATTGACAGAAAAAATGGATTGGGAAACGAAAGAATATTTTGATGTTGTGTGTCCTCATGGATTTGTCACCTATAGGCTTTCTCGAATAAAATGATTAATTTGTGCACGCTATTTATTTTCTCCTTCAGTATTTTATTGCTTAGTATAGGAGGCAGCTGGTAACGGATAAGGTCAAGGTTTTATTTCTATGTACACATAACTCAGCTCGTTCGCAGATGGCTGAGGGGCTCCTCAGACACTTCTACGGTGAAAGATACGAGGTTTACAGCGCTGGGGCAACTCCCACGAAGGTCCACCCGCTCGCCGTCAAGGTCATGGCTGAAATTGGGATAGACATTTCGGGGCAATCCTCTAAGAGCATAGAGGAGTTCCGGGGAAGAGACATGGATCTGGTTGTGACCGTCTGTAGAAGCACGCCGAGACTGTCCTGTCCGTTTTGTTCCTCTCCTGGCGTGGGTGGGAGGCCTACGATAATTAGTGAGACCCTGCCAGGGACTAAGCGATTCATCGAGCATGGTTTCAATGACCCGTCTGATGTTGAAGGGAGTGAGGAAGAGAGGATTAAGGCCTTTAGAGCAACGAGGGATGAGATCAAGAGGTGGATACTCGATTATTTCTCCGACCCAAGTTAGCTGTAGAATTAATGTGCTCATAATATTAAATTTTAGTTAAAAGTAGCGGGGATAGTGGCAAACAATCGTTTGAACTAGCTATTCTTAATTTTACAAGTTTATTGAAATTCTCTGAAAGGATTAATAATCTTCATGTTATTTTAAATGCATGGCCGGTTTCACGCTTCCTCCCGAGGTGGTTGTTGAACCCTTAGGAGACATGATGCTTAATTTTCTAATCGATAGGGACAAGGAGGATGCTTTTATTGATTTCATCGAGCATACTCTGGGATCGAAAAGGTACAGGCATATTATATAATAATGGCTTGTACTTTGTTTCGCGAAAAGGGCTTATTTTTAAAAAAAATCTTATGTAGTACAATTTAAAACGATGATACTATGAAAAATCCACTTTATTTCCAATTTTGACTGTGCTAGGGAAACCTGTGCATCAATCTTGTGGGGTTTTGGTGGGCAGGGTGCGGATGCGCTCGCGCAATGTATAGACAAAAAACACAACAAACCAGAAAAAATGCGCGCGCGTCTCCTTGAGGTTCTCCAGGCGCCTGATGAAGCCGTTCCTGCCCCCTCGAGTGGTTTATCCTCTTATCGACCCCGTCCTGTTCGAGCCTCAGCGACTCAATTTCACCACGCAGGACCCAGACTCTCAACCTCAGCTCCTCCCCGTCCCTCTCACATATTTGGGCCGCCAGTCTCTCGGCCTCACGCACGAGCCTGAGCGCACGCCACACGACATCACATTTTAAAATGTGAGAAAACTATCGTTGCATGGATCCATATCACCTCTAAATTAGGCGAGGATAATGAAGTCACCGAGTGGAAGTAATTTTTTATCAAAGACTCCCCGCAACGTCCTCCTTCTAATCATTACCCTAGCCGCAAACAGTCTGACTCTTAGCTACCTCATGATAGTAATCACCGCCTACCTCCCCCAAACAGGCGTCACAACCCAAACAATCGGGCTCGTACTCGGTGCGGAAGGCCTCTCAATGGCTGTCTCCGCCATACCCTTCGGAATCCTCTCCGACAGAAAAGGGAGAAAGTGGATAATAATTTCTGGAGTAATCGGTGCAGCGCCTCTGTTCTTCATCGTAGCGCTAACAACAAACGTGACACTGCTTGTATTGGGCGGCGCATTAGCGGGGATTTTTGAGGGCGCCTACCTCGCTACCGTCAATGCCATGATAGCGGATCAGACAGAACTCAAGAACCGAGACACCGTATTTACCCTAAGCTTCATACTCGTAGGTGGAGCGGGAGCCATTGGGTCGGCGCTCCCGCTGATCATCCCCCCGATCAGCGAGATCTTGGGCATTAGCCTCGAAGCTGTGCACTCTAGCATACTTCTCCTATTCGGCGTGTTGTCCCTGATCTTCCCCGCCGTGATCTACTTGGCTCTTCGAGGTTACCATGAAACACTTAACCTCAGTGGGAAACTCTGGCGAGGGTCAAGTACCAGGTCGGTCATCAAGTTTTCGCTGATTAACAGCTTGATCGGGCTGGGGGCAGGTTTCATAATGCCGTTGATACCGACTTGGCTATACCTCAGGTTCGCCCTCCCCGACACCTTCAGCGGGCCCGCGCTAGCTGTCGCATCACTTACGATTGGACTAGCGGCGGCGTTTAGCCCCCGACTGGCGAGGAGGGTAGGGTCCGTTAGGGCAATTGCGCTCACCCAAGGTTTATCGGTGATGTTTCTTGTGTCGCTTGCTTATATTGGGAACGTCTCCATAGCACTCGGAGTCTACATCGTTAGGACGATGTTGATGAACATGTCATCTCCGCTGTCGGATTCTTACTTGATGAGTATAATTGAGCCGGATGAGAGGGGTTTGGCAAGTTCTATAAACTCGGTTATCTGGAGGATCCCAAACAGTGTCACAACGATCATTGGTGCTGCTATTCTCTCTTCGGGTGATTTCACTTCGCCGTTTCTTCTCGCAGCTGCTTTTTATGCTGCAGGGGTTCCACTTTTCTACTATACTTTCAGAGATGTGAGGACTAATACTTAGGAAGCACGCACGAGAAATTTTGGAAAATAAAATTTGTTGTTTCACAACGCGCGCCGTTAGAATATTAACAAGAATTTCGAATATTATGAATTGAAACTAAGTAAGAAACTTACGCCCACAGCGCGCTCTCTCAACAAATTGCTCAGCCGAACGAACGCGCGCGCTACTCAGTTAGTTTTTTCTTTAAGAACTCACGCATCACTTCATTTGGTTAGAATGATTTTCCTTCAACCGTATAACTTCCCTTTAGATCTCGTGCGCGCGCATCTCTGTTATTGGTTATTTGTAGTTTTTTAGCTGCCTTTTAAGGACAAGCCAGCGGGTGCGAGCTTGGTGATGATTTTCACCAGCTGAACATTCAACACGCTGCTCTTCACGCCGTCGATGATGCGAGCCAAGATCGAGAGGATCTCCCTCTCCAGTCCGTCCAGCGCGCTGTATCATACCTTCCTGTGTAGCACCAGTCGCTGAACACCTGAGAGGAACTCCTTCGTCAACTACCCAATACTTTAGGGGTGGGTAGTTGATACCTCGTTTTCGAGAAGCCACTGCCAGGCAGGTTTCACGATGACATTCTTATCGCTGTGGGCTAACTCGCGTTCCTGGTCAAAAGTCAGTATCAAGCCCTCGCTGGCACGGGTCTCCTCCATCGCCTCATCTAACCCCCTCAACTCCCGCCCCTCGTTTCCATAGTTTAACTCGTAGCACACCTGGATCACCAGACCCTCGGTAGGGACTACAAAGTCGGCCTCCGCACCTGTCTTGCCCTTAAAGTAGTAGAACTCCCTTCCCAGTCTCTTCAACTGGATCGCGACGATGTTTTCGAGGAGTGCCCCCCTCCTCTCGGCTACGCTTGGGGCGTTCTTTGATATTATCCCGTTGTCGACGCAGTAGACCTTTCGCGGGTTTTTGTCGAGTTTCTTTATCTTCTTCTCGTATCTTGAGACCGTGAATATTAGGTAGGTATCTTCGGCGTACTCGACGTATTTCTGGACCGTGTTGGGGCTCGTCACACCGAAGTTGTCGGTTATTGATCTGTAAGTGATCGGGTTGGACGCGTTGGCTATGAGGAACCTCATAACTGACTTCAGCTCGGCGGGTTTCCTGATCAAATACCTCTCCGAGATGTCTTTCTGAATTATGTCGCTGAGGATGCTCGTCAGGATCGCCTCATTTGAGTGTACGACTACCTCGGGCATGCCTCCTCTTGCTAGGTACTCATTGAACATCTTGGCTAGATGGGCTTTCTGCTCCGTTGTGTAGATGCCGTTGTTGGGGGCATCGGTTTTGTTGGCTCTGAGGTATTCGGTGAAGGAGAAGGGGTAGAGTTCTATGTCTACGTGTCTGCCCGTTAGGTGGGTTCCGAGTTCCTTGCTCAGTAGGTTCGCGTTTGATCCCGTTATGTAGACTCTGTAGCCTTGCCTCAGTATCCTGTTGATGAAGAGCTCCCAGGCGTCTACGTTCTGGATCTCGTCGAGGAAGATGGTTTTTTTCTCACCGTAGGACTCGATCAGGGTCTCCATCAGGGGTTGAAAGTCCTCTGATCTGAAGTCGGTTACCCTCTCGTCGTCGAAGTTGAAGTAGAGGCACCCGTCACCATATTTGGCCTTCATGACCTGTCTCATGAGTGTGCTCTTGCCGCATCTTCTCACTCCCTTGACGACGTAGGCTGATGGTCCACCGTAGGAGCTAGCCTTCTGAAAGATTGTCCTGGGTACGGAGTCGTCGGTGAGGTCTAGCTCCTTCCTCTGGTCGGCGACTACCGTCCTCAGGAGGCTCTTCGACGTCATGGTTTATCTTTGCCTAATCAGGTATCTAATTATTGCTCATTATAATGAGCAATAATCTGTGTTATTGCTCAATAAGATGCGCAGGCTCCCGACCATGTTGATCTACCCTTTGTCTCATTAGAGGAGGTGCGCGTGCGATCCTATGGGCACTGAAATCACTACCGCACACCTGAAAAGAT
>JBGPRA010000064.1:0-11482 GCA_041489375.1 Bathyarchaeia archaeon | reverse complement strand
GTGGCTTCAGGATAGGACGTATCGAAGAGGTAACTCCTATACCCCACGACGGCACACGCAAGCCCGGAGGAAGGAGAGGCAGAAGGCCGTAAACCGGTGATGCTGAAATGAAGGTAACGGTACTAAGCATAAACGAGGACACCATCCGGTTCAGCGTGGCTGGAATAGACAACGCCTTCGCTAACGCACTACGCAGAACCATGGTAAGTGAGGTTCCTACCATGGCAATAGAGGATCTCTTCTACTACGACAATACCAGCGTCGTCCCCGATGAAGTACTGGCCCACCGCATAGGGCTTGTACCCCTCAAAACCGATCTTGAGCATTACAAGCTGCCCGCGGAGTGCGACTGCAAAGCTGACCTCGGCTGCCCAAAGTGCCGCGTCACCCTAAGCCTCAGCGTGAAGGCGGAGGACGACACTAAGACGGTCTACTCGGGCGACCTACAGCCGGTCGACCCCTCAATCATTCCCGTTAACCCATATATTCCCTTGGCGAAGCTGGCTCCTGGCCAAGGCATAAGCCTTGAGGCGTATGCTCAGCTCGGGAAGGGGCACTTCCACACTAAATGGAGTCCCGTATCCATGGCCATATACCAGAACGCGGCCGAGATAAAAACCGACGCAGCGACCGCGGCGAAGTGCGCTGAGGAATCGCCCAAAGGCGTCGTCCTCACTAAGAAGGACATAGTAAAAGTCGTGGACATTCAAGCCTTCAATCGCAGCCCCACATGCGCCAGCCTCCTTAAGGGAGGCGCCCTCAAGGACTACATGAAGATGGACGAGTTCGTCTTCACAGTAGAATCCACAGGTGCACTCCCACCGGAGAAAATAGTCTCAGAGGCAGTCAAGGTTCTCAACACTAAACTTGAGGAGCTAAAGCACAAAGTAGACGCGGATGAGCTCCACGAGGAGATACAGGACTTCGAGGCACCCACCGAAGTGGGGCGCCGCCTCTACAGCATCGGCTCCGGAGAGTTCGAAGAGGAGGAAGAGGGAGAGGAAGGAGGAACAGGGAGCGAACCAAGCTTTGATGAACAGTGAACTTAAGAAGACGATAAGGGAGCTTAAGACGGCGAAGAAGAAGACAGGTCAGCCTATCTGGGGTGCCCTAGCCGAGGAGCTCGACAAACCCAAAAGAATCAGGGTTGACGTCAACCTAAGCGCCATAAACAGGCTCACAAAGGAGGGTGAAGTCGCTGCCATACCCGGCAAGGTCCTTGCATCTGGCAGCCTCGAGCACCCCGTCACCGTTGCAGCCTACTCCTTCAGCGACCTGGCTAAGAAGAAGATTAAAGCAGCGGGTGGTGAGGCGAAGACCTTGACTCAGCTAGTCAGCGAAGGCGTGGAGCCCTCCAAGGTCAAGCTGATCAAGTAAACTACCAATTTTTTAGGCTGCTCAAAAGGCTGAAATGTTTAAATTTGGATGCTTGCATGAGTGTTGGCGACCGGGTTCGTAGCTCAGCAAGGTAGAGCGGCGGCCTCTTAAGCCGTTGGCCGAGGGTCCGAATCCCTCCGAACCCGCCAGTTTTAATTAAAAGATACACTTCTGAAGCGCGCGCTATTATTCAAGTGTTACATTTTGAACTCGCGCGCGCGGCGCTTCAACGAGAGACATAATTTCCAGCTTAATCATTTTAAAGAAAAATCGATCAACTCCTCAGAACCGCTCGGCCCACCATCAATACGGTGCATACGAAAATGATCCCGACTTCATTGAGGGCGCGCGTGACCGCGGAACTGAGGGATGTCGCACATACTACAGAATTATGCTAATCGAGCTTACTCATGATCCAAAAAAAAGCATCATCAGCTGTTCGTGCAGGAATGATGGATAAAAAAGGGGATTATTCAGGTTTCAGCTTTCTTCTTTTCTTTTCAGGCTCGGGCTCGAGTTTGGGAAGCTTAACTTCGAGGACGCCATCGGTGATACCGGCCGTCACCTTACCCGTATCCACAGCTTCGGCGAATCCAATGAATCGACGGAACGTTGAGTAGGCCCTTTCCCTGTGCAAATAGGTTTTACCCTTCTCCTCCCTCTCAACATCGGATTTAGCGGTCAGCGACAACTCATTCGTCCCAACCTCAATCTCCACGTTCTCCTTCTTCAGCCCCGGAAGCTCAGCCTTCACGACGTACTCTTTGCCGGAGTCGATGACGTCAACGTAGGGTATCCTGGTGGGAAGCTCATATTCGACAGGCCACTCGAATCCCCGGAAGGGATCCCACACTATCTCGTTGCGGAACGTATCTAGCAACTTGTTAAAATCTTGAATCGTATCGGATTGAGGCTTTTTAACAGCGGGCAAGTATTTCTTTTCCTTCTTAACGGCGAGGGCTCCTTTTTTCTCTTTAGACATAGGTTCTACCCATTTATTTTAGGGAAACCGTTTAATAATAAGGTTACCCGCACAGTAAATCCACGATCGCGCGTTCACTTACCCATGCTTCGTGCGCGCGTCTCATGAATACGAAGATGAGTGCGAATAACCGTGCTATTTTCTAAATTCCTTTTTCATGTGCCTAATCGCAACCAGTGGATGTCTGTAAAGCATCCGTGGGCCTGAAAATCTCATGACTTTTTTAATCTTTTCCCGATGATTTTCGTCATAGCAATGAATTTTGCACTTGTTGCATGTCAATTTGCTTTTATCAAATGGACATCTATCGAGGTGCGTCATCGCATAATTCAGGAGGTCAACACAGTCGTTACAGAGGTAGCTTGTCTTGTGCTCCCCCATGCAGTAGATCTCGATCATGTACCTGATAGTCTGCTTCTCATCTGCGAGACATGAGCTCATGCGCCAGACATCTCCTAGTTCCTTTAGTACTTTGGCATTGAGGAATCTATCTCATCCGACCAGCGCGCGCCGGTTCCTAAAGACCTATCAGAAAGACGATGCGGGGCTCAGGGAAACCTAAACGCACGCTGGACCGAAAGCGCGCCATACTGGCGGGAGCTAGGGAGCGCGCGATTTAGCTAACATTGACTCAGCCTGCGCGTGATAAAAAAAATGTTAGAGATACACTACACCGTCTGCTTCTAATACCAAGTCGTTGAGAGTCGCTGCGCCGACGATCTTAACACCAGGTATCAACTGTATCTTATCCCATCCAAGCATTTGTTTGGATGCTTCGCAAACAAGAACCTCAATACCCATTGAGAGAGTCTGCTTGAGCATCTCACCAACACTCGGGAAGCTACCTAGCTTTATCTTATCGGCAGCGCCGGGGAGAAGTATCCTCAACCCCTGTCCGAGGTAGTAGATCACGGGCTTCACATTCATCGCCTTAGCGGTCTGAGCCAGCACGAGTGGGGAGTACTGCCTCTCAGGGTGGTCACTCGTCTGAACATAGAGTATCATCTTTTCTTCTTTCATTTTATCACTGTCTCTCCACAAGTAACCGTGGCTTATCTACTCTTGTTAAGAATATATTTGAAGACACAGATCATCCAAAGCTCGCGCGAGATATAGGTAGAGAAACCATACACTTTTAAAATTTGAATTTCCTTTAAATTTAGCCCTTCATTTAGAAAATAGGGAGCGACATTTTGAAGATAGGTGTCCTGGGCGGAACAGGTGACATGGGTAGAGGACTTAGCATTAGATTAGCTCTAAGACACGATCTCCTCATAGGCTCTAGATCACAGGAGAGGGCGTCAACCACAGCCTTTAACCTGAACAACCTCGCCAAAGGCTTCTATCAATCTGCGATGAAGGGGAGTATTAAAGGCGTCCTAAACGAGGACGCGGTGAAGGAGTCGGAAGTGGTTATCGTTTCTCTCCCCCCGAACGTCTCAGCTGAGTACCTGATAGGGTTCTCGTCCCTATTCACGCCTGAAAAAGTGGTTATCTCCACGGTGGTCCCCATGAGCCGGAGGAAGAAGCTATTCTACTGGACTCCGCTGGAGGGTGAAGGGCTAACTGACATGCGTACGCGTTCAGCTGCTGAGGTGATACAGGACGTCGTTAAACCGGCGTATGTGGTCTCAGCGTTCCAGACGGTTCCCGCATCCTATCTTTATAACATCGACTCGGTGCTGAACATCGATGTGCTCCTAGCGGGGGACGATGAGCTTTCTCTAGCCAAAGTTGGGAGCATAGTCAGGGACATTCCTAACCTTCGCCCCCTCCGGGTTGGACCTCTCGAGAACTCGAAGTTCATAGAGTCGATCACTCCGCTGCTTCTGAACGTAGCCATTCTGAATGACCTCCGAGACCCATCGATCAGAGTGGTACCTTGGATGCCAACAATTGAGCCAGAGTAATAATTCGTTTTATTAGACATTATTTATTCATTCTTATCCCTGTTCCCCCTTTTCTTCTCGAGCAATTGGGAACTGCTATCAGCGTAGATCAAATGCGCGCGACTACTTCCTGAAAAGCTAGCGCACACGACCGACTGGGATCAACTACTATGGCGTCGAAGAATACGTCGACCTATCCTCACTCATGAGGTGACAAAGACACCAGCACTATTCATAGCCGATTGGTGCGATGTATAAATTACAGCGCTGCGCGTGAGAGTGTATAGGGTGATAATCGAAACATGAATGATTCACGCGATTCTAGTACTCATCTAAAGGAGAAGCTGCATAGGTTCTGGCTTGAGAACCCCGAGCCCCGTATAATAGTTGTTGGAGTCGGGAGAAGTCTCCGTGGCGACGAGTCCACCGGCCTGCTCATCGCAGAGGAGCTTGCCAAGATGAAACCACGGAACACCCTCGTAATCAGAGCGGAGGACAGGCCGGAGAACTATACTGAGCAGATCAGTAACTATCATCCGACTCATATCCTCTACCTGCTCGCCACGCGCTCCGGGATGACGCCCGGCGATACCCGCCTCATAACCCTGGAGAAGCACACCATCACCAGCCTTCATGAGTCGCCGCTGACGACTCTCAACCACTACCTCTCAGCCTTACTCAATGTTGAGAGCCGTTTACTCCTCGTCGAGCCACGAACCGAGATCGGTGAGCCATCTTTGAAGCTGAGGGAGGCAGCTATGAGGATAGCCGTCGACATCTCGGAGTCTCTGCCTTGACTCTTCGCGTGCTGTGTAGAAATACTCCCGCCTCGGCATAAGGTTCTTAATATGCCCGCTCTTCAGAGCTTGAACTCCACTCTGCTGTCTTATTTCTCTCCCCGATCAGTCACGAAGAATCAAAGTTACACACACCCGCGCGCTCTCTCGCCACTAGTCACGGCCCACTCAGGGCGCGAGCGTTATAGATGCTCTTGATGGAGATCTTCTGCGTGATGGATTGTCTTCGTGATGATTGACTCTTCTGGTGGGCTACGTGGTTTCACCGCCTCAGCTATGCTCTACCACGCCTGTTTTTCGCACGCGAGCGCGACATCTTAAGACGTACAACGTGAAGCTCAGGATCATGGGTGGTAAGCAGGCTTGGGATTGTAAGCCCTGGCTGGTGGCGAACGTTGACCCTGCGCGCGCGAGATTATTCAACCTTGTTACTGTCTTAGTAACTATAGATCATCCACGAAAGTCTCTGATGTGGACATCAGCTCGTTGTGGAGAAAATATGATTGGTCTAGGTATAAGGAATGTAGTAAGTGTACACTTCATTGCTATATGGATCCATCGCTTATCCAATTATTTAATATTGGGACGTATGGCGATTGCTTCGTTACTTCTTCTTTATCTGACTCCTTGTCTTCTTAGAGCCTTTATTCTCAGTGAGTTTCCTCTCGGGGTCTTCACCACTGGGACTTTCTATGAGTTTTATTGAAGGCTCCCTTAGGCTGGGGTCCAGGTCTTTCAGAGCCTTATCTTTGACTCGACGCCTCTTCGCGTCCTCCGGTTTATAGGTCACGCCCATCCCTATTTCACAATCAAATTTTTGTAAACGGTTAATAAAAACCTATTTACGCGCTCCGGCGCGAGATACCTTTTTTATATTTAACAATGTTCGAGGAATTGGTATGGGTAGCAAGAGGTTCGCAGTTGTAGGCGCAATAGGATCAGGTAAAACAACATTAGCAAAGAACCTTGCATGAACCTTGAAGCTCCCTCACATCGAATTAGATGCTATGCACTGGGAGCCTGGGTGGAAGCAAACGTCTCTCGAAATATTTCGACTCCGTGTTAAAGTAGCCATTAGTGGAGAATCCTGGGTAGTGGATGGAAGTTACAATGAGGTTCGTGATATAGTTTGGTCTCGAGCAAATATCCTAGTATGGCTTAATTACCCCATCAATACTACTTTTCGTAGATTAGTTCTACGAACGCTTTCAAGGCTTCGTTATCGAAAAAAGGTACTGAGAGGAAACCCCTTTTCGATAAAAGGTCTTTTTAACAGAGTAAGGTTTCGTGCATACCTCGTCACCATTTGGTAGAAGGAGAGCTGATTATATGAGAACCGTCTGTGAACCATGGTGCAGTCACCTCAAAGTGATCCATTTGTTTTCCCCCGAGGAGGCAGATGCTTGGTTAAGGAGTTTGGAAATGATCACTCAGATAGAAGACGAGATACATGATAAAAATCCAGATAATGATCCGAAGCTAGGCCTCACTATTATTCGAGCGTAAATGTGTCTTTAGAGAGATAAAATTGTACCCTGGAGCTGATGGACTTCATCCGTAACTATGAGCGAGTCGAGGAGTCTCTTCACTCTCATATTGAGCCCAGGCGTGCAAAGTAGTTATGCGACTCAGCCAGTAGTTCCATCCTCTTTTTCTCAGTCAGGTCTGCTTTTAACTCTATGATTATTCTATTGTAGAAGATAGCGCATGTGCAAAATTCTTCAGTTGCACATGATCCACTTTTAAGCTCAGGTTAGGAGGGGCGGCTTTTCTAGTGGCGTTATCTCCTCCCGCGTGAGGTGCGATATTTCCTCTCTCGCTCTCTCGAAGTCGTGTTCCTTGTAAGCGCCGCAGGTCTCGAGGCGCGCTCCCGGCAGCTCCCTAATCTCGAGTGCTACTTGGAGCATAGCCTTCACAGCCTCCGTCGCCCGCACCAGCGAGAGCGTCCCCACCGGGTTTAGCACGGTCAAGTAATAGCCGGTTCTGCAGCCCATAGGTGAAACATCCAACACCTTGAGGCCCGGTTGGTGCTCCTCGAACTCCGCCCTGAGGGCGACGGCGAAGAGGTGCTCCAACGAGTGCGCCACCTTGGGAGTTAGAAGCTCCGTGTTTGGGGTGCGGACTCTGAAGTCAAAGGTGGATATCTCGTAGCCGCTTCCGGGGACTTCGACCCGTTTAGATAATCTGACGTAGGGGGCCTTGATCTTCGTGTGGTCAAGACTGAATGACTCTAATGCTATTGTCTTGAGTTGTTTCTACCTCCCATCTCTGGGATAGCTCCTAATGGGGCTTATTCGATTATTTATATTATATTGAGATGATTAGTCCTTTAGGAATAGTGGTTTTTTGTCAATTCTTCTTCCTGATTTTCGTGTCCTTGATCCTTAAGGATTCTATCTTATCGTAATCGGTCACCACGATTTGGACTCAGCTCTCTGAGTCGCGCGCGCGAATACATGATTAGCTTGTAGTTTGTTCTGCTCATTTGCGTGAAATATTCTCACATGCTTGCGATTAAAAATCATATGGTTGATGCTTATTCTTCGGGAAAAACTTCCTGTAGAGTCGAGGAGTCTCTAGAAGCGATAATCAGGCGCGCGCGCTCATCATACTCTAGTATCTAGAAATTTCCCGCATGCGATTTCTTAGGATTCTTTTCATGCACACGTCTAATTTTTTCCACGAACCCAATATCAGGTTTTGTTACCGCTTTCTCGAGTTCCAGTAGCTCCTTCTTAGATAGCAATTCTTTCCCAACAACTAACTCCGCCACGGTTTTTCTCTTGGCCCCAGCTTCTTTCGCTAGCTCTGCAACTTTATCGTATCCAATGATAGGCGATATCGCCGTAGCGAATGCATTTGAATAGAGGTAATAGTGGCTCGTGGTCTCTTTGTTCGCCGTTATTTCAACGACACACTTCTCATTGAGGTTCTTCACCGCTGAGGTGAGCCAATGCAAAGAGTTGTCTGCATTGAACGCGATCAAAGGAAGATAGACGTTCAAGTCGAGGCTGCCAAACTTCACGGCGTTCGCAACCGCCTCTCTATTCCCAATGACTTGAAAGCAAACCATATTCAAGGACTCTATGATGCTCGGGTTTACCTTCCCAGGCATTATACTTGAACCGGGCTCAACAGATGGAAGCGTTATCTCGTTCAGTCCAGTCATTGGACCAGAGCTCAGAAGCATAAGATCATTGTTGATCTTTATCAGGTCAGAGCATAACTCAGATAGTGCGTTAAAGTATCCCAGAAAGTCCGAGGTGAACTGTGTCTTCTCAATAAAATCAGGGGCTAACCTTAGATCTAGATTGGTCAACTCATTCAGGTAGCCCAGGCATACCTTCGCGAAATCCGGGTGAGTATTTATCCCCGTGCCAACAGCCGTTCCTCCAACCACGACACCCCGTATCTCCTTCTCAGCGTTTTCTATTCTCTCAGACCCGTGTTTTATCGCTGAGGCATACGCCTTGAATTCCTGACCTAACGTGATGGGAACGGCGTCCCTGTAGTGAGTTCTTCCACTCTTAATCAGGTTCCTAAATTGCCTAGACTTACCTGAAAGCGTCAACTCTAGTCTATGGAGCTCTTCCTTAAGGTTCCTGCTGAGACCGAGTATCGTGATTCTAGTCGCAGTCGGGATGACGTCGTTGGAGGACTGAGACATGTTTACGTGATCATTCGGGTGAACAGGGACATAGCGACCAAGAGACGACCCAAGTAGTTGGTTAGCCCTATTCGCTAGAACCTCATTCATATTCATGTTCCACGGCGTCCCGGCGCCGGCTTGGAACACATCCAGAGGGAAAGCATCGCAATGTTTACCCTCTATCACCTCATTGGCCGCCTCAACTATCGCCTCCGCCCTTGAATCGTCGAGAAGCTTTAACTTGTTATTTGCCCTAACAGACGCCAGCTTAACCATAGCAAGCGCCTTTGTAAATTCTACTCCAATCCTTAAACCAGAAATATTAAAATTCTCTAAAGCTCTGACGGTGAAAGAACCATAAAAGGCATAATAAGGAACCTTAATCTCGCTTAGAAAATCTTTCTCCAGTCGATAATCATTCATACCTATTTTAAGGAAAATCGGTATTAAAACTGTTTTCTATTTATAAAATTGAATCGAACTTGCTCATGAAATCAAACCTAAAAATATTCAAGGTCGCGCACATGAAGACATTAATCAAGATTATTAATCAATGTTTACCACTAATCTTTGATAACATGACCGGATCAGAGGATCAAATAACCAGCGAAAGTCGAGATCCTGCTTCAAGCAGCAGAAACGTGATCAACTGGGTCACATTCTCCAGAAAACGGGGCCTTGGGATGTGGGCCTGGCTCCTTCACAGATTATCAGCCATAATCCTCATCGTAACCGGGGTACTGCACATCATGGACAACCAATTCGGATTCATCATCCCCGGAGGAGACTTCGTCACAGTAGATTTGCTAGTGTTCTCATTCGCCTACCATACATTCAACGGTGTCCGCGTGATTCTGATCGAATCAGTGGGATTCTTAGCGAAATATGAGAAGGTTCTCTTTTACCTGGTTGTCCTCGCCACACTAGTCTTCATGTTCTGGTGGGCATACGCGGTCGGTCTATGAGGTACTTCACCTTGGACAAGTACGAGATAATAGTCGTAGGCGGAGGACTATCAGGCATAAGGGCAGCCATCGAAGCCAAGACCCACGGCGCAGATGTCGCCATTCTGAGTGGAACATATCCGATGAGATCCCACTCTGTGGCAGCGCAGGGTGGGATAAACGCCTCGCTGGGAAACTCGGATCCGTCAGACAGCGTCGAGAAACATGCATTTGACACAGTGAAAGGAGCCGATTACCTAGCCGATCAAGACTCAGTCATCGAGCTTTGCAAAGACGCAGTTATTAGAGTTCGAGAACTGGATACCTGGGGCTGTCCCTTCAGCAGGTATGACGATGGCAGAATAGCGCAGAGACCCTTCGGAGGAGCCGAGTTCCCCAGAACCTGCTACGCAGCCGATAAGACTGGCCACGCAATCACACACACCATTTATCAGCAGGCTCTGAGACTCGGAGTCGTTCAACTAAACGAGAAGATTGCCCTCCGATTGGTGGTTGATGAAGGGGGAGTCCGCGGCGTGGTTGCCCTGGATTTGAAGAGCGGCCAGATTGAGGGGTTACAGGCTAAGGCGATCATCATCGCCACCGGTGGCGCAGGCAGAGTCTATTCTCGGACAACTAATGCGCACCAGTGCACCGGATACGGAGTCGCCATGGCATATTGGGCGGGTGTCCCGATGGAGGACATGGAGTTCGTGCAATTCCATCCCACGACACTCCTGGGGAGCAACATCCTCATCACCGAGGCGGCGAGAGGAGAAGGAGGATTGCTCTATAATGCTTCTGGGGAGCGATTCATGCAGAGATACGCACCGGATAAGATGGAGCTTGCACCTAGGGACATCGTGGCCCGAGCGATTTGGAAGGAGATCCTCGAGGGCAGGGGATTCGAAGGCGGCTACGTCAATTTAGACATAACAAACCTTGGGGCCAAAACGATAATGGAGAAGCTCCCCCAAATACAGGAGCTAGCCCTGAGGATGGCCGGCGTTGACGCCACCAAGGAACCGATTCCCGTACAACCTGGCCAACACTACACCATGGGGGGTATTGAGACAGATTCCGTTGGTCAAGCTCGCATACATGGCTTGTACGCCGCCGGTGAATGCGCATACGTGAGTATCCACGGAGCCAATCGACTCGGTGGAAATTCACTTCTTGATTGTCTAGTCTTCGGGGCGAGAGCAGGATCCGCGGCAGCAGGGTCCCTATTGGGGTCACAATATGGAGGCGAAGCAGCCATCGAAAAAGCCCTGAATGAGGTAGATTTCCTCATCAAGTCCCTGATCAAGCGCGGGTCGGAAAAAGACAGCATAAATCACCACCACATTCGAAAAGAGCTTCAAAACATCATGTGGGACTACGTTGGTATATTCAGAGAAGGAGAGAAGCTGACTGAGGGTTTATCAAAGATCAAGCTCCTCAAAGAGAAGTTCTACAAGAACTCTGGGGTCTCCGGAGGGCACAGCACCTTTAATCTCGACCTACTGGACGCCCTGATGTTAACGGGGATGCTGGACGTATCATTAGCAATCACGGGAGGCGCCCTCTTGAGGCAGGAGAGCAGAGGAAGCCACTACAGACTAGACTATGTCAAGAGGAACGACGAAGAGTGGCTGAAACATACCTTAGCCTTCCATACGAGCGATGGACCGCGTTTCGAATACAAGCCTGTTCAACTGTCGAGGTGGGTCGTCAAAGAGAGGGAGTACTAATTTGGCTACTAGAGCTAGGTTAAGCGAAGCTGAGAACGCCGAGTTTATGGTCTACAGGTTTGACCCACTCAAGGACAAGAGACACTATTATGTGATTTACGAGGTACCTTT